>NZ_JBGFFE010000009.1:0-103000 GCF_041224415.1 Clostridium lapidicellarium | reverse complement strand
ATAATCAAATGCGGTATACTAAGACATTATCACAATTAAATCATAGTCATAAATTTAATTTAAAAAAATTGTTGACAAAAGTCTAATTGGATAGTATACTAAGAATCAAATTAAACAGTGTCTTATCGAGAGCGGTAGAGGGACAGGCCCTATGAAACCCGACAACCAACATTTTCACGTGAATGTATTGGTGTCAATTCCTGCAGATTTATTTCTGAGAGATGAGATGATTAATTTTAATATCATGATATTAAAGGTGATTTTCTTTATCTTAAGAAAATCACCTTATTTTGTTTCACTTGCTTAAATTAAACAGAATGAAGATGAAGTTATTTACCTAGTAAAAATTTTTTAAAATTAAAAACCAATTAAATGTTATTGGCAAGGAGGAAAACATATGAATGAGAGAAATTACTTGAATGTTGCCAAAAATAGAAAAATTAATAACCTTGAGAATAATCAGCTTAATTTTGTAGAAGTTATTGCACTCTCAGTTGCAATAATAGCTCCTACTTTTGCTATGTCAATGAATGTCGGGCTTATGGCATCCACGGTATCCTATTCCGTAAGTATGGTATTTCTTGTATCAACTATATTGATGGGATCTGTAGCAGTGTCTTTTGTAAAGTTTAATGAATATTTTCCGTCTGCCGGTTCGGTATATACATTTACTGAAAAATCTTTGGGGGAAAATGCAGCATCAATTTCGGGCTGGACTTTATCACTTACTTATATAGCATTTTCCGCCGGGTGTTCTTCCGCCTTTGGGTCGCTTTTTGCAAGCTTTGTCAAGGACCTGACAGGGCTTAACATATCATGGATAATATTTGCATTGATTTGTGAAGTGCTTATATGGTTTATATCATATACTGACATAAAATTGAGTACAAATATTATGCTTGTAATAGAAAGTATATCAATCTTGCTTGTAATTTTAATTGCGGTGATTATCCTCATAAAAGTTGGATCTACAAAAGGTTTGAGTTTGATACCCTTTAAAAGGAACGGAAATACATTTTCAAATTTTGGGACGGGGATTGTATATGCGATACTTTGCTTTGGCGGGTTTGAAGGTGCTTCCAGTTTAGGTGAGGAAAGTAAGAATCCTAAAAAGTCCATTCCGCTTGCAATTGCAAGTACGGTTGTCATAACGGGAATTGTATTTATATTTGTAAGTTATGCTGAAGTTATAGGGTTCGGTGTATCAGATTCAGGAATACAGGCATTAAAAAAATCACCATCCACCATAGTGGAACTTTCAAAGAACTATATGGGCAGTTTGTTTACCATTTTAATAACGCTTGCCATCAGCATATCGGCTTTTTCAACGGCTCTGGGGTCTATGACGGCAGGCTCGAGATTGCTTTATTCCATGAGTAAAGATGGTAATATACCAAAAGCTTTTTCAAATGTACATCCCGAGCATCATACTCCCTATATAGCATTAAATATTATACTTGCAATAATTATAATTCCAGTTTTGGCACTGTTCAAGCATGATGGCGTTGAGGTATTTGGTTACATAGGTACTATTGGCGCACTTGCACTGCTTATTGCTTATTTTATAACAAGTCTGGGATCCTTGATATATTTTGGAAAGAGAAAGATATGGACATGGCAGCTATTTATACCAATTGTGGCACTTTTTGTTTTGGCATTTACATTTTACTCTAATATTTATCCTATACCGCAATTTCCAAATAATATATTCCCCTACATTGTTCTAACGTGGATAATAGCTGGTTGTATCATTACATTTATTTATAAAAGAGCTAATTTAAAAACTAGTGTTCAATAATTTTTTAATTTGAAAGGGGTTTGTGTACTATGAATAATAGTTTGTGGAATACTTTAAATGACTTAAAAAAACATAAATGGGTTGATCTCACCCATAAATTTGGGCCCGATACTCCAAGGTTTGCAAGTTTTGATCCTGCAAAATTTGAAACTCTTTTTACCTACAAAGATGGATTTTTTGTAAAACAATATACATTTGCGGGGCAATATGGTACTCACCTTGATCCACCGGTGCATTTTGCTGAAGGTGGAAGGTATCTGGATGAACTGGGACTGAAAGAATTGGTTTTGCCTCTTGTGAATATAGATCTCTCGGAGAAGGTAAATAAGAACAATGATTACGTGATGACTGTAGATGATATTTTGGAATGGGAAAAAAAATACGGAAAAATACCTGAGGGTTCTTTTGTAGCATTTAGATCGGATTGGAGCAAAAGATGGCCTGATCAGGACAAATTTTTGAATCTTGACAAGGGTGGTAATGAACATTATCCGGGATGGTCGCTGGAAGCACTTAAATTTTTATATGAAACGAGGAAGATAAGTGCAAATGGTCATGAAACATTTGATACGGATGCACCAATAAAACAGCAGAAAACGGGATTTCAGGGAGAATATTACGTGCTGAAAGAAGATCATTATCAAATTGAAGTCATGGCAAACTTAGACAAGGTACCTCCAACTGGATCGATAATTTTTAGTATAGTTCCCAAAGTTGAAAAAGCGCCTGGTTTTCCAGTACGTTCCTTTGCAATTATACCTTAAATAATAATACCGGGGCAATCCCCGGTATTATTGAATTATCAAACGTACTAGAATTTAGTCAATCAAATCTTTGGCCCTGGTGTAGTTGAAAATTGGTCCGTCAAGACATATATAAGTTCCATTTATTTTACAGTGTCCGCATTTGCCAACTGCACAGGACATTTTTCTTTCAAGTGAAACCCATATTTTAGATTCTTCTGCACCTCTTGCAAGGCACTCCTTAGCGGCAAAATGCATCATGACGGGAGGCCCTACGATAATTACATTGTAGTCTTTAAAAGTGCTGAAAGGAATTTTTTCAATATATGCGGTGACCATTCCGGTCTCGAACCCATCTTCCCTGGTATTGTCCAAGGTATAGATTGCATTGAATTTGGTTTTGAATTTTTTAAGATCATATTCAAATAAAACAGAATTGATATCTTTGAAACCGGCAATAAAATTTACTGATTTAATTTCTTCGGGGTATTCGTAAAAATGGTTTAAAAGGGCTCTGACTGCAGCAAGACCAGTACCTCCGGCAATTACTACCAGGTCTTTGCTTTTAAATTCATCTACAGGAAAATAGTTCCCGTAGGGACCTCTCATGAATACCATGTCTCCGGGCTGCAGGCCAAAAATTCCATTTGTAAGCTTACCTACTTTTCGTATAGTAAATTCAAGCCATTTGTCACCCTTGCCGCTTACGGATATTGGGGCCTCACCTACTTTTGGAATTGAAAGCTGGAAAAACTGGCCGTACATGATGTTATCATGATCGTCATATGCAACCCTGAAGGTATATTCTGCATTGGTTTCATGTATGACATCCAGAATTTTATGAGGCGATGGCAAAGTGATATTATTCATTATTTATCCACCTCCCTAGATGACTTTCCACTTGATATTTTTTCTATTTCTTCACTTAAACTGTTGATAGTATCCGGGAATGAGATTTCTTTCGGACATCGATCTGTGCAGCGTCCGCACCCTACGCACATATGCTCAGTGCCGCCAAATCGGGCATTGTAATCGTAAACCTTGTGCAGTGTCTTGAATCTCATCCTTTCGCCGGCTGTTTCCCGGACTTTATGTCCACCTGCCATAGTTGTAAATTCTTCAAGCATGCAGGATGACCATACCCTTCTTCTCTCTCCATTTCGGCTCGTTTCATTGTATATGATATCCGTGGTATCGAAACAGCTGCATGTACCGCAGACCGTATTACAGGCACCGCAGCTTATACATTTTGTGTTGAAACTATCCCATAATTTTAAATTACATGCTTTTTTCAAAAGATCACTACTGCTAATTTCAGGCAGTTTTACTTTTGTCTGATTTTCCTGGACAAATTCAGGAGTAAAATTCCTTGAAGTTTCCCCGCTAAAGTAATTTTTGAATTTATCATCTTTTACATCCAGAAGCAGCCCGTTGTCTTGAAATCTCACAGCTGCACTGTAATTGTCGGTTTGATTTGAACCCATGGAGACACAGAAACAATTATCCCAGCCTTTTCGACACTCTATCATGAAAATATTTATTTTGTCACGCAGTTGTTCATAATAATTATCCTTTTTATCGCCATTTTTTAAGAAGATGGTATCCAGCCTTTTTATGGCATTGATATCGCAGGGACGGGCAAATATGATGATGTCCCTTTTATCGCCGAGACTGTTTTCGGTACATTTGTCCTCGGTAAAATAAAAAAGTGTCTGATTAATTGGGAAGAAAATTTCTTTTGGTGAAAAGTCGGATTTTACATCATATACGATTTCCTTCACCGAATCGATCTCATCGTAGCGTATTAGATCGGTATCAGGCTTCCAACCGCGATTTTTAAAGCGCTTGGGAGCATATATCTTGTATTCATTTTTAAGCTTGTTCATTATTTCGTCCATTCTTTCCAAACTTACATAGTAACCCAATGATTACCCCTCCTATCTCTATAAATTATGTTCCAGCTGACTTGTCAGGCTTTCCAGGATTGTGCGATCCAGATGTAAATAGCCATTGGTGATTTTTCCAATTCCTTTATAGAATTCCGTACCGGCATACTTTTCTATATCGGCACAAAATCTAGGCACCCAATTTAACAAATGTTTATTTAGAAAATCCATCTGCTCTTTTACATAGGGCGAAAAATCAGGTTCTCCATGTATATCTGAAGTATGCTGTGCCTCCTGACATAAAAATGCCATAAATTCCAGCTCCAGAGATATGTGATCTTCGAAAAAATTTAAATTTTTTACGCTTTTTTTCAGACCTTTTGCTGCATATATAACCATTACCTGATCTCGGGCCTCCTGCATTACAATCTTCTTTTTACTTGTATATACCGACTCATAGGGAAATGCAGCAGATCCTTCCGCCATTCCCGCAGCGAGAAAAACCTTCGCATAATCTACGGCAAGGTCAGTCAGTGAATTGCTGTCATGGTTATCCAAATATTTCTTGAGTATTTGATATCCCTCACTGAGTTCAGATTCACAGCACTTTACAGGAAAGCTCATATTTTTCATCTGCATAAATAGCGTTTTATCCACTTCTGATTTATAGAGGCGTCCCAAAAAGCGATATAGATTTTCACGGTTTTTTGCAAGTATCAAGTACTCTGACTTTTTATTCAACTATCTTTTCCTCCCGTCTTGTTCGCCGCACTCCTGCGGAATAACATCAATCCATTTGTCATGACGTAAAATGTATCGAACGGAAGGATGGGTACCAACGTCACGGAGACTGTATACATTTTCGCTGCCGGCTTCTTTTAATGTCCTTGATACATCACTGCCTGGATCATTGATATCGCCGAAAATCATGGCTCTCCCTGAACAGCTTTTTACACACGCGGGTTTTTCACCTTTTTCCGTCAATTGAGTGCAGAGATTACATTTATCCATTACTCTCATTTCGTTGTTGAAATTGTTTATCTCATAGGGACAGGCTCTATGGCAGCTCTTGCATCCAATACATTTTTCCTGATCGATAACTACAACACCGTCACTGCTGCGTTTATAACATGCCCCTGTAGGACAGACTTTGACACAGGCAGGATCGGCACACTGCTGGCACATAACTGGAAGCCAGTACATCTGCACGTCAGGGTATGTCCCCGTAGGACCTATGGTCAGTACTTTGTTTCTTGAAGAGCCCAGTGCCACTCCGTTTTCCATTTTACACGCTACGCTGCATCCATAGCAGCCGATACATCTATCCACATCGATTACCAAAACATTTTGTTTCATTACTTAACCACCTCCGTAGGATCAGATGGCTGGGGGAGCCACTCTCTGAACTGTTCGGGTTTGGTCCAGACTCCTTTTGGAGGACCGTCGTTGGCTTTTGAAACCCTTACGAGAAAACCTCTCAGCGTATACGTCCCGACAACATCGTTGTATGGAGCAGTTGATTTTGAAAGTACATTGACGTTCATTTCACGCCATCCTTCAGTTTCAGTATGATAATTTTCAGGGAAAATAAAGCGTTCCATGTATACTGCCCTAGGATTTATTCCTTTTGTCACATTTGCCTTTGCCTTGATCTTGCCCCTTAATGATTCCACCCATACCCAGTCTCCATGGGAGATTCCATAGTTTTTTGCAGCTGCGGGGTGAATCCAGATTTCGGGAACGGGGTACATCTCACGCAGCCATGGAACATTTCTCAGGGTTGAATGATGATAAAACGGAAGCCGGCCGTTGGTCATGACTAGAGGATATTTTTTGGCAAGTTCACTGTCTTCAAGCGGACTTTCAGAAGGCTCCATATAATACGGCAGTGGGTCGTAGTCTTTTGAAGCAGGAGGCAATTCACAGGTGCTGTAAGGCATTCCCGTTCTTCCCAAGGTGATAAGGCTTTCCAGGTAGAGTTCAATTTTTTTGGAAGGTGTGTCAAATCCTCTTGGCTTGCCTGTCTTTGGATCGATCTGTTTATACACGTAATACTGCTTCCACTTGTCTTTAGGTAAAAATTCAAAAGGAGCTTTTTCCTTGAATTCGTCCCATGTCATATCAAAGGTGCTTGTACAGCGATTGAGAAGTTCATTCATGTTATTCCAGTAAGGTAGATCGCTGCCCATGATTTCCGGATCGAATGCTTTCTTGCAATTTTCATGTCCGAGTTCTGCACAGCGTTTTGCAAGTTTTGACCAGAACAGCGTTTCGTCCATGGTTTCCCAGAGATGGGTAACGGCTTGTCTAGCAAAGACCTTGTTGCAGGATTCCACAGGCATATCTGTTTCTAGCCATTCTGATGCAGGGAGAAGCATGTCTGCGTAATTGGAAAATGAAGTAGGGTACATGTACATGTGTACCACGAATTCCATTTCCTTAATGGCGGGAGCCCATGATTTACTTTCGGCTACATTGGCAAACTTATTACCGGAACGCTCAATCCAGACTCTCGGTTTATAAGGCTTTCCAGTTAAAATTGCCTTTTTTATGCTCCCCGGGTGTCCCGCCCACCAGAATAGAAGTCCCTTGTATTCATTTCCACCCAAACGTTTTTTGAGCTGCTCAGGCGGGAGCATTTTTCGGGCAGCCGGTACTATATAGGTTGAAACAGCAGCATCACCGGGTATGACACCACTTACTTTAAAACGCTGCATCAATGATCCCGGCCTTTCAATGTTGCCCATAAGTGCATTGAGAATGACTGCCGCCATAGCTGCCTGTACTGAATTTGGGCTCTGGTCAGTAGCAACACCAAGGCAGATGCCTGCAGGAGAATTTTGTGTATATATATTAATTGCCTCTTCAATCCTGCTTGCATTGAGCCAGCAGATTTCTGCCGCCTTTTGAATGGTATAGGGCTCCACTCTTTCCTTTAAAAGCTGGAAGCCAGTTTTGCATTCAACTCCATTTACCGTAAAAGTGCCTTCAAGTGCAGGAGCCAGGGCATCGTTCCATGGGTAGTCCAGCGATCTGGCTGAATTGGTTTTTGTATCCCATACCATGAAGGTATCTGGAATATCCGGATCATTGCTCTTGTCAGCACGTAAAAACATTTTGCTCTTTACATCTACAAGATAAGGCAGATTTGTCCACTTCAATACGAAATTTTTGTCATAGAGTTTTTTATCGATTATATAGCGGGTCCAAGCTTGCAATAGTGCTACATCGCTTCCGGGTCTTATTGGAAGCCAAACGTTGGCTTTAGCTGCATCCGGTGTCATGCGTGGGTCGATTACAACGGTTTTTACCCCGTTTGCACGAAGATCCGCAACGGCTCCACCTCCCATCGCAGGACTGGAATAGGAAGGAGCTGCTCCCCACAGGACAAGGCATTTCATCGGTGTATCTTTAGTGTAGTAGATTTCCTGGCAGTTTGAATCGGCTATGCTGTAGTCGGAACCGCCGTACATTAAATTATTTGCCAGTATACGCGGCAGATAACATTGCGCACAGCCGGGTTCGAACCAGTTAGGAGTCCCAAATACGTTGCAAAATCTTGCAATGCTCCAAAATTCGGGGTTTCCGCCTCCTCCTGTAGAACAGAGCACAGCTTCAGCTCCATACTTTTCACGGGTTTCCATAAGCTTTTTGGCGATAATGTCAATGGCTTTATCCCAGGAAATACGTTTCCATTTGTTTTCACCACGGCTGCCTACCCGCAGCATTGGATACTTATTGCGGTTTGGATTGTAAAGAGCTTGTATGCCAGAAAGTCCCTTGGCACACAGTGATCCTTTGTTCATGGGGTTCTCCGGATCACCCTCGAGCTTGATTACTCTACCATTTTTAACATGGGCGATAACACCGCAGTTGGAAATACATGCCCTGCAGCATGTTCTGACAGTCTTAATGGAAGATGATACATCATCTTGCGGCAGCTCATTTCGCACTAATCCATCTGAACCGTCCAAAGCTGATGCAATTCCCCCTACATTCGTTGCATCGAGGAAATCTTTTTTATTTGTTTTTTGTTCTTCCATTTGTTTGCCTCCTTTACTAATGAATAATTTTGGATAATTTAATTATCTAATTCTAGAATAACATCGTATAAATTTGATTTCCAATTCAAAAAAGATGATAGTTTATTCCAAAAAAGAATAGTCCCTTCTGCGGTTTTTAAACTATTCCGTTTTTGAATTAATTATATGATAATTTTAAATTGATTGCAGGCATCAATTGTGATTTACTATATTAAATAAGTGATTATTTTCAAAAAATTTAGACTCTTGGGACACAATAGTATATGTTATACTTGTACTTGTAAATGCAGAATAACTTGAAAATCACCTGACGGAGGGATAGATATGATAGATTCATATGGAAGGGACATAAATTATTTAAGAGTGTCAGTTACGGATTTGTGTAATCTGAGATGTATGTATTGTATGCCTGAAGGCGGCATAACAAAAATACGGCATAGTGAAATATTGAGACTGGAAGAAATATATGAGCTGGTGAAAATTTTTGTATCACTGGGAATAAAAAAAATAAGAATAACGGGAGGAGAACCTCTGATTAGAAGGGGAATCGTAAAACTGATTCAAAATATAGGCAGTTTAA
Organism: Clostridium lapidicellarium; assembly: GCF_041224415.1. Taxonomy (NCBI): domain Bacteria; kingdom Bacillati; phylum Bacillota; class Clostridia; order Eubacteriales; family Clostridiaceae; genus Clostridium; species Clostridium lapidicellarium. The sequence goes on along the minus strand of NZ_JBGFFE010000009.1, from coordinate 93,950 downwards.
GTGGAATTGAGGATTTTGCAATGACTACGAATGGAATGCTTCTTGAAAAATATGCTGGAAATTTGAAAGACGCAGGCCTTGACAGGGTTAATGTCAGCCTGGATACTTTAGATCGGAAAAAATACCGTGATATAACCAGAGGAGGGTGTTTGAAGGATGTTCTTGATGGAATTGAAGAAGCCAGAAAAGTAGGACTTGCACCCATAAAATTGAATACGGTTTTGATCAGCGGATTTAACGACAGCGAGATAGAAAGCTTTGTCGGCCTGACAAAAAATGAAGAGATAGATGTCAGATTTATTGAACTCATGCCTATTGGGCGTACCAAGGATTGGTCTCTGGATAAATTTATATCAAATAAGGTAGTCTTGGAAAAAGTTAAAGAATTAAAGAAAATTGAAAGGGAAGATGTATCGTCACCTGCCAAATATTATAAGTTACCTGGCGGGAGAGGAAGGGTAGGACTTATAAGTCCTGTTTCCCATAAGTTCTGTAAAAATTGCAACAGAGTTAGACTGACAGCAGATGGTAAGCTCAAAGACTGCCTCCTTTCAGATTATGAAATAGATTTGAAATCAGCACTGAGAAATGGAGAAAATTTAAAGAAAATAATAATTGACTCGGTTAAAAACAAGCCTGAGAGACATAATCTGGAGAAGGGAGAATATATAAAGAGGAACATGACGGCTATAGGGGGGTAATGATCATTCGTTATTTCTGTCAATTAACATTTTGACCAATTCTCTGACCTTTGGATTTTTTTGGCTGTGTCTGTTGATGACAGCTCCCAATGTGGCTGGGATACTGGGCGAGATAGGTATTGAGACAACATTGTTAGCTAGTAATTGGCTGGCTAGTTTGCGTGCTATTAAAGCAGAACCAAGTTTAGCTTCCACACCTCCTAAAATTGTTTCAGGTCTTCCTCTAAATACAATATTCGGGACAATATGATGTTCTTCAAAAAATGCCATACATAGATGGGATATGCATGTATAGGTTTCCATCAGCATAAGGGGCGTATTCTTCAATTGTTCCGGGGTGATTTGTTCTAGTTTTGCCAGGGGATTGTCTTTGTGAACTGCCAGGACAATTTTATCCGTGGAAACAGGGACGAACGAATTTTTGCCGTTGGTTAGATTTTGCTCGTCCCAATAAGTCAGTGCTATGTCAAAATTGTTGCCCAGCAGTTTACGAAATAACTGGGGCTCTTCCAATTCCTTGAGATTGATTATGAATGAAGGGTTTTCCAATTCAAACCTGCTTACTGGAATGTGGAATCCGAAACAGCTCATTATAGGCAGAGTCAGTACTGTTATTCTGTATTTGTATCCAGGTTGTAGTTTTTTTGCCATGTATTTCAGATGATGGATCTCTCCCAGTATGTGTCTTGCCTGTGGTAATAGTTGTTTTCCTTCCTCCGTTAATTTTACATGTCTGCGGCGGCGGTTAAAGAGCTGAACTCCCAATTCACGTTCAAGTGCCTGTATTTGTTTGCTAACAGAAGATTGGGCGATATTTAGCTCTAAGGCGGTTTCCATATAACTGCCCGTGTCTATTATGGTTATAAAATATTTTAATTGTTCTTCTGTCATTGTTCTCACCTATTCCATTTTTGAATTAATTATATAATAGTTTGAAATTGATTACAAGCAGCAGCTTTGATATTTTATTAACAAGGATGTCTTTTGGTGTATTTAAGTTGATAGGAAGGAGATAAGATATGCCAATCAGCATATTACGTGAATTTATTGTGCTTTCTAAAAATTTGAATTTCAGTAAGACGGCACGGCAGCTCTATATTACACAATCTGTGCTCAGCAAGCATATTGCCTTATTGGAAAGGAAAATTGGATTGACTTTGTTGATAAGAGGTCACCATAATGTTGAATTGACCGATGTGGGAAAATTGTTTTTAAAAGAGGCCATTGCTATTGTAAATCGATATGATGAAGGTATGAAAAAAGTGAAGATGGCAGTATATGGGATTAAAATGGAATTGAAAATAGGCTACTTGTATGCAAGTACCAGAGATATTCTCGTACCAGCCATGCAGCTTTTTAAAAAATATTATCCCCATATTGAGTTGAAATTGATGGCCTGCGAATACGGGAAACTGGCCCAAAAACTTAAAAACAATGATTTGGATTTGATCTTGACTGCTGATTTTGATAAGGATATTTTGTTTTGGTGTGACACGTACAAGTTATATGAAGATGAGCTCTGCGTTGTAGTACGTAAGGATCATCCTCTAGCTAAACGGAAAAACATTACAATTCATGAGCTGAATTCGGAACGTATATTGATGCCTTCAAATGAAAATTTTAATGGATATGCGACATTTGTAAATGAGATCTTCAATTCAGAAAAATTATCTCAGGATAGGAAGCTCCGGTATAAATGTGCGGGTTCCTCACTTCTGATGGTTGAGGCAGGATATGGTGCTGCAATTGTTCCACAAAAACTCAAAACTATTGCAAGTGAGAAAATTTGTTTTATACCACTTAGAGGGAATCAATATTCTTTTGATGTTATTGCAGCCTGGAGAAAAGTAAATAATAATCCGGCAGTAAAAAAATTTATTCAGATGTTGTCTGATATTCAAATATGATGGATTTTGTAGAAGGGAAGGCATGTGATAGAACCATTGGATTTATATGAAGGAAAATTTGAACAGAGGAAAACAATTTATTTTATACTTATAACCACTACACTACTTATAATAACCATTTTGGTTTCGTTGACCATTGGAAAATATTCAATATCATTGCCGCAATTTTTCAATGCCCTGGTATCAAAAATTCTTGGCCGTAGCGCAGCAAAAGCCAATGTTGTTGAAACGGTACTCTTTGATGTCAGAGCCCCTAGAATATTATCTGCCTTAATGGTGGGAGCGGCTTTGTCTGTGTCCGGGACCACATATCAAGGCTTATTTAGAAACCCTATGGTGTCTCCCGATATACTTGGAGCTTCTGCTGGTGCGGGATTTGGTGCGGCATTGGGAATTCTTTTGTCATTTAATGATTTTGGTATACAGGTTTCTGCTTTTTTATTTGGACTCACAGCGGTAATGATCACATATTTAATAAGTACCATGATATCGAGAGACAATAATGCCACATTGGTACTCGTACTTACGGGTATGGTTGTTGCAGCTTTGTTCACGTCTTTTACTTCAATTACAAAATATGTGGCGGATCCATACGAAAAGCTCCCGCTTATAACTTTTTACCTTATGGGAGGACTGGATGCTGTTACTGTGAAGGATGTCAAAATATTACTGGTACCAATGGTTATAGGACTTATACCGCTTATCTTATTGAGGTGGAAGTTTAATGTTATTTCATTTGGAGATGAGGAAGCGGAATCTTTAGGTGTTGATACTTCAAAATTGAGATTGGTTTCAATTCTTTGTTCCACTTTAATGACAGCCGGAGCTGTATCAATTAGCGGCATGATTGGGTGGGTGGGGCTTGTAATACCTCATATAGCAAGAATGATTGTCGGACCTAATTTTAAAATATTGTTACCGGCGTCACTGCTTATCGGAAGTATTTTTCTTTTATTAGTTGACGATATAGCCCGTTGTGCGTTTCCCGTGGAAATTCCGTTGGGAATTTTAACGTCACTTATTGGAGCACCTTTTTTTATTTATCTTCTAATTAAAGGAAAGAAGGGATGGGCTTGAAGTTAGAAGTGAGGGATGCAGTCTGTGGATATGGTAAAAAGAATATAGTAAGCGGCATATCTGTGAATGTGAGTTCAGGGGAGATATTGTGCCTATTGGGACCCAATGGTGTAGGCAAAACTACTTTTTTCAAAACTATATTGGGTTTTTTGAAGCTGAAAAGCGGAGAAATATTGATAGACGGAAAAAATATACACAATTATTCAAGAAAGCAATTGGCCAAAATTATTGGCTATGTTCCCCAACTACATACACCTACTTTTCCATTTAAGGTTTTTGACGTGGTGCTGATGGGAAGAACTGCCCATATTCCAATGTTTTCTTCTCCTAGTAAAAAGGACAGGTATATTGCAGAAAAGGCTCTGGAAGATTTAAAAATATCCTATTTGAAAGACAAGGTATACACGGAAATAAGCGGCGGAGAAAGGCAGATGGTTTTAATTGCCAGGGCCCTTGCCCAAAACCCGGAGATATTGATAATGGATGAACCGACTTCAAATTTAGATTTTGGGAACCAGATTAAAGTACTGGAACAGATAAATAAGCTTTCTAAAAAAGGACTGGCAATTATTATGACTTCACATTATCCCAACCATGCTTTTCTGTGTTCTACAAAAGTGGCATTCATGCAGAAAAATAATGTATTTGTGGTTGGTGATGCAGATAAAGTTGTTACGGAAGATAACCTTAGACGGGCATATGGGATTGATGTGAAAATAATAAATACATCCAATTCTAAAGGCGGTGTTGTAAGGGCCTGTATTCCGATGATAGGTTAATTTTATGTATGAATATTTTAAAGGAAGAGGGAGATTGAAAATTATTGTGAAAAATATTTTTTTTACCGGCGAGAAAGGAGTGGGGAAATCTACAATTATAAAAAAGATCATTAAAAATGTGGATTGTTCGATAGGCGGATTTATTCAGGAAAAGGAACTGAGTGGGGGAAATAAACGCTTTAGGGTAAAGTCGCTTTATAATTTGGATGACAGTTATATTATTGGGTTCTATGATAAGAAAGAAAATGAATTGCACTGGGATATAAATACATTTGATATCATATCGAGGGATGTATTGTTGAAGAGTCTACAGGATAGAGAATTGATGATTTTGGACGAATTGGGCTATATGGAAGAAAAAGCTCCCCTATTTCAAAAAATTGTTTTTAGAATGCTTGACAGCAGCAAGCCTGTAATAGGAGTGTTAAAAAAATGTAATGGAAATTTTGTGCGAAAAATAGCAGAGAGAAAAGATGTACAGGTAATTGAAATTGATAAAGATAATAGGGATTTGATGGAGAGAAAAATTCGAGGAATATGGAGGAATGGCAAATGAAGAAAATAGCTAAATTTTTAATCCTGGTATTGATTGTATGTACTTTTGGTGCCTGCAACAAGAGTACTACAGCGTCTACACAGGGTGCAAATGCTGCAGATAACAGGGAAATCACCGTTACCGATGGTGCAGGAAGGAAAATAAAATTGTCCAAGCCTGCTGAAAAAATATTGACTAATTATCCTATAGCGGTGCAGATATTGTGTGCTTTGGGAAAACAAAATAATATTTTAGGTGCTGATGGAAATGTTATAAAAGATCCGCTGACTTTTTCACCGAAGTCAGGTACAAACAAAGTGTCTTCTGCCAATGAAATGAATGTAGAGCAGATAGTAGCTTCCAAACCGGATCTTGTTATCATGCAGAAGAAGAATCAGAAGATTGTGCCAAGTCTTGAGAAATCCAACATAAAGGTTTTTGTTGCCAATGCGGAGAGCCTTGACGAATTGGAGTCTACTGTGAAAAATTTGGGAATAGCTGTTGGCAGGGAAAAGCAGTCGCATGAATTTATGAACTATTATGCTAAAACGCTGAATTCCATTGATAATAAACTTAAAGCCGTAGATCAAAACAATAGACCTAAAGTGTATATGGCAGGCGGGGCCATGTATTCCACTCCGGGAAAAAATATGTTTCAAAATTCATTGATTAAATTAGCTGGAGGAGTGAATGTGGCGGAATCTTTGAGTGAAAGTGCTAAATGGAGCCAGGTATCTGCAGAACAGGTGATTAACTGGAATCCTGATGTGATAATTCTCACACAATATTGTGGAGTAAAGCCGCAGGATGTACTTAACAATCCTACTTTGAAGGATATAAATGCTGTAAAAAATAAAAAAGTTTATCTGATGCCTTCAAAGATGAGCGCCTGGGATATGCCCTGTCCACAGACAATTCTGGGAATAATGTGGCTTAGCAAGAAGATAAATCCTCAAGTATTTAAAGATATTGATATAATGGAGGAAGTAAATGATTTTTATCAAAAGTTTTATGGCACTACTTATACAAAACTCGGAGGAAATGTAGATTGAAACAAAATAGCGGCAATTAAAAAAGGATAGACTATTTAGTATCTATTGTATTGAATAGTCTATTTTTTTATATTATTTTATGTAAAAATTAAAATTGTTGAAGTGTTTTTTACTTGTAAATCGTTATATTATTGTGAGTTCAAAAAAGGCGGTGGTGGTTATTCAAAAAAATCAATTTGAAAGATATGTAAAACAGTATGGAGGTTTAGTCATTACCATATGTTTTTCCTTTACAAGAAACTATTTTGACGCCGAAGATATAGCCCAACAGACTTTTTTAACCGCCTATAAAAAATTGAATAGATTTGACGGAAAGAATTTTAAAGCTTGGATTACAAAAATTGCAGTTAATAAATGCAAAGATCATATTAGAAGCTCTTCCAGAAAAGCGGAGAAACTTACCTGTGAAGATTATATATACATAGAAGATCTAAAGAATTCTCCTGAAGAAAATATGCTGGCAAATTACAGCATCAGAAAAATATATGAGCTGTGTAATAAATTAAATGAACCTTATAAAACTGTGGCGGTAAATTATTTCTGTAGAGATATAAAACTTTCAGATATGGCAAGGAATACAGGAGAAAATTTAAAAACGCTCCAGACGAGACTATATAGATCAAAAAAACTTCTTAAAATTTTATGGGAGGAGGAGTTGATTTGAATAATGATCTGTTTGATAGAAGAGGACATATAAAAAATTCGTCAATAGAGAAATTGAAAAATGGAAATCTGAAGAAAACAGAAATCAATATTTTATCGGAGCACATAGAAAGCTGTGAAGAGTGTGCACAAAAGCTGTCAAATAGCTTTGAGCAAAAGGACTTTTTAAAAGTACCCTGTGGGTTTGAGGAAGAGATAGAATATAAAATAAATAGAAATCACAAGAAAAATAAACAGCTTTTTTTCTATTCGCTGAAAGTATCTGCTGCAGCTTGTATGGCACTTGTACTTGTATTTTCCAGTGCCCTCAATTTTATGGCCGACACCGGCGTGAGGAAATTGGAAATAAAATCGCCCCAGTTTACAGCGGTAAATTCTATGAATGTGAAACTTGAAAATTTTACTAATAATATAATCGATAGGGAGGTATTTAATAATGGTATCCAAAAAAAGTAGTTTTTTAACTATTATATTTTCTTTTCTGCCCGGTGCAGGACATATGTATATGGGTTTTATGAAAATGGGATTGTCAATTATGGCAGTATTTTTTACAATAATATTTTTTTCCAGCTGGCTTCATATAGGTCCGCTTTTGTACATTACTCCACTTATATGGTTTTATTCACTTTTTGACTGCATAAACAAACAGAGTATGCCCCAGGAAGAGTTTGACAAATTAGATGACAGCTATATATTTTCTATAGACAAATTGCTGAAATTGGATAAGAACCTGTTTAAGAAACAGGGATTGTTTTTTGGAATACTTCTAATTTGTATGGGACTATACCTTATCTGGGATAATATAAGATTCATTATTCAGCCATATATCAATTCTGAAATTTATAAAATTATAAGTAATTTTACAGAAATTATCCCGCAGATGATTGTGGGAATAGCCATAATTGTAATTGGAATAAAACTTATCGTGGGGAAGAAAAAAGAGGTTGATGAAGATGACTAAAGGAAGGAGAGTTGGTACATTTACATCAGGTATAATGCTTATTGCATTTGGGACAATGTTTTTAATAAACAGTTTATTGAAAATTGTAAATTATAAAGTCTTAATATCCCTTTGGCCTGTAATTTTGATTTCACTTGGAGCGGAGATCATTGCAGCTTACGTGGTAAACGATGGAGAAAAAATAAGGTATGATTCAGGAGCGATAATTATTGTGATGGTACTTTGCGCTTTTTCCATGATCATGGGAGGACTGCAACTTGTCATTACAAACTATCCGCAGTTTAGAGTGGTGTTTTAGAAAATAGTGATAAAAATTATTTACAATAGATAAAAAAAAGAGAAGCATTTACATTTAATATAAATACTCTAGAAGGGAAAGGTGTGTTAAAATAATAAAGGCAGTTTTATCAATCTATAGATTTTAATAATAGTAATAGGAAGAAGGTTTTTTAAAAGTGATACAATTCTTGTGGCTGGTTCCTCTGGGATTTCTTGTTGGAGCATTTGGAACTCTAATTGGTGCTGGCGGAGGTTTCATACTTGTGCCTATATTGTTGTTATTATATCCTGACAAAAGCCCAGATACTATAACTGGCATTTCTCTTGCAGTTGTATTTTTTAATGCATTATCTGGTTCTTTTGCTTACTCCAGGATGAAACGTATTGACTACAAATCCGGGATAATGTTTGCAATTGCAACAATTCCAGGTTCAATATTCGGTTCGGTTACGACATCATACGTGCCAAGGCAGCTTTTTAATGGAATATTTGGCGTGATATTAGTCATTGTGTCAATATTCTTAATAGTAAGAACGAAAAAGGAAACAATAGAAAAAAATGTGGTAATTAAGAAGGGATATGTTACAAGAACAGTAATAGATATTGAAGGGGTGAAACATACATTTTCATATAATCCTCTTGTTGGAATTATTGCAAGTGTTTTTGTAGGACTTATATCCAGTTTTTTAGGAATAGGTGGAGGAATAATACATGTTCCAGTACTTATTAACATGCTGAATTATCCAGTACATATTGCAACTGCCACATCACATTTTGTTTTGGCAGTGATGTCACTATCGGGAACTGCAGTTCATATAGCAGATGGAGTACTGCAATCCAGTGTAATTCAAACTGCTGCATTATCAATAGGTGTGCTGTTTGGGGCACAGTTGGGTGCTAGACTTTCAGAAAAAATTCATGGAGTCACGATAATTAGAAGTCTTGCAGCTGCTTTAGCTATTGTGGGAATAAGAATATTTTTTATGGCTCTGTAAATTAATGAACACAATAAATTTATTATTTGGGAATTAAAAAATTTTTTATAAAATGAAATAAATTTCAGATGTTCTTTTTATCCCTTTGCAATAGGGATTTTAATATGCTGATATTTTGTTTTATTTCTTTTATTTCAACTTCATATTTTTGGACAGCAACGCCGGGAAGGTGAATGCCGGTTTGGTTTAATACAAATTTTCTCTCTTCGTTAACTTCTTCAAACTTTATAGATTCTGTTAATATTTATTATAACATTTTTAATTGGCATTTGACAATAACTATAAACAGGAGTAATATGATATTGGCAAATGCCAATATAAAAATGGGAGATGATTGTATGTCAGATCGTGATTCATGCCCATCAAATGACGGATGTGAAAAAGAAAATAATCCTATGAATAATGTAAAAAAAGTAGTAGGTGTAATGAGTGGAAAAGGAGGAGTAGGTAAATCTACAATTTCGGTATTATTGGCAAAGCAGCTTAATAAGAAGGGTTTTAAGGTAGGTATACTTGATGCTGATATTACAGGGCCGAGTGTTCCAATATTACTGAATTTAAAAAATAAGAGAGCAAGAGCCAAATATGAAAATATTCTGCCGGTAGCTACAGAGGAAGGTATAGAAGTCATGTCGCTTAACCTGCTGATAGAAAATGAGGAGGAACCGGTAATCTGGAGAGGGCCTTTGATAGGCAATATTGTCAAACAGTTTTGGACAGATGTACTGTGGGGAAAACTTGATTATTTGATAATTGACATGCCACCGGGGACAGGAGATGTAGCTATTACTGCAATGCAGTCGATACCTATTGATGGAATAATAATGGTATCGGTGCCACAAGATTTAGTGTCTATGATAGTTTCAAAAGCTGTAAATATGGTAAATAAAATGGGCGTTAGTATTTTAGGTATTATTGAAAATATGAGTTACGTAAAGTGCCCAAATTGTAATAAGAAGATCAGAATCTTCAACGGTGAGAATACTCATGAGTTTTTAAAAAAAATGGATTTAAAATTTCTTGGTGAATTGCCTGTAGTGGACAGTATATGTAACCCATTGTCTTCCCAAGATAAAAATACAAATAATAGTATAGATTCAATATTCAATCCGATAGTTGAAAATATAATCAAAAGCTTAAAGGAGGAATAAAAATGAAAATTGCAGTAGCAAGTGATGGGAAACAAGTAAGTGGACATTTTGGACATTGTAGTGGATTTATGATTTATGAAATAGGGGAAGACAAATCTTTAAAAAGGAGTTTTGTGGAGAATCCAGGACATAAACCGGGATTTTTACCGGCGTTTTTAAAAGAAAAGGGTGTAAATGTAATAATATCGGGAGGAATGGGAGAAACTGCGGTTCAATTATTTAGAGATAATAAAATAGAAGTTGTCATAGGTGCGCAAGGCCTATGTGATGATGTAATACAAAAATATATAAATGGAGAACTAAAATCTACTGGGAGTGTATGTACAGAGCATCAATATGAGGGAAATTACAATAAGTAATTAGATTAAATTTATGAGGTGAGTATTTGAATATGAAAGATGAATTTTTGTTAATCAAAGAATTGTTGAATAAGAAAAATTACAAGCTTACCAATCAAAGGGAAATTGTACTTGAAGTTTTAATTGAATCAAATATTCACCAAAATATCAAAGAGATTTATGATAAAATAAAAAGTCATAATAAGATAGGTCTTGCAACTGTTTATAGAACAATATATTAATTGCAATGATATAATAGATATAGATGATAGCAATATCAATTTAGAATTTATTAAACTAAATAATTACATAGAAAAAATTAAAAATATTGATATAAAAGATACCAATATTGTTTTAGTCGGAATATGCAGCAAATGCAGGGAGGGAAAAATGCCAAGACCAGTTAAATATAGAAGTGTAGAGAAATTGCCGCAATATACTTATTTTATACCGGTAGGTAGGAAAAAATGTGAAATAAAAGATGTAGTTATAAAAGTTGAGGAACTTGAAGCAATGAGACTGAAAGATATTGAAAAATTAAATCAGGAAGAATGTGCTGAAAGAATGCACGTGTCCAGGCAGACTTTTCAAAATATAATAGATAGTGCAAGGGAAAAAACAGCGCTTGCTCTGACACAGGGGAATTCAATAAGGATAAATGGAGGAAACTACAGACCTGTATTCTGCAAATTTAAATGTTTTAATTGCGGCAATATATATGAGATAAAAAAAGAAGAAGACAAATATGTCTGCCCTTCCTGTGGTTCAAATAAGGTTATTTGTAATAAAAGAGCTAATCTCTGCAAAAAATGGTGCAAATTAGGTAGAAAAGATGATTGAATTATAATTTATTTATCATTTATAGGCAGAATTAAAGAGCTTTTCTATTGCTGAAATTAATTTTTTGAGGGCAGAGGAAATGTACTTGTCTTTGTGATAAATTATTTTAAAGCTTCTGTAAAGTGAAAAGTCCTTGATGGGAATCTGCACCACATTATTCTGGTGAATTAGTAGGCTTTTAGACAGGATTGATACACCCTGACCGGCAGCAACTACGTTGATTATGGAGTCAGAGCTGTGGCACACCCATTTTTTTATAATTGGTATTCCCCTGCGTTCCGTTAGATTGATGAGAAAATCCCTGGTACCGGAACCCTCCTCACGAAGTACACAGTCTTTACCCTTTAAATCGGACAGTTGAATTGATTTTTTTGAAGCAAATGGATGATTCTTGCCGCAGATCAAGACCATTTCATCTTGGTAGACTTCATGGGATATAATGTCTTTTGAATTTACCAATCCTTCTATTACGGCTATATCTAGAGTTCCATCAATAATTTTCTGTATGATGTCCTTAGAGTTGTCTACATATACACGTATGCGAATTTTAGGATTTTTTTCTTCAAATTTGGATATGATATTACCCAGAAAGAAACTTCCTACGGTAAGTGAAGCTCCTACATGAATGCATATCTGTTCGGAAGCATGGTGCAGATAATGTTCCATTTAACGAAAATTTGAGAGAATATGTCTTGCATAATTTAAGAATTCCCTTCCCACATCTGTAATGTATAATTTTCTGGAAAGCCTTTCAAACAATTTCACATGATATTCCTTTTCAATCTGAGAAATAACATGGCTGACAGTGGGCTGGGATATATAGAGTTTTTTTGCTGCAGCTCCTATTTTTCCATTTTCTGCTACTGCGGTGAAAATTTCCAGGTCCCGTATTGTCATGGATATCCCCCTTTTTACATAAAAATACATAGATAAAAAGCTATGAAATTATAATAAGTTTAGCATTTTACAAAAGAAATGGCAAGGAATATAATTTTTATATAGGGAATTGGCCAATACCCATTTTACAATTTAGTTGAAAAATCAGGTGATTCTTAGCTCCAGTTGGAGTTTGCTTATAGGAAATACTTTTCTCCACCTGAATCTTTAAAATTGTGAAAATGAAAAATTTAGAAAGGGTGTAATCAAGATGAAGGTTCCCGATACCTGTCAGCTTAGAGCTGAAGATATGAATGAATTATTTGCTAAATTGGAACAGAAATATGTTATCTATGCTCCGGTACGAATTCGTGGAGGAGGAAGATATGCAAAACAGGATTCCATTTTATACAAGCCAGTGCACAGATATGAAGAGATAGAATATAGTGAACGTTCGACTTACCCTATGAAAGAGGTTCTTACTCCAATTACTCAGACCTTGTTTTATTTTACTGAGGATGAATACAGGGAAAGCAAAATGAGAGAAAAAAAAGACATTTTGGTGTTTGGCAGGGCATGTGACATAAATTCAATAAAAATTCAGGATCAGATTTATCTGAAAAATGGTGATATAGAAGATTATTTTTACAAAAGAATAAGAGACAAGGTAAAGTTTGCAGTGATGGAATGTGCCAATGAATTTGATGGGTGTTTTTGCTGCAGTATGGGTACGAACACCACAGATATGTATTCCATTGCTGTATCCTTTGGTGAAAATATAAATAATGTGGAAGTAAAGGATGAGGAATTTAAACAATATTTTCGAAATTACAAACTATCTGATTATAAGATCAAATTCCCTGCAGAAAACAAACTTAAAGTAAAATTTCCTGTAATAGAGGATCTGGATATGGCAAACAAGATAAAAAATCATCCGATGTGGGATGAGTTTGAAGACAGATGTATTGGATGTGGTTCATGCACTACTGCGTGCAGTACATGTACCTGTTTTGAAACCACAGATATAGTGTATACACAAAATGCAAATGTAGGAGAGAGAAGAAGAACCTGTTCTTCATGCATGCTTGAAAATTTCGACAAAGTTGCGGGAGGCAGCTCCTTTAGAAAAAAAGTTTCTGAAAGATACAGATATAAAATCCTCCACAAAGTTTACGGATACAATGCAAGATTCAAGGATGGTCCTATGTGTGTGGGCTGCGGCAGATGTTCTGCAAGATGTCCTGAACTTATAAGTTATCCTGCCACATTGAACAAGCTATATGATGCTGTAGAGGAAATAAAAAAACAGGGAGGAGTCAAAGATGTTTAACAATCCAGTTAGGCCGGAGCCGCATAAGATATTGAAGATAATTCCACAAACAAAGCTTGAATGGACTTTTCGCATAGAGAACAATATTCCCGTAAAACACGGCCAGTTTATGCAGCTTTCCATTCCAAAAGTTGGCGAGGCACCCATATCTCTAAGTGGTTTTGGAAAAGGATATGCAGATTTTACGATAAGAAGAGTGGGAAAAGTTACGGATAGATTATTTTCCATGAAGGAAGGGGACTATATTTTCCTCAGGGGATGTTATGGAAATGGATGGCCTTTTGAAAAACTCAAAGATAAAAATGTTGTGGTTATTGCTGGGGGTACTGGAGTTTCACCGGTAAAGAGCCTTATAGACGAGTTATTTGATAGGAGTGACTATGCAAAAGAAATTTATCTGATTTTTGGGTTTAAAAATTCCAATAGTATTCTGTTTAAAGATGAGCTTGAAAAGTGGAAAAAAGCTGGATATTTTCATGTGGTTTATACCCTTGACAATGAAAAGTACAGTGGCTGGCAGGTTGGAATGGTAACAAACTTCATAAAGAATATTCCATTTGAATCTTTTAAAGGAAATTATGAATGTCTTGTAGTGGGCCCTCCTGTAATGATGAGATTTGTAGGTAAAGAATTGATTGTAAATAGTGTACCTGAAGATAAAATATGGATGTCGTTTGAGAGAAAAATGTCCTGTGCCGTTGGAAAATGCGGACACTGCAGAATCGATGAAACATATGTATGTTTAGATGGCCCTATTTTCAATTATACAATAGGTAAAAAGCTGGTTGATTAGGAGGGGAAAATTATGGTGGAAGATTGTAATATAAAAAAATTAAGGAACAACTGTTTCAGGCAATCCAAAGTACCTGGTGAATTTATGCTTCAGCTTAGAGTCCCAGGTGCTGTTATAGATGCAAAGTGGCTCGATGTTATAAAATATGTGTGTAAAAAATGGGGAAATGGTTCTTTCCATTTAGGTGTCAGACAGACTTTGAATGCACCTGGAATAAAAGCAAAAGATATACCTGCGGTAAATGAATATATACAGCCTTATTTGAAGAGTATAGAGCATAAAATGTGCGGTGTGAATATGAAAACCGATAACGGTTACCCTTATATTGCCCCGAGAAATATAATGGCCTGTATTGGAGAAATTCATTGTATCAAGGCAAATGTAAACACACAGAAGCTGGCGCGAAAACTGGAGAAGATAATTTATCCCAATCCGTATCATATCAAGATTTCGGTATCAGGTTGTCCTAATGACTGTGCGAAAGGTCACTTTCAGGATTTTGGCATAATTGGATGTACAAAGCCTGTTTATGATATAAACCGATGTATTGGCTGTGGGGCCTGTGTGAGGAAGTGTGAAAAAGCTGCAACCCGTGTGCTGTCACTTAATGACAAGGGTAAAATAGACAAAGATACGTGCTGCTGTGTGGGATGCGGTGAATGTGTTATTGCATGTCCAACGGGGGCATGGCGCAGACCGGACAAAGATTTTTATAAGATAATTCTTGGCGGCAGGACAGGAAAACAGTATCCCAGGATGGGAAAGATGTTTGCAAACTGGTTGACTGAAGAAAGTGTACTTGCGATAATGGCAAATTGGCCTAGATTTTCAGAATGGGTACTTGGCGGAAAGCCTGTTTATATTCACGGCGGCCATCTGATAGACAGGGCAGGGTATGAGAAATTTAAAGAATTCATGCTCGAAGGTGTCACATTGAATCCGGAAGCTTTTATTGCCGAGAATATCAACTGGACGGAAACAGAGTACAGGAGCAACATTCATGTGAAGCCGCTGAGTAAACATTTAACTGTTTGATAAGGTCCTCTGTGATAAATTAAGAAAAAATGTAAGTGTTTTAAAAAATATTAATCCAGGCATGGTTATATTAGCAGCTGTCGGGATTGATGAAAAAAATATTAAAGATTATGTTGAGACGTGAGTTGATGCTATTGTTACTTCTTGCATTTATTATGCAAGACTATTGATATAGGGTGCAAAATAGGACCTGTTGTATAATGTTTGTTCAGACTCAAGAGGGGATATTATGCTTCAGAATTATAAAAGGTTGGGAGTTATAAATACTGGAGTCTGCGGTGTGGAAGATTATTTAGGAAAGACAAGAAAAATAGTGAAAGAACTGAAATAAAGTAGTTCTAAAAATATTATCATATATGTGTTAAAATGGTTTCAAAATGATATACTTTTCATTTTGAAACCATTTTTTATCATTATGATAAATAATTCTCTTTTGCTGACTATAATTTTAGCTGTTATAGAAAATATTTTTAGATTGAGTTGGCTTTGTACACAGCATTTTTATAGTAATTTATATATTTTAAAATCATATTTTCCATTTTGGCTTGAAAATTGCTTGTATTTATATGTACACGATATATTCAAAAGGAGAGATTATCAATGAATAAAAAAGAATTGTGGAATAAGTGCATAGAGTTCCATGGACATGATTGCCCGGGGCTTGCCATAGGATTCAAAGCTTGTGAAGCAGCAATAGAAAAGATGAATCTGAAATTTTCATCTGATGAAGAAATAGTATGTGTTACTGAAAACGATGCCTGCGGTGTTGATGCAGTACAGGTTATAACAGGATGCACTTTGGGAAAAGGCAATCTGGTGTACAGAGGTACTGGTAAAATGGCTTTTTCATTTTTCAACAGGGGAAATGGAGATAATATGAGAGTTGTTTTGAAACAGATTAAGGGTGAAATGAGCAGGGAGGAAAAAGAGAAGTACATTTTGGAGTCACCGGCAGAAGAAATATTTGATATAAAAAAGCCAAAATTTCAAGCCCCTAAAAATGCAAGGTTGTTTAATACGATTATTTGTGAACAATGTGGAGAAGGTGTTCCTGAGCATAAAATAAGAATAAGCAACGGAAAAAAACTTTGCCTGGATTGTTTTGAAGAGTACACACGGGGATGGTAAGATGATGTATCAAATAAATAAAGGGATTGATGAAATTGAAAGAGGAAATGTGCATAAACTATGAAAGATATACAACAAGAAAAAGAATTATAATCTTAGTTATTCTGTTGTTAATTATAATATTTTCTCTATTTTCAATATGTGCCGGCTCATCGGCTATTAAACCCTACCAGGTTTTAATGGGAATTTTTCAAAAGGGAAGTGGGTTATCAAATCTTGTAATCTGGAATATACGGCTTCCAAGAGTCCTTGCTGCCATTATAGCAGGTGCAGGACTGTCTGCTGCAGGATGTGTAATGCAGAGTAATCTGAGAAATCCTCTTGCATCACCATCAACTTTAGGAATATCAAATGCTGCGGCTTTTGGTGCAAATGTTGCTATTATAATATTTGGTGCAGGAAGTGTTAAAAGTACAGGTGCTGATGCAGTGCTTATAGATAATCCGTATATAGTTACTATTTGCGCATTTTCCTTTTCTATGATAGCTGCTGTCATTATTTTAATGATTGCGAGACTTAGATCCCTTTCTCCAGAGGCTATATTACTTGCGGGGATAGCTATAGGATCTCTTTTTTCTGCAGGTATTACGCTTATTCAGTATTTTGCCCAGGATGTTCAGGTAGCAGCTGTTGTATTCTGGACATTTGGTGATCTTGGACGTGCTTCTTGGAAGGAAATAATTATAATGGCAGTTATTATAGGGGTATCGATGATTTATTTTGCTGTTAGACAATGGGATTATAATGCTATGGACAATGGGGAGGAGGCTGCAAAAAGTCTAGGAGTAAGTGTTGAGAGAATACGATTTGGGGGAATGTTTACTTCTTCTTTAATCACTGCGGCAGCAGTTTCATTTCTTGGTATTATAGGATTTATAGGGCTTATAGGGCCTCAGATAATGAGAAGGATTATTGGAGGGGATCATCGTTTCTTGATTCCAGCATCCGCACTTATGGGTTCACTTTTACTTCTCGTTTCTGACACATTTGCAAGAAGCATAGTTTCACCTATAATTCTTCCTGTTGGAGCTATTACATCTTTTATGGGAGCACCTATGTTTTTATATCTGCTCATGAGGGGGTATAGGAAAAAATGATTTTATCTGTAAGGGGACTTGCATTTAAATATACAAGCAGATCTGTCTTAAAAGACATTAATTTTTCGGTGGAAAAAGGAGAATGTGCTGCACTCCTGGGTACAAATGGAGCAGGAAAATCCACTCTTCTTAAATGTATAGATCGTATATTGAAGGCACAATACGGTACTGCATTAATTGAAAAAAATGAAATCTTTAAACTCAGCCCTATAAAACTTGCTCAGAGGGTTGGTTATGTTTCACAGCAGCAAACAAGTGTAAGAACCACTGTTTTTGATTCCGTACTTTTGGGAAGGAAACCCTACATTAAATGGAATGCTTCAAAAGAAGATATTTCAATAGCTAATATGGCCATTGAAGCTCTGGAGCTTGAAGATTATTCTTTAAGATTTTTAGATGAGCTAAGCGGTGGAGAACTGCAAAAAGTTGTTATTGCAAGGGCTATTGCCCAAAAACCTGAGATACTTCTTTTAGATGAGCCTACAAGCAATCTGGATTTGAAAAATCAGCTTGAAGTGATAAGAATCATCAATAGGATAGTTAAAACTCAGGGAATTGCTGCTGTAATGATAGTTCATGATTTAAATCTCGCCATAAGGTTTGCGGATAAATTTATCATGCTGAAAGATGGTACAATTTTTGCCGCAGGCGGAAGGAAAATAATGACTCCTGAGAATATTGAAAGAGTTTATTCTGTTCCAGTAGCCGTAAAAAATTATAAGAATATTCCGGTAATTATACCGCTGTAAGTTATTCTCATAAGAGGTACGTTAAATGGAGGGAGGAAATAATTGTGCATAAAAAATTTTTAAGTCTATTATTTGTAGGAATATTTATTTTTGCACTTTTGATTGGAGGCTGTTCACCTAAATACGAAAAAACTTCAAATTCAAAATCTAAAAATATAATGATAACAGACTTATTGGAAAGAAAGATTACATTAAATAAAAGAATTGATAAAGTTGTAGCTATTGGACCAGGGGCATTGAGACTTTATTGTTATATAAATGGTTCAAAAAAGTTAGTGGGTGTAGAACAGACTGAGAAAGGCAGCACTGTGGGAAAGCCTTATATGATGGTGAATCCCAATATTGCAAAACTTACAACTATAGGTCAGGGAGGACCTAATAATTCACCGGATGCCGAAAAAATACTTTCAGTTAAACCGGATGTCATTTTCGATACATATGCTTCAGATAAGTCTTCTGCAGATGAACTGCAGTCCAAAACCAACATACCTGTCGTTGTTTTGAGCTATGGTAAACAATCCACATTTGATCCTGATATGTACACTTCTTTGAAAATTATTGGGAAAGTCACTGGCAATGAGAGCAGGGCACAAAAAGTAATTGATTATATGAAAAACTGTAAAGATGATCTGGACAAGAGAACTAAAGATATCCCTGAAAGTAAAAAGCCAAGTATATATGTCGGAGCTTTGGGCATGAAAGGCACGCATGGCATTGAAAGTACTCAGGGGAATTATTCTCTGCTCAAGGCTGTAAACGGGAAAAATGTAGTGGATGAAACGGGAAAGACTGGTACAGTTATGATAGATAAAGAGAAACTCCTAAAATGGGATCCGGATAAGATTTTTATAGATGAGGGAGGATTTCAGATGGTTCAGGAAGACTGTAAAAAAAATCCTGACTATTATAATAATCTTTCAGCAGTTAAAAATGGTGAAGTATATTCACAGATGCCCTATAATTTCTATACTACAAATATTGAAACTGCTATGGCGGATGCCTATTACCTTGGAAAGGTTATCTATCCCGAAAAATTTAAAAATATTGATCCTATAAAAAAGGCTGATGAAATCTATAAATTTCTTCTTGGAAAAGGGGTATATTCCCAGATGGCAAATAATTTTGGAGGGTTTAGAAAGATAATATTAAAATAATTTTTTAAATATTCTTTGAAAATATATATTGAATCCAACAGCATAAAATTATATTAATTGCGTGTTGTATAAAAAGTCTTCTATGAAAAAATTAATTTCGTAGAAGACTTTTTATTGTTCCGTTATATAATTAACTTTACAGTAAACTTAATATTATTTATATAATAATTAAATATAGTAATTTATATATAATTATTAATTAAAAAAATAAATATTTATATTGAATATATTAATACTTCATGATATACTGTATTCATAAAAAAGAGAAGGTGATTATTTGACATATAAAGTAATTGGAAAATGTCCGGTATGTGGGGCAAGACTTTTGATTTCAAAACTTCACTGCCCTAAATGCGGCACTGTAATTGAAAATGATTTTGAAATGTCTAAATTTGAATATCTTACAAAAGATCAGCTTAAATTTATAGAGATATTTTTAAAGAACAGAGGAAATATAAAAGATGTGGAAAAAGAACTTGGCATATCCTATCCCACAGTGAGATCGAAATTGGATGAGTTAATATCCGCCCTGGGATACAATGTATCTCAAAATTCAAAGGCTGACAAGAAAAGGATAGTGGATATGCTGGACAGGGGAGAGATAACTGCGGATCAAGCTATAAAAATGATGAATGAGTAAATATGAAAGGAAGGAATATAACATGAATGAAGAAACAGCAAAGATATTGAAGATGGTAGAAGATGGAAAGATTACAGCAGATAAGGCCCAGGAGCTTATAGAATCTTTGAAGGACAGAAATACACAGCTTGCTCCAGATGATGATATTATGGAAAAGATGTTGATGATAAAAGTGAATTCCCATGAAGGGGACAATGTAAATGTAAAGCTTCCAGTGAAATTCATAAAGGTAATGCTGAAAACTGTTGGCAAGATTCCCATAAGTGACGGCGTAAAAGGGATGGAAAATATAGATCTGAATCTCATTTCAGAGGCTATAGACAAGGGGCTTTCGGGAAAAATAGTGGATGTAAAAAGTGCAGAGGGAGACATAGTAGAGGTAAGCATAGAATAGGAAGTGCAGCTTATGAGAGTTTATATAAGAACAGGGAACAGAAGGTTTGTAATTCCCATACCGTTGATACTACTGAGGTTGTAATAACACTATAAATTGAATTGAGAGAGGTAAATATGAAATATAAGAGAAATTTACTATTGTATATGTTTGGAAGATTTATATCCTATACAGGTACTGGAATACAGCAGGTGGCACTGCCGCTTTATATCTTGGATGTGACTCATTCGGGAATAATGATGGGGATTTTTTCAGCAGTAAACTTGGTTCCAAATATTATAGCTCTGCCTTTTGCAGGAATTCTGGGTGACAGAAAAAGCAGAAAGAATATAATGATGGCATCTGATTATGTCAGAGGGATTTTTGTATTACTTTTAGGATATCTTGCCATGAATGGGAGTCTGAATATAGTTTTTCTGTTTACGTTGCAGGTATTTATTTCGATTATGGACAGTATATTCAATGCATCCTCTACGGCAATTCTTCCAGAGCTTGTAGAAGAAGACGAACTTATGAAGGGAATAGCTGCAAGGGGAGGTGTTGATGCAGTTTCCATGATTATAGGGCCGTCTATTGGAGGAATCATATATGGTGTTTTTGGAATAAAGACGGTATTTTGTTTAAACGGAATAACATTTATCATATCAGGCATATGCTGCACTCTCATAGCATATGCAAATAAAGACAGAAATCTTGGAATACTTACATTTAAATCATTTTTTACTGAAAACAGCGATGTATTTTATTTCATAAAGAAAAACAGGGCACTGCTTCAGTTATTCTCATTGGCACTGGTGACAAATTTCCTGGTGGCACCACTCTTTGACATAGTACTTCCTTATGTTGTGAAGAAGGGAATAGGATTTAGTTCTCAGCAGTATGGTTATCTTATTTCATTTTTCACTTTTGGAATACTCCTGGGGAATATATTAATGGGTACCTGCCTTGTTAAATTCAGTAGAAAACTTATAATGAAGAATTCCCTTGTATTTCAGGCCATAATTTTATTTATGTTTCCAGCAGCTGTGTTTCCAATTACCGTAAATTATCTGGGGGGACACAGCATGGAACTATTTATGCTTTTGGCAGGTATAATGTTTCTGGGGGAATTTTTTAATTCAGGATTGAACACACCTTTGAACACAAATCTTCAGGAAATGGTGCCAAATAGAATGCGCTCAAGATTTTTTTCAGTATTAGGAATTTTTGGACAAGGTGCCATACCCCTGGGTTCCTTGATATATGGAATTCTTCTTGATAGATTTCACTATTTTTGTATATTGATGGTAGTAATGTCCGTTGTATTTATAATTACACTGGTGTTTATAAAAAAAGCAGTACCGGAAGTTTATGAACCGAAAAAAACTTTTTAACGCCTGTAGATTTGCTTTAACTAAAAAAGCATATTTCCATTTTTGAAAATATGCTTTTTCACTTGTATCAAAAACTTACTTTTCTTCCTGCTCTTCTAAAAGCAAATCGCAAAACTTTGAAACAAGTCTTATATTTTTGTCATTACATTTTTCGAGCTTTTTAGCTATTTCATCTTTTAAATATTCCTTGGAAGTATATATTGAATCCAACAGCACAAAGTCAGGAGTTACATTGAGAGAATTGCAGATCTTTATCAATGTGTCGATACTCGGTATAGAAGAACCCCTTTCAATATTACTTATATAGTTATTTGAAAGGCCAGTTATTTCGGCTAACCGTTCTTGAGTAAATTTTTTCTTTTTTCTAGCTGATTTAATCCGCTTTCCCATTTTTTTGTAATTTATTTTCATCTGCATCACCTATTCTGACTTTAATTATTTTTGGTGGAACATATAACAAACTGTAAGTGTATAATACACTTGTAATTGTAATAAAAGGTGTGTATAATATATAATGTATTACAAATTTAGATATAAAATTACTGAATTTATATGAATAATTGTCATATTTTTGTAAAAAACTTGTCAAAAAACCTGCAAGTATAAGCTGTGGAATGAATGCTTATCTACTTAAATTTTAGCCCGTTATGTAATTTATACCATAATATGGTTGACAAATAAAGCTCTTGAGAGGAGGCGGAAACAATAGAATCCCGGATACAGAGATATGTATTTAGCCAACCAGTAAATTCTGAAAAAAAGTTCATAGATGAGGAGAGTTGATATGATATTTTTAAAAGACATGAAGATGAAGACGAAGTTATCATTGTGTTTTGGAATTATGGTTGCAATAATTGTTGCCATTGGTATTGTGGGAATATTTTCATTTGCTTATAAGGATATTGTCACTGTGATTCTGATTATAGTAGGGATTGCCTGTGCTTTGATATTTCAAATCTTTATACCCAGATATATGGATAGGTCTTTGATGAAAATAGTGAGTGCGGCGGAAAATTTATCTAAATTTGATTTTACCTGCAGTTGTAAAACCGATAGAAATGATGAATTTGGAAGGACATTTAAAGCTATAGACAGGGCTCAGGAGAATCTGAAGGGCTTTGTAAAGGAAATTGAAAAAAAATTTCATAATATGAGCAGTTCCAGTGAAGATCTTTCTGCTGTAGCTGAAGAATTATCCGCAAAATCCGGAGAAATAGACAATTCTGTATCCGGTGTGGCATCGGGCATTGAGGAGAACAGTGCCGCTGTGGAGGAGATAACAGCTTCCGTGGAGGAAGTGAATTCGAGCATAAGTGAGCTTTCTCAAAAAGCGCTGGAGGGAAGTACCAACGCAAATAAATTCAAAAAGAGGGCTTCCATTACGAAAAAACAGGGACAAGATGCTGTAGAAGAATCGCATAAATTATATGAAAGCAAGGCAAACAATGTAATTAAAGCGATAGAAGATGGTAAAGTAGTTGAGAACATAAAAGTTATGGCTGACACTATTGCAGATATAGCTGAACAGACCAACCTTCTTGCCCTTAATGCTTCTATAGAATCTGCCAGGGCAGGAGAACAGGGAAAAGGGTTTGCAGTAGTTGCAAATGAAGTTGGGCAGTTGGCCGAACAGTCCTCAAAGGCCGTAGTTGGTATTCAGGATACCATAGAAAAAGTCCAGGAGGCTTTTAAAAACCTTGCACAGCACAGCAAAGACGTATTGAAATTTGTAAATGAGAATGTAAGCAACAGATTTAAGAATTTTGAAAAACTTGGAAATAAATATTATGAAGACGCAGATTTTTTAAGCAAGATGTCCGATGAAATGGCATCTATGTCGGAAGAACTTGCGGCAACTATAAATCAAGTAAGTGAAGCAGTTCAAAATGTGGCGAATACCTCTCAGAAATCATCCAGTCATGTAGAATCGGTGAAATCAAGTATGGACGAGGCCGCTAAGGCAACGGAGCAGGTGGCACTTTCTGCACAAACTCAATCGGAACTTGCCCAAAAGCTAAATAAAATGTTATCAAAATTTAAAGTGTAAAAGAAAAATTTTAAATTTAAGTTGACAAATCATATCACCTGATGATATGATTTTTTTAACAGATTATATATCATTTAATGATATATAATGGGACAACAGGAGGAGATTATTTAGAAATCGGGTGAATAGATATATCAAGAGATACTTCTTTAAAAAAAGGTGAACTTACGGACACATATTATTATATTTTACTTTCTCTTATGAAGCCCAAGCATGGATATCTTATCATGAAGTCAGTCGAAGAAATTTCAAAAAATACTTTTTCCATAGGTCCAGCTTCTCTATATACCAGCATAAGAAAACTTTTGGATGCCGGACTTATAAAGCTTATAGATGAATCATCCCAGAGAAAAATTTACATGACAACTGATGAGGGTGTTAAATTTCTAAAAAGGGATATCCGCAAAAAACGCAGAATGATTGAGGCTGCTGAGAAAATATTTGATGAGAGGGGGAAATTTTGAAATGAATGATGACTATATAATGAGAATAATAGAATCCTTAAAGAAGTTTACGGGAAATCTTTTTTCAAAAGAACAGGATCAGGATGTCGAGTACCAGAATATTGATCTTCAGTCGCTTTCTCTGGAAGATATGTTTCCTTTACTGCTGAAAAAGCTTGTGGTTCAGGGAAAGTATGACGAGGCTGAAAATATGTTGTTTGAGGAACTTGATGAAAATCCATCCCATAAATTATTTGAAACAGGCAAGAAATTTTATGGTATGTTGCTTTTGAAGAGCGACGAGCAGCTTGCTGGGGGGAATTTTTCGAGAAAGGAGATTTTTCAGGGATTGGAGGATATGAAAAAAGTTTTTCTAGAACATAAAAATATAAGAGAGAAAGGTGAGGTGAAAAAACCTGATTATTTGAAATAGCAAATAAATGAGTTTGCCTATATTTGGGAATCAGGTAATTATGCTTGAAGTAAAAAATGTAAGCAAGGAATTCAAAACGATAAGAGCTGTAGATAATTTGTCTTTTAGTGTTGATAATGGAGAAATAGTGGGACTGCTAGGTGAAAACGGGGCGGGAAAAACCACAACTTTGAGAATGATTTCTACCATGTTGAAGCCGAGCAGAGGAATCATAAGGGTAAATGGATATGATGTAGTTCATGAACCTTCAAAGGTAAGAGGAGAAATAGGAATTTTATTTGGAGGGGAAGTTGGACTCTATGACAGGTTGTCCGCTCGGGAAAATATAGAATATTTTGGGAAATTATATGGAATGCCGCAGGACGATATAGATAGAAGAATATCTGAACTTACAAGAGATCTCGATATGTCCGAATACATAGATAGAAGGGCTGGCAAATTTTCCAGGGGTATGAAACAGAAAGTGTCCATAGCACGGTCCATAATACATTCCCCAAATGTGATGCTGTTTGATGAACCAAGCACTGGACTGGATGTTTCGGCAGCCAAGGTCATACATGAATTTATTTTTAAATGCAAATGTGAAAACAAGATAATTTTGCTGTCCTCTCATTCCATGACTGAGGTTGAAAAGCTATGTGACAGAGTTGTTATAATCCATAAGGGCGGACTTGTAGAACAGGGAACTATAGAATATTTAAAATCAAAGTACAATAGTGATGATATGGAAGAGATATTTATAAAATTAGTGGGAGGCAGCAGGCATGAATAATTTTTGGATAATATTGAAAAAGGAACTTGTGGATATTTTCAGGGATAAAAAGACTATTGTATTTACCATACTCCTGCCTATCATAATGTACCCTGCCATGTTTAAAATAATGGATTTAACATTGAAGAATACGACTGAATCCGTTCAAAAAAACATAACTGTTGCCTATAGGGGAGAAAAGAATTCCTCAGTTTATAAAATGCTGAAGAGTGTGAAAAATATAACAATAGATAATAGCGGCAATGCCCAGGAAAAGCTTAAAAAAGGAGATATTTCCCTTATAATTGATGTACCTGGAAATTTTGACTCGAAAGTTACAGCGGAAAGTAAAACCAACGTAAGGGTGATATATGATCAGGATTCAAATAAATCTTCCATGGCATCTTCTACGATGAAGGATATATTTGATAAATACAGTAAATCCATTGTCAATGGAAGACTGCAGGCAAAGGGAATTGACAGCCAGGTACTGACTCCTTTTGATATAAAGGAAGAGGCTTTGAGCAAGGACAACAGCAGCCCGATAGCTTTTGGTATTTTAAGTGTGCTTCCAACTTTACTTATTATTTTCATGATAAGCCCTACTATAGGCATAGCGGCAGACCTGGTGGCGGGAGAAAAAGAACGGGGAACTTTTGAACCGCTTTTGTCGACGGCTGTAGGAAGAATGTCTATATTTTGGGGAAAACTTACGGCCATTTCATCTGTAGCTCTTATCACACTTATAGTTACATTGATATCCATGGTAGGTTCCATGCTTTACATATTTTCAGGCGGGGGAGGGATTGACATTTCAATAGGTGCTTTTGTGGTTATAGGTGTTGTATCTGTATTCGTACTTGTAGCACTTAGTTCTATTGAAATATCCATAAGTATATTTGCACGTTCCATGAAAGAAGCCAATACATATCTCGGCGGATTTATAGTTCCTGTAATGATTCTAACTTATGTTCCCTTTATGATGGATTCTAAAAATATAGGCATTTTATTCTTTAATATTCCCGTGGTAAATGCAGTTGCGGTTATGAAAGAAGCTCTTGCTGGAGTGTTTGATCCCATGCACATTTCCATAGTACTTGTATGGCATGTGGTGTATGTTGTAGCTACTGTACTTCTGGCAAAAATCATGTTTTCGAAGGAAGAAGTTGTGTTTAGAAGCTGAGAATTAACAGCTGACAGCTGACAGTTTACAATTGTTAATTGTCAATTGAAAATTGTTCATTGTTGAAAGATCACTTTATTTTAAGCCGTCTGTAGCGGTTTACGGCAGCACAGAGTTCATATTTTCTCGGAAGTGCCAGGTTTCCGGGGTGTCCTGAATAGGGTGATATAGAATCCAGCCCTATTTTTCCTATTTGTTCAAACAGCATATCTGCAATTTGTGAAATTGACATCCTGTCATCTACCATTTTACTTGAAATAAAACCAAGCATCACTGCTATGCAGTTGGTCTGACTGCTGTCTGTGAGCTGTTCCAGTGCCGATAGATCTATGGAGGATTTGCCATAGAGGACCGTATGTTTTCCTTTGGCTTTTATTTTGAAAGATCTTCTGGTACGGGTGAAGCTGGATCTCAGTGGTATTCTGGAAGTTATGTCTCCAAAAATGGCTGAATCGGATTTTTCTCTCTGATATCCTGCACTGTTTGCAATTTTTTTGGCCTGCCCTGTAACTTCCTTTGGAACATATTCATCCATCATGATTATGTGATCCGCCACATCAAAATAATCTCCGGAACCGCCTACAATCAATATAGTTGAAACATTGTACTGGTTATATAGCTGGCGAACTTTGTCTATGAATGGAGTAATTGGTTCTTTATCCTTTGAAACAAGTTTTTGCATGCGGCCGTCCCTTATCATGAAATTTGTTGCGGATGTGTCTTCATCTATTAATAGAAGCCTGGTCCCGCATTCCAGGGCCTCCATTACATTGGCTGCCTGTGAAGTACTGCCGCTGGCATTATCCGTGGAAAACCTCAGGGTATCTTTATTATTTGGCAGGTTGTTTATGAAAGGGCTGATATTCACCTTTTCCACCCTGCGGCCGTCCTCTGCCCGTATTTTGACTGCATCTCTTCTAGTTATTACATATTCACGGCCGTCGTCTGGAATGTGATTGTATATTCCAAGTTCGAGAGATTTTAAAAGTGTGGATTTTCCATGGTATCCACCGCCTACAATCAAGGTGATTCCCTCTGGAATTCCCATTCCTCTTATTGATCCGTGATTTGGGAGAGAAAGTTCTATTTCAAGGCTTTTAGGGCTTGAAAAGGGAACTGCACTTTCATCCCGCAACGGTCTGTCTGATATTCCGTTTTCCCTCGGCAGAATGGAGCCGTTGGCAATAAAGGCTGCAAGTTTCCTTTCATTTAGTTGCTGTCTGATGTATTCCTGGTCCAGTATGAGTTCTACCTGCTTTTTTAATTTGAATTTGTCTATGTTTTTAAAAAGCAGTGATGAATTGACAATTTTGGGAAGCACGTCAGAGAAGATTCCAGCTGCGGATTTACCCCGGATTCTTCTCCCGGAGGCAGGAAGTTCAACTTCAAATCTCGCTTCAATATTGTCATGATTTACGACTATGGAGGTTCTCTCCAGCATTTCCTGGCCGCAGGTGTCTATAGACAGAAATGTACTTAGCTTTTTTGTATTGGGGGTTCCATTGAAATTTTTAATGCTGTGTGAAAAAGTTCTTGTTAAAAAGTCAGACACAGCTGTTATTTTATATTTTGAATCCAAAAATTTCTCGGGAAAGCCTGCTTCTTTTTTGGATAGAATTATACGTGCCTTTGATGGCGGGGCAAAGGGATCCGATTGTATATGATCTATGGAGAGTATATATTTTCCGAAGTCATATTCGCCTCTTAGTCCCTTATAGGCGGAATATCCCCTTCCATCTATTGATAATAATAATTGTTGAAGTTCACGATAATTTTTCAAAATAGATCCTCCTCTTTTGTTTTCAGTTGTGTATTGTATGTTTTGCATTTTACAATATAATATGATAACATAATTCTATAATTAAAGGTAAGTAAAATATTAGTAGATAGCGGAGAGGCTTTTGAAAATGGATCTGATAAAGACATATGGAAAATATATAAAAAAAAACATAAATAATCCTTCTAAGACATTGAATCTGTTGAAATTCGGATTTTCTTTTGAAAAATTTTTAGTTTCTAGATTTAAAGATAAAAAAATTCCTCCTTCCCTCAATTATTTAAACGAACTATGCGTTGATTTCATACTTACCCCTCTTAAGAATCCTCTGAATTCAGCTTTTGTTACAATATTTTCACCTGTTGAGATACTTTATGCCATGGATATGAATCCTCTTTTGATTGAGGGTTTTTCTTCCTTCCTTTCAGGCACCCAGTGTGAAGATGCATTTATAGATTGTGCTGAAAAATCTGGAATTTCCGATACACTCTGCAGTTATCACAAGGCATTTATAGGAGCTGTGGAGGCAAAAGCCGTACCAAAACCCAGATTTGCCATAACCTCATCCATGATATGCGACAGCAATTTGAATACCGTAAGGTATATTTCAGGCAAATATAATATACCTTATTATTATCTCGATGTACCTTATGAGTACAGTGAATATACTGTAAAATATGTTGTGGGACAGCTTCATGAAATAGTGGAATTTATTCAGGACATAATGAAAACCAGGTTTGACGAGGATAAATTTAAAGAAGTGATAAGAATTGAGAATGAAACCAAACTCTACATGCGCAGGTTTTATAAAAGACTTGAACACAAGTACTTTCCAAATACCCTTACATTGGAAATGTACAAATTGTTTACATCGCATCTGGGGATAGGCAGGCCTGAAGTACTGGACTTTTACAGGATGCAGGCTGAAGATATAGAGAAATATCCCGACTGCAGGGGGAAAAGGATACTCTGGAGCCATATCATGCCTTTTTACAGTAAAACATTGAAGGGTCGTTTTAATTTAAATGCTGACTGTCAGCTTCTTGCATGTGATTACAACCTGGATAATTTAGAGGAAATGGACTATAATCATCCATTTGAAGCCCTGGCCCAGAAATTTCTCAAAAACAAGCTCAACGGACCATTTCAGAGAAAAATACAGAATATAATGAAAATGGCTCGAAATTTCAATGCCAGCGGGGTTATAAACCTGTGTTCTTTCGGCTGTAAAGAATGCAGCGGAGGCACGATGCTTTTAAAAGAAGCCCTCAAACGACAGGATATACCTTATTTATCCATAGACGGTGATGGAGTTGACAGGAGAAACGCCCATGAAGGTCAGGTTGAAACCAGGGTTGAAGCATTTATGGAAATATTGAAAAGCAGACAGAAGGTGGAAAAATGATAGGTTACGTATGCAAATACACTCCCTCTCATATTATAAATTCTTTTGGAGAGAAAGCGGTAAAGATATCCCCAGAGGTTTCTGGGTTTGACAAGGCCGAGACACTAATGCATCCCAATATATGTACTTATGCAAAAGCAGTGCTTGAGGAATGCATTGATTCGGAACTGCGCAATTTAGTACTTGTAAATTGCTGTGACAGTATCAAGCGGCTGTATGATGTGGCCAAGGACAGTGCTGAATTTAAATATGTGTATCTTATAGATGTCCCCAGGAAAAGGAACAGGGCTTCTGATCTGATGATGAAAAATGAGATTTTGAAATTTATAAGATCAATGGAAGAATTTACTGGAAAAAAATTTGATGAAGACAGATTCATAGGATTGGTAAACGGCGGAGGCAAAAGCGGCAGGACAGCTAAAAAATCTGATGACATCAGAATTGCACTTATGGGATCCAGAATGAAAGATTCTACCCTCGGGCAGATTGAAAAAGCAGGAGCTTCTGTAGATTTCGATTTTACCTGTACTGGAAACTTCACAAGATCAACTGTGCTTGATAAAAACGAAGATTTTCTGTTGAGCTATGCCTCTTTTTTGTTGAATTCATTTCCATGTATGAGAATGGTTGACAATAGTGACAGAATTGAGATTTTGTCTGAAAATTTGAAGGGCTTGGATGGAATAATATATCATACCACTAAATTTTGTGATGCCTATTCTTTTGAATATGCCGTATTGAAAAAGAAGGTTCCCATACCTATGCTGAAGATAGAAACCGATTATACAAAAGAAGGAGAGGGGCAGGTTAAAACGAGAATTGAAGCTTTTGTTGAAACAGTCAAATCAAGGAATGCACAGCATGTAAAAAATCATCCTGCCGGCATAAAAGATGATATTTTGGTTGCCGGTATAGACAGCGGTTCTACTTCTACAAACGTAGTCATAATGGATAAAAATAAAAAAGTACTTTCCTATTCCATAGTGCGAACTGGTGCCAAGAGTCAAAGCGGTGCGGAAAGAGCCATGGAAGAGGCTCTGAAAAAATTAGACATAGAAAGGGGAAGGCTTTCCAAAATAATTTCTACGGGATACGGACGTGTAAGCATTCCCTTTGCAGACAGAGAAATAACTGAAATTACATGTCATGGGAAAGCTGCTTATTTTTTGAATAACAGGGTTAGAACTGTGATTGACATAGGAGGTCAGGACAGTAAAGTTATAAGACTGGATGACAGGGGAAAAGTTGTGGATTTTGCCATGAATGACAAATGTGCAGCCGGGACCGGAAGATTTATTGAGATGATGAGCCGCACCCTCGAGGTTCCATTAGATGAGATGGGGGAAAAATCCCTGAATTGGAAGGAAGACATCGATATAACAAGTATGTGTACTGTATTTGCGGAATCCGAAGTCGTGTCACTCGTTGCACAGAATAAGGAGATAGCGGATATAATTCACGGGTTGAATAAGGCGGTTGCCGCAAAAACACTTTCACTTTTAAACAGGGTCGGGAAAAAGGGAGATTATATGATGACAGGAGGAGTTGCCAAAAATGTAGGTATAGTGAAATGTCTTGAAGAAAAGCTTGGAGATAATATATTTATACCAAAAGAACCCCAGATAGTAGGTGCTATAGGGGCAGCTCTTGCGGCACTGGAGAGTATTTGATCAGAACAATTTTCTTTCAAGGGTAAAAAAGTCATATTCAATGCTGTTGTAATGGTGCTTTTCATGTTTAATTATTTTATAATCTTCTGTGTTGAATTCCGGAAAATATGTATCTCCACTTTCAGAAGACATTATCTGAGTTAAATACATTCTACCGCAGTAGGGAAGCATCTGTCGGTAGATTTTTTCTCCGCCTATTATGAACACCTCTTCCGGCAGATATTTATATTTTATGATGTCCCTGATGTTATGTACAACTTCAGCCCTGCTGTCCGGAATAAAATAATTTTTGTTTCTTGTTATAACAATATGTTTTCTGTTGGGCAGTATTTTGGGAAGTGATTCAAAAGTCATTCTCCCCATTATGATGGTTTTACCTGAGGTTAATTTTTTAAACCTTTTTAGATCATCCGGTATGTGCCATATCAACTTGTTGTCTTTTCCTATTACACGTTTTTTATTGATAGCCGCAATCAAACTTATCATCGGGGTTGAATCACTTCCTGCCTGTGTTTATTTTTATTATAACATAGTTTCATCCGGATATTATTTCAAACTATTATAAATCATTTCCAGATTTGACTTCATGCTTTGAATGTAATTTTTATTGTCTTCTTTGCTTTCAATTGTGTATATTTTTTTTGCCTTTGCTCCCACTTCTTTTGCCAGGGTATTGGAAACCTTGGGGCTCACCATATCTTCCACAAATATGGTTTTTATATTGTTCTGCTTGCAGTAATTTACAAGCTGTGCCAGTTTTTGTGAAGAAGGTTCTCCTTCTGCAAATACGCCTTCGACACTGTTTTGTTTTAATCCAAAGTCTCTGCAGAGATATGCAAAAGCAGCATGTCCAGTTACAAAATTTTTATTCTTGACATTGGAAAATTTTGTACTGTATTCGCGGTAGAGATCGTCCAGCTGTTTTGAAAAATCCCTGTAATTTTTTTCATAAAAATTCTTATTTGAAGGATCAGCTTTAACCAGGGCATCCTTTATGTTTTTTGATTGAATTTTGGCATTTTTTAGACTTATCCATGCATGGGGATCATATTGTCCATGTTCTTTTATTTCGTCTGCGCTGGTATTTTTAATTGGAGTTATCCCTTTTGAAGCATCTACTGTAACCAGTTTTTTGTTATTTGAAGAATTTATAACTTTATCCTTCCATGATTCCATTCCAAGTCCGTTGTATACAAATACGTCTGCGCTGCTTAAAACTTTGAGATCTTTTGTTGTAGGTTCAAAATCATGTGGCTCAGTACCGTTTGGAATTATGGTTGTTATATCTATTTTGTCCTTTCCGATGGCTGAAGCAAATTCCCGCATTGCATTAAAGGATACAACTACCTTGGGTTTTGATTTGCCTTGATTGCCTGAGGTTGTACCACCACTTGAATTGGCACATCCTGAAAAGATAAACATGATACTGCTTAAAATGGCAGCCAGTACGAGCAGCCTATTTTTTTTAAACATTTTATTACCTCCTTAAAAATATATAAACAAAGATGTGTAAATGCAATTAATTTGCATTTACACATCTTCCATTATAATTTAGAATTTTATTATTGTCAAGAAATAGAAGCCAATTTAAAATGATGGATTATCCTTGAACATGCATAGATAATTGCCCCTATTACGGATACAAAAAATCCAAGAGGCCATCCTAAAAAGTAGGCAAATACAAGAGAGATCCAGACTGTAGATACTGAAAAAATCAGTGACAATATCATGACCTTAAAAGGATTGCTTGTAATATATATACTGGCGGCAGTGGGCTCTATAAGCAGGCTAAAGCACAGCAGTGCACCTACCACGGGGACTGCAGCTGCAGTAACCAGGGCCACTGTCAGTATAAACAGCATTTCTATCAATTTGACTGATATACCCCGTGATTCTGCTATACCTTTTGAAATACTTTCAAGCAGGAGGGGTCTATACAAAAAAGCCATACATATCAAACAGGCAATTGTGAGTACAATAGTGCTGAAAATTTGATCTGTACTGACACCGAGTATCTGGCCAAATAATAGTGCATAAGAACCGGCTGCATATTTATTTGTAAGTCCAAGAAAAAGTGCACCAAATCCAAGTCCCCCAACTAATATGAGAGCTGTTATGACATCATTATGTTCCTTTTTTCCGAGAGCTCCTATTAAAAGCGCACCTATTACGGCAAATATGGATAAACCGTAAATTGGGTTTTTGTTTAAAAGAATGGCACCTGCTCCACCTGCAAAACCAATTTGAGGTAATGCATGTGCAACAAATGAATAACTTTTAATTACTATGAAGAACCCTACGAACGAACATAAAATGGCCACAAGAGTTCCGCTGATCCATGCATGAACCATAAATTCACTCATAATGTGCAACAACTCCTCTGTGTTTTGATGCTATCGGCTTTAAAAATTCTTTGTAAAATCTTACTACAAGGTAAAAGCCCAGTATTATAACTGAAACAAAAAAACTTACGGGCCATCCACGTCCGAAAGGAGGCCAGTGGTAACTGTCATAGGATAAAATTATCCCCAATATTATGGATACTGAACCTAAAACTGCTGAAATCAACATTGCAGTTTTGATGTTGTCGGTAATGCGAATTGCTGCTGCGGCAGGGCCAATGACCAGTGCAGTGCTTAGCAGGGCACCTACTATAATGGAGTCTTCCTCAACTACAAGTGACATTAAAATAATGAATATGAAATTTATCATGGAAACTTTAATTCCACGTACAAATGCCATGGAGTAGTCGATGGAACACATTAGAAGGGGCCTGTATATTGCCAAAAATATTATGATAATAATAGCTGTTATGAGTATTACCATGTGGATTGTAAATCTATCAACCAGGAAAACAGAGCCAAATAATACCGTCATGGGGGCATTGGCCTTACCTGTGAGGTTTGTATCAAAATATAAAAATAATGCCTCAACTCCAAGAGCTACTGAAAGTACTATTCCCGTAGCTAAATCCCGTTCTTTAAATCTATTCCCTAAAAATTCCATACATACTGCTGCAGCAGTACCAAAGCCGATAAATCCCCACAGGCTATTTATTCCCAGCAAAAATGCTGCGGCTGCGCCTGTGCCCCCAAAGTCGGACACGGCATGGCTTGCAAAAGACTGACCTCTCAGAATCACAAATACACCTACTATCCCAGATACTGCGGCTGTGACAACACCTGCAGTTAGCGCATTCATTACCTCTGTGCTCTGGAAAAAACCTGGAGCAAAAATGAATTCTATCAATTTATTCAACTTTCACTTTTCCTCCTTTCATATCGGAGGGATTCTGTGATCCAATGACTAAAATTCTTCCATTAATATGGAGTACTTCAATTTTATATCCGTACAATTTACTCAGTACATCACTGCGGAATATATCATCCACTTTTCCGATTACTGAGCTCCTGCCGGCCAGATACAATACTCTATCCATTGCGCCTAAAAGCGGGTTCATGTCGTGGGCCACCAGAATAACTGCAACTTTCCTTCTGTTTGAGATCTGTGAGACAAGATGCACAATTTCATAGGAACTTTTGATATCAAGGCTTGACAGCGGTTCATCCAATAACAAGAGCTGTGGATCCGTTAAAAGTGCCTGTGCAATTAACAGCCTCTGCTGTTCTCCTCCTGACAGTTTGCCTACCGGGAAATCCGCATATCTGGCTGCATCTACAAGTTCCAGCATCGTATTTACTTTATTGTTTTTTTTCTTGCTTGGCAGAGGTATTCCCCACTTGTTGCCGTCGAGTCCAAGTGCTGCCAGATCTCTTCCTCTTAAGGGCATACCAGGATCCAAATATATCTTTTGAGGCACGTAGCCAATTGTAATTTTTTTGGGGTTCCCGTTTTTATCGAATGTATTTACATTTCCGCTGCTCGGCGGCAGTAGACCTAGAATAACCTTTAACAGGGTAGATTTTCCGGCACCGTTTGATCCTATAAGGCCGATAAACTCGCCGGGATATATGCAGAAATTTATGTTTTTCAAAACCTGTTTTTTACCGAAATTGACGCCTATATTATCCAGCGATAATATAGGCTTGTTCTTTTCTGGAATATCATAGTTCATCATGACATCTTCTCCGTGGAAACACCATTTTTCAAAGCTTTAAGCAAATTCTTGGCTTCGTCTTCCATCCATGTCTGATAATTGTGTTTAGGAGGCATGGTTTCATATACCCCAACTACGGGGACTTTATTTGCCCTGGCAATTTTTAATTGATTTTTTGCAGCGTCATCCACCGCCTGCTGGTTGTATAAAAATACCTTGACTTTTTTATTTTTTAGTAGATCCTGCTGCATTTTAACGTCCTGCGGTGAAGGATCCGTTCCATTCATCACAGCTGTTTGAAATGTCCAGGGAGTTTTTGTGTCCACTCCGGCTGCATTTAACATATAGTCAGCTACCGGTTCAGTAACTGCCACGCCAGCTTTGCTGTAATTTTTCTTTATTTCGTTTAAAACGTCAGTATAGCCTTTCATGGAATTATTGAACTTAGTTAATCTATCCTCGAAATACTTTTTTTGGTCTGGATTTTGTTTTTCCAGATTTTCAGCGATGAGTTTAGCTACCTTGGGCATAACTTTTGGATCATACCAAAGATGTGGATTGGGTGTATTTTTAGAATAGCCAAGTGATTTTCCAACATCTATTACGGTTCTCTTTGAATTTGAAGATCCAGATTCCAGTTTATTCATGAAGTCGTCATAGCCTATGCCGTTTTGAACGATTAATTCAGCTTTGCTCACCGCATTTGCATCCTTTGTATTGGATTCATATGAATGCGGATCAGCACTTAGATTGTTCATGATTGAAGTTACGGAAACATATTCTCCTCCAATTTGTTTTATGACATCCGCATATTCATTTTCAGCACCTACAGCTTGTATAGTTTTTTCTGACTTGGCAGAAGAAGGACCGCCGCAGCCTGTTAAAGAGATTGAAAAGAAAATTATTACAGTAAAAATTGCCAATAATTTTTCCAAACCATTGGCTTTACTTTTAATATTAAATTTTTTCATTCTATCACTCCTCCATATGTAAATGCAATTGATTTGCATTTACACACATGATACTTCCACATTCTTATTTTGTCAAGTACCGAAATCCAATGTTATATTTTTGAAATACTTGAATATTATTTAATAAACATTAAATTTAGGGGTGATGAAGTTGTTTAAAATACGTAAATGCTTTCTGTTTGTAGTACTTCTCGTAATTCCAATAGTTTTATTTTGTACTATTCCAGTAAAAGCGGGGGGAAGTGAAAGTGAGAACAATAGTATAGAAAATACGGTAAAAGGTAAGGTTTTGAATGTGAGATCCTCGAGCAATGCAAATAGTGAAGAGAAAAATGTCATGGAAAAGCAGCAAAAGTTGAAGGTGGAAGTTCTGGAGGGAAAGCATAGAGGTGAAAAGGTCGATATAATACATACTATCCAGCCGTCAAAGCCGGATAATATAGAATTTAAAACAGGTGATGAATTATTTCTGTCGATAAGTGAAGATAATAGCGGAAAAATAAATGAAGCGAGTGTGTACCAGGTGGTTAGACAAAATCACTTATTTCACTTGCTTGTATTTTTTATGATATCAATTGTTGCAATAGGGGGAATAAAGGGCTTTAAATCCCTGATAACACTGGCAATAACCTGTTTGATAATTGTAAAAGTATTTCTGCCGCTGATTTTACAGGGGTATAACCCTATTCTTGTTTCAACTGCTGTTTGTATTGCCATAACGGTGATAAGCCTTATCATAGTAAGCGGGTTTAATAGAAAAACAACGGCATCAATTTTAGGAACAAGCAGTGGAGTAATCATAGCAGGTGCCATAGCATATATTTATATTAATTTTACAAGTGTGTCCGGAGTTGGGACGGAAGATGCCCAGCTGCTTATGGACTCGCTTTTGAAGGGAACTTTAAACTTCAAGGGAATTTTATTTGGGTCAATACTTATTGGTACTTTAGGTGCAGTTATGGACATAAGCATGTCTATAGCTTCAACCATGAATGAATTGAGAGAAAACAACCCGAGAATTTCAAGCAGGAATATTGTAAAAGCTGGAATGAGTGTAGGGAGAGATACTATAGGTACAATGACGACTACTTTGATACTGGCCTATATCAGCAGTGCTGTATTCTTGGTATTGGGGTATATGGTAAGTAAAAGCAGTTTTGCCGATATAATAAATCAGGACATGATTGCTTCGGATGTAATAAAAACTTTTGCGAGCAGTATAGGGCTTATATTTACAATTCCAATCACTGTTTTTGCTTATTGGGTTTTGGATAAGAGATAGATATCTGCAGCGAATTTCAATTATGAAAGGGGGAAAGCTGCTTTTTGTTTAAAGCAGTGAATGTGTTGAATTATAAAAAATTTAGCAGAAAAGATAAACCTGGATTTGAGTTGTTCAATTTGATTATAAGCTTGATATTTGTGATTGTACTGCCCTATTTGGTTGAAGCCAGCAGTAACCCCAGTAAAAATGTCAGGGGAAATATGATGTATGTGCAAATATTAAATTATGCAATGCCTGCAGTTAAAGCCACTTGTTTTGATGAAGAGGATATGGCGGAAAATAATTTTTCTTTAAAAAATCTAATACTTGAACCATTCAATATAAACTCCAAAAGCCCACTCAGTATATTGGGAAGAGAAGTGGCTTTTCTGGGAAAGGATGTTTCAGGTAATGGTACAAGTGAATTCAAGCTGGATGATAAACAGATATCCAAAGTGAATGACGGTAAAAATTTGAGCAGGGGAGACAATTCTTCCGGTAGTGCAGATGTATTCGATCCGAGTTTGAAAAGAAAGATGAATGTGGAGAAACCGGATATACTTATCTATCACACTCACACTACGGAAAGTTATAAACCGGGGGATGCAAATAGTTTTGATGACAATAAGAATGTATGTGCCGTGGGACAGCAGCTGGTGACAGAGCTCAACAAATATGGAATATCTGCAATAAATGACACGACCGTCCACGATGCCCAGGGATATACCCAAAGCTATGCAAGATCTTCCGTAACTTTGGATAAATATTTGAAAAAATATGGAGATTTTAAACTTATAATAGATATGCACAGGGATTATGCCGAAGATAAAAATTCTGTAACGGTAAAATTAAATGGAGAAAATGTTTCTAAGTTCATGCTTGTTATGACTAAGAAAAATCCCCATTTTAACGAAAATATGAGGCTGGCAAACCAGATAGTGGATCTTTCAAATAAATTGTATCCCGGATTTTCAAGAGGTATCAATTTGGATTATAATTATGGAACCAGGTATTTCAACCAGGGAATGAGCGGCAATGCAATACTTATGGAAATTGGCTCCCAGATAAATACCACGGATGAATCCAAAGCTTCAACAAAATATATAGCCAGAATAATCGCCCAGATCATCAAGTGATTTGGTTACGGCTGGATTCGTAAATTTTCATATTGACTATGAGTTCATGAGGATTTTCTGAAACAAGCAGAAATTTTAGACTGTGCCTGTTTATAAAACCTTCTTTACAGGAATTTTCGATCATTTTTAAAAGAGGATCAAAAAACTGGTTTACGTTTAGTAGTCCTATGGGTTTTTTATGAATTCCAAGTCTGGCCCAGCTTATGGTGTCAAATAGTTCTTCATAGGTGCCGAGGCCTCCTGGAAGAGCTATAAACCCGTCAGAAAGTCTGGACATTGTTTCCTTCCTTTCACTCATGTTTTCAACATAGATGGTTTTAGTTAAGTTTTGATTTGGTGACTCGTTTGGAAGAAGTATTTTCGGAATGATTCCAATAACTTTTCCACTATTTTTCAAAACTTCACTTGAAACCTGACCCATGAGTCCGGAACTGGAACCTCCGTATACGAGCTGTATATGCTCTTTGGACAGTTCCACCCCGAGCAGTCTTGCAGCTGAACTGTATTCTCTACGTATGCCAGAATTTGAACCGCAGTATACACATATACTTTTCATATTGTTAGTCCTCCTGATTTTATTATTATATAGAAAAACAAGTACAATTGATAATTATACATTAAATGAGATATAATTATCAATCTCCGGTTTATTTATTGTATAATTGTTTCAGGATGTACTTATAAAATTGGAGGGATTCCAGGTGAAGGATGATTTGAAAAAATATATTGAAATGGCAAAGAAACTTGGGGCACATGATGCTAAGATAATTGATACGGATACCGTAGAGACGGCTGCATGGACAATAATGAAATGTAAGTTTGGATGTAAAAACTATAACAGGAGTAACTGCTGTCCGCCCAGAGCTCCTTCTTATGGTGATACTCAGGATATAATAGACTGTTACAGCAGTGCTCTTCTTATACAGTGTAAACTGGATCTGGTCTCTACCACCAAAATTGTAGTCGAGATGGAGAGAAAAATTTTTTTGGATGGATACTATAAGGCTTTTGGATTTGGTGCAGGACCCTGTAAATTGTGCGAGGAATGTGATATAGGAAACTGCAGGCATCCTGCTGAAGCAAGGCCTTCCATGGAAGCTTGCGGCATAGATGTTTTTGCTACAATAAAGGCAAATGGGTTTCCAATAGGTGTATTGAAGGATAAAAATGGGGAAGATGAGATCAATTGTTATGGATTAGTGCTTGTTGAATAACTGCATACAGTAATGATTTAAAAGGGATGGCCAAGCAGACCATCCCATACATATTTTTAAAATTGGAGTTGACTAATAACTGTGTGAACAGTTATACTAAAAAATGGTTGAGTGAAATTTGGTTATTTGCCGGGATTTATGAACATCTGAACCCAATAGGGAGTTCCATTTTTATTTCTAAAAATTCCCACTCCAATTTCTGTAAAATTGGAATTTAGTATGTTTGCCCGGTGACCTGGAGAATTCATCCAGGAATTCATTACTTCTTCAGGAGTTTTCTGGCCATAGGCTATGTTTTCACCTGCTGCTGTATAGCTTATGCCAAATTTTTTCATCATGTCGAAAGGTGACCCGTAAGTAGGCGAAGTGTGGCTGAAATAGTTTTTGTCAGCCATATCCTGTGACTTGACTGCTGCCACCTTTGATAATTCAGCATTGGCTTTAAGAGGAGCTAGTCCATTTTTACTTCTCTCTACATTGACCAGTTTTATAACTTCACTTGCCTCCGCATTTACATCAGAAGATTGTCCATTATTTTGTACCGGTTTTGCAGGTGATGAAGTACTTGAATTTATATTATTAGAATTTTTGTTTTCAGCTGATTTTTCCAGTGTGGAAATTTTCAAATTGCCAGCTTGGCTATATTTAGCCAGTGTGTCTTTTGATAGAGTCAGCTGATTTACCAAGTTAGAGTTGGGACATGTGTTTTCAGCTGCTTTTGATACAACAGGTGTAAGGGCTGGTATAGTTCCAGCTATGACCATTGCTGCAATTATCGATTTGACTTTTTTATTCATAAAAATAAACCTCCAAAAATTTTGACTTGAAAATTAAGAACTTATTTTAGAGTATAGATAATAAATATGAATATTGTGTCACTATTTTGTAAATGCAGTAAAAACATTTCAAATAATTGTAAAAACATTTTGGAAACAGCAGTTAATATTTGAATAGGGGGAACAATATGGAATATACATTGATTGCAACATCTACCTTTGGATTGGAGTCTGTGGTTGCCGGTGAACTCAAGTCCCTCGGGTATGAAAACTTGAAAGTTGAAAATGGGAAAGTTATTTTCAGCGGAGACGAAATGGATATAGTTACCTGCAATTTATGGCTCAGGACTGCAGACAGGGTACTTATAAGAATGGCGGAGTTCAAGGCGGAGAGTTTTGAGGAACTATTTCAAGGTACACTTTCTGTTGATTGGTGGAGTTTAATGCCCGAGGATGCCTTTATGCATGTGACGGGGAAATCCATAAAATCAAAATTACACAGTGTACCTGACTGTCAGTCCATAGTTAAAAAAGCCATAGTGGAATCCATGAAGAGCAGATATCATATGGAAAAATTTGCTGAGGATGGAGTTGAGTACAGGATAGAAGTTGCCATCCTGAAGGATATAGTTACTCTGACGGTGGATACATCCGGAGAGGGGTTGCACAAGAGAGGGTACAGGAGAAATGCAGGGGAAGCACCTATTAAGGAAACTTTGGCAGCTGCCATGGTACTTTTGAGCGGATGGGAACCTTCAAGGGTGCTTGCAGATCCGATGTGTGGTTCAGGAACTATTGCCATTGAGACCGCATTGATAGGAAAGAACATAGCCCCGGGACTGAATAGAAATTTTATCTCTGAACAGTGGAACATAATTCCACAGTATCTGTGGAGAGACTTGAGAAAGTTTGCAGCAAATTCCATAAATAATAAAAAATTTAGAATTTTGGCATCGGATATAGATGAAA
Source organism: Clostridium lapidicellarium (assembly GCF_041224415.1). Lineage (NCBI taxonomy): Bacteria > Bacillati > Bacillota > Clostridia > Eubacteriales > Clostridiaceae > Clostridium > Clostridium lapidicellarium. The sequence continues at coordinate 52,007 of NZ_JBGFFE010000009.1, read as the reverse complement.
GAGTGCTTAAAACTGCCGGAAACAATGCTAAAAAAGCGGGAGTACAGGATTATATATCATTTCGAAAACTGCCTGTACAGAATTTCAGCTCAGATGAAAGCTGTGGATTTATAATAAGCAACCCGCCTTACGGGGAAAGGCTGGGGGAGCTTAGGGAAGTGGAAAAACTTTATGGAGATATGGGCAAAGTGTTTTCAAGGCTTAAAAACTGGAACTATTTCATAATAACTGCCCATCGCAAATTTGAAAAATATTTCGGGAGAAAATCTGATAAAAACAGAAAACTTTATAATGGAAGGTTAAAATGTTATTATTATCAGTATTTTGCCGGAAACAGTTCCAGTCAAATTTAAAATTACTTGACAAGATTTTGTGATTTCAGGAATTCGTGAGCTACTGTGTCGGGTTTTTGGCCTAAACTGTCGACTTTATAGTTTAATTCCATCATGGTTTTATCGTCAATTTTTCCACTTAACCTGTTCAGAATATCCTGAAGTTCAGGGTGTTTTTCTAAAGTATCCTCTCTTATTATAGGTGCGGCATAATAGGGTGGAAATACTTTTTTATCATCTTTCAGCACCTTTAAATTGAATTGCTTTAGCAGTCCGTCTGTGGAAAAGGCATCAATCACGTCGGCTTTTTTTTGGTTTAATGCGGTGTATCTGAGTCCCCCGTCTACACTTTTGATTTCCTTGAAATTAATACCGTATACTTCTTCAAGAGGCTTTAAAGTATCTGCCCTCCCTGAAGTGAATTCCATAGTGCAGCTCAATCTTAAATTGTTGCTTATTTTTGCAAGATCGGATATGGTGTTCAAATTGTATTTTTTAGAAGTGTCCTGGGATACTGCCAGTGCATAGGTATTGTTGAAACCAATTGGCTTTAACCACTTTATTTTAAAGTTTTTATCATAATAATCTTTTACGGTATTGTATGTTTTATCTGGATCACTTATTAGACCGTGCTTCATTACATCCATGAGCCCAGTACCTGTATATTCTACACTTACATCTACATTTCCGGATTTTAAGGCGTTGAATACTATATTCGTACCACCCAGATTGGGCTTGTAATCTACTTTTAAATTGCTGTTCTTCTCAATGAGTTCTCCAACCATATCCACCAATATAATCTGTTCAGTGTAGTTTTTTCCACCTACTACTACCTTGTTTTTCGTATTATTATAGTAAAATATAGAAGTTGATACTATTATGATGCAGAGTATTATTGCTGCAGCTCTCTTGAATTTCAATGGGATTTTTTTCTTTTTTGTTCTGGCTGAAGATCTCCTGGTTGCTGATTTTTCAATCTTGCCTATTATAAAATCTATTAAAAGCGCCAGTATACATGCTGGTATTGCTCCTGCAAGTATCATATAGTTGTTGATGCTCTGTACTCCTGTAAATACCATATATCCGAGTCCTCCGGCACCTACGAATGCAGCTATGGTCATAAGGCCCACTGCCGTAACTGCAGATATTCTTATGCCCGCCATTATTATTGGAAGTGCCAGGGGAAGCTTTACTATTTTAAGTATTTGAGATTCAGTCATGCCCATTCCCTCTGCGGCTTCTATGATATTGGGATCTATACTTGATAATCCGGTATAAGTATTTTTTATAATGGGAAGCAGAGAATACAAAATTACCATTACAATGGCAGGTTTGCTTCCAATGCCCAGGACGGGGATTAGAAATCCCAGCAGGGCCAGACTTGGAATTGCCTGTATTACATTTGCAATGCCTATTATGAATGAAGATAATTTTTTGTTGTTTTCTATGAGCATTCCCAGAGGTACACCTATCAATATGGCTATAACTACTGACAGAAAGGTAAGTTCGACATGCTGGAGGAAGAGATTTAGAATATCACCTGCTCTGCTTGAAATAAAATTGTAAAAACCTATGATTGAATTCATTGTTTGTCCTCCTCTGTATCTAGAAATTGAGTGCTCAGTACTGTTATAAGACTGCTTCTGGTAATAAGCCCTGTTAACTTGCCATTCTTGTTTAAAACGGGTACATATCCTATGTCATTATCATTTATTTCTTTGAGTATATCTACTATATTGTCTTCTTCGTATACTGTAAATATATTTTTTTCCATTATATTCTTCAATTTCAATGTTTTATCTATGCTTTTTCGTATGCCCTTTAAAGTTACTATTCCAAGGAGAGTTGAACTTTTGTCCACTATCATGAGACTGTCAACTTTATTTGTCTTCATTATTTCTACTGCTTGTACTATAGTTCTTTCTGAATTTGTTACCACGGGATTTGTTATCATTATATCCTTTGCCTTTATGAATTCAGGTTTATTCCAGATTCTGTTTTTACCTATAAATTCTTCTACAAAACCATGGGATGGATTTTTCAATATGTTCTCGGGGGTGTCAAATTGAAGTACGGTTCCGTCTTTCATTATACATATTTTATTTCCAAGTTTTATTGCCTCGTCCATGTCATGGGTGACAAATACTATGGTTTTTTTAAGATCCTGCTGCAGGTTGAACAGTTCGTCTTGAAGCTGGTTTTTGCTTATGGGATCAAGGGCGCTGAAGGGTTCATCCATAAGTATTATGTCCGGGTTCATGGCAAAGGCCCTTGCTACTCCTATTCTCTGCTGCTGGCCGCCGCTTAACTCGTCTGGATACCTGTTTAAAAATTCACTTGAGTTCATACCTATCATTTCCATAAGTTCCTTCATTCTTTTTTCTATCTTGTTCTCAGGCCATTTCTGAAGTTTTGGTATCAGTGCTATATTTTCTCCTATTGTCATGTGGGGAAATAGACCGATTTGCTGAATCACGTACCCAATTCTTCTCCTGAGTTCTATGGTGTTCTCTTCTTTTATATTTTTATTGTTTATAAAAATGTCGCCGGAAGTGGGAGTTATGAGCTTGTTTATCATTTTTAAAGTAGTGGTTTTTCCACAACCGCTGGGGCCAATCAGCACTACTAATTCTCCGCTGGGTATTTTCAGATTTATATTTTTCAATACTTTTTTACCTTTAAAGGATTTAGTTATATTTTTGAATTCTATCACGACGAAATATCCTCCATTCTATTTATAATTTCCATGTACCGCGCAGAGGGAAATCGATAAAGAAACAATTTGATCATACCATAAAAGTTGTTACTTGTCATTAATAGTTTATTTTTTCGGATTGTATTTACATGATGGAAATAATAATTTATACTATTTATTGATTTAGTGAAATATTTTGAGGGGAGGTTTATTTTAGGTAATCATTATCTAAAAATAGGATTTAATATGTCAGTAGAATCAGAATATGCGGTAAAACCTATATATCAAAAAATAGCTATAGATATAGCCAACAGGATAATAACTGGAGATCTTTCGGTAGGTGACAGGCTTCACGGGAGATCATCACTTTCAAGCCATTATAACGTTTCGCCCGAAACTATAAGAAAGGCCATTATTCTTTTAAATGATATGGATATAGTAGAAGTGGCTAAGGGAAGTGGGATTACTATAAAATCCGTAGATAATTGTCTAAAATTTATAAAAAAATTTAGAAATATGGATTTCCTTAATCTGTCAAAAAAAGAGATCCTGGATTTGTTTAAGAAGAAAAATGAATTGGAAAAGGAAATCAGGAAAAAGATAAATGAATTTACCGATTATTCCAATAGATTTATAAACTCCAATCCCTTTATGCCCTTTGAATTCAAGGTTTACAAGGGACTGGAAATTGTCGGCAAAACCATCTCTGAGAGCAGGTTCTGGCAAAATACAAATGCCACTATAATAGGCATCAGGAGAGGGAGGGATTTGATTCTTTCCCCGGGACCCTATGCCGTATTCAAAGAAAATGATATTTTGCTGACAATAGGCGAGGAGAGCAGTTATTGTAAAGTCAGGAAATTTTTATACGGTGATGACAAGTGATTATTTTATATATGATTGATGTTTGAGGTGGTTTTTTGGAAAACTATAAGATACTTATAATAGAAGATGAAAAGAAAATGTCCATGTTTATGCAGATGGAGCTTGATCACGAGGGATATACTACTGATGTCGAGTATAATGGGAGAGAAGGATTAAAAAAGATACAGGAGGGAAATTATGATCTGGTACTCCTCGATATAATGCTGCCCGGATTGAATGGAATGGAAGTGTGCAGGAGGGTGAGAAAATTTTCTAAAATTCCAATTATAATGATAACTGCAAAAGATGATGTGATGGATAAGGTAATGGGATTGGACATAGGAGCCAATGATTATATTACAAAACCCTTTGCCATAGAGGAGCTTTTGGCCAGAATACGTGTTATAAGAAGAGACAGCGGAGAGAAATCACGGGGTTATAAGTATAAAGTGGATGGCCTCGTAATGGACACCAGGACACATGAAGTTACGAGAGACGGAAAACGTATTGAACTTACCAAAAAGGAATATGATCTCTTAAAAACTCTTTTGGAAAATAAAAATATAGTTTTAACACGGGATCAGCTGATAGAAAAGGTCTGGGGCTATGATTATTTTGATAATACCAATGTGGTCAGTGTATTCATAAGATATCTCAGAAGTAAAATTGATGATGGATTTGAAAAAAAATTAATTATCACTGTAAGGGGAGTTGGATATGTAATAAAGGGAGACTAGGTTATGAATTTAAATATTATAAAAAATGCTAAAATATCGGTAAAACTAACTGTAATATTTGCATTTATGCTATCTGTGATGCTGGCAGTATCAAATGCCTGTGTACTGCATGGGGTGAGACATTACATGTATACCCAGGCATCAAAACGTCTGGAAGACATAAACCAGATAATACTGAAGAGGATGAAGCTGAATGAAAAGTCCAGCAGCAGGTTGTTCTCTGACATAATGCCCAACGAAAACATATTCATAAAAATAATGGACAAAAATGGAAAATTGATAAATACGTCCGGCAGATTCGATTATCATTTTAGAATTTCCGGGCCATATGGAGAAGCGAGATATGTGGAAAAGCGGGAAAAACATTTTGCCTATTTAAATACAAAGGTGCCCGACAGGAATTATGGGATATTGTATGTACAGATAATCAAAGATATGGACAATGAATATAATTTTTTGAAAATATTGCTTTTTTTCATGGCCGTGGCGGATCTGGCCGGGATAGCATTATCCATTTTGCTTGGATATATAATAAGCAAAAAAATGTTGAGACCCATTGATAATATAACAAAAACTGCGGACGAAATAAGCATTAACAATTTAAAAGAAAGAATAAATATGCAGGGACCCAACGATGAACTCAAAAGGCTGGCAAATACCTTGAATAATATGATAGACAGACTTCAGATATCTTTTAAAAGGCAGACTCAGTTTGTTTCAGATGCTTCTCATGAACTCAGGACGCCTATAGCAGTGATCCAGGGATATGCTAACCTTTTGGATAGGTGGGGGAAAAATGACAAAAAAGCCCTTGACAAATCCATTGAAGCCATTAAATCCGAGTCGCACAATATGGGTGATCTGGTAGAAAAGCTGCTCTTTTTGGCCCGCAGTGACAACAGATCCCAGAAGGTGGAAAAAGATGTTTTCTATATTGATAAACTGGTAGATGAGGTTGCCGGGGAAACTAGAATTATCGACAAAAAACACATCATATCAAATCACAGCAGTAAAAATATACAGGTTATTGCAGATTACAAACTTGTAAAACAATTGATCAGGATATTTATAGACAATAGTATAAAATTTACGCCGGAACGTGGGAAAATAGATATAAGCTCTGTTAAATTCGGAGAATATGTCAACATATCTGTAACCGACACCGGTGTGGGAATTCCAGAGGATGAAATTCCCAAGATATTTGACAGGTTCTACTGTGTGGATAAATCCAGATCCAAAGATATTGGAGGGAGCGGTCTTGGATTGTCTATTGCAGTGCAAATTGTGAATATCTACAATGGAACCATCAGCGTTGAAAGTAAAGTTGGAAAGGGAACCAGGGTGACTGCAAGTTTGGATATTATATGGAATTAAATTTGTTGTGTAATCTCGTGGTGATCTGTGCGGAAATAAACGACACTATTGGAACTGTGAAAATTACTGTCATGCTTCCCGTAAGTCCTTGAATTATTTCAAGACTTACCATATCCATATTGATGAGCTGGTTATAGCTTAAATTGTAGGAGTAAATTATTATAAGCATACTCAGGGAAGCTCCAGCAAAGGCCAGGATAAGTGTATTTGCCATGGTTCCCATCATATCTTTCCCTACATTCAATCCTGATCCAAATAATTCTTTCCTGCTGATTTTAGGATTTGACATATATATTTCCTGTACGGAAGATGCTATGGATATGCTGATGTCCATCACAGCTCCTAGGGAAGCTATTAAAATTCCTGCCGTTAAAAGTCCATACACCTTCATGCCGGATACATTGGAGATCATGTTCAGACTTTCCACCTGGGTTAGGTTTAGACCTGTCAAATGTGCAAGGTGCCCGAATATAACTTCAATTATACCTGCGATTATAACTCCGGCCAGTGTTCCAAGTATTGCAGACAGTGTTTTTGTACTTTTGCCATTTAGCAAAAAAAGTGAAACACAGCTGGTTATGATTATCATGATTATGGCAGATAAAACCGGAGAGTATCCCCTGTAAAGCATGGGAATAAACAAAAATATGACGCAGCAAAGAGTAAATATAAGTCCCAAGACCGATTTGAACCCTTTTTCTCCCCCCACTATACACAGCAGGGCGAAGAATATTAAAATAAATATATACTGTACCGGTGCCCTGTAGTAATTATAAACTGTCACATTGTAAGAGCCGTTTCCGGCAGTAGCTATATCCACTATGACCTTCATGCCTTTTTTTAAATATACGTTATGGGTGTCACTTAAATAATTTGTGACATTTTTTATTTCACCTCTGTGTTCCCCTGAAAGGATTTTCAATCTTACCTGCTGGCTTCCAAAATATATATTTTTGGACTCGTTGAATTGTTTTAGAGAATTATTCTTTATTTCCAGTACCTGGGCTTTTTCATATTTTATGTTAGCTTTGCCGTTTTGTCTGTTATAGGTTACGGGATGGCTGACGTTGAAGCTATATAAAAAAATACCAAATACCAATATGGCAGCTATGTAAAATAATATTTTAAATATTTTTGAAGAATTTGTCATGTCTGTTCCTCCATATGTTTTAGTATCTATTCATTATATTGCTTAATTGGAATGAAACCATAAAGATCGTGTAAAGTTTAAGTTAAATATAAAAATGTTATGATTATTTTACATTGAATTTACATGAACATGACAGATAGAAATTTTACAAGGTGATACTATAAAAACTGTATGGGGTGGACGGAAATTGAATTGGTCTGCAACGTATAACATATCTATAAGGGGGAGTTTCATGAAACATTATTTAAAAAAGACAGCATTATTTTTACTCTGCTGCTCACTTGTGTTTGNCAACGTATAACATATCTATAAGGGGGAGTTTCATGAAACATTATTTAAAAAAGACAGCATTATTTTTACTCTGCTGCTCACTTGTGTTTGCAGGTACTGCAATACCAATGTCTGCTAATGCGGCTACAGGTGAGAATACTACAACAAATCAATCAATTACCTCTGAAGGGGAAACCTCTGCCAATATCAAGGATATAACTTTTGCACCAGGTAAAGATGTATCACAGGTTGATTTCACCTGGTATTCCAATAATAAGACATCGGATCCTGAAGTACAGATTGCATTGAAATCCGATATGACAGGAAGTGAATTCCCGGAAAGCAAAGCTAAGTCGTTCAAAGGAAGCAAATCCGATGGAAATGACGGCTATGTTTCCAATAAAGTTACAGTTACAGATTTGAAACAGGCTACCGAATATGTATATCGTGTAGGTGATGGTACTACGTGGAGTTCTGTCAATAATTACACTACGCAGAATATATCCAGCGGTTTTAGTTTCCTTTTTGCAGGAGATCCGCAAATTGGTGCAGGCGGTGATATAAATAAAGATACAACAGGATGGGTTGATTCTGTTAAAAAGGTAACAGATAAATTTCCTACAAGCAGTTTTATACTGTCCATAGGAGATCAGGTCAACAACGGCAAAGAACTCAATGGACAGACGAATGAACTGGAATATGACGGATACTTCAAACCGGAACAGATAAAAAATATTCCCGTTGCCGCAATTCCCGGAAATCATGAAGGATATGGAGTAGGGCATATTACACATTTCAATTCTCCAAATATGTCTGATAAGTACGGCATTTTTACGAATAACGGCTATGAATCTGACAACAGTAATGGAACGACAGGAAATGACTATTATTTTGTATATGGGAATACACTTTTTATGATGCTCAACAGCAATGATATAAATGCAGAAGATCATAAGGAGTTTATGCAGCAGGCCATAGCTGCAAATCCGGATGCCAAATGGAGAGTAGTGGGCATGCATCATTCCATATACAGTTCTGCAAACCATGAAACTGATGCCGATATAGCAGCTAGAAGGGTAACACATCCACAGGTATTTCAGGAGCTTGGAGTAGATGTAGTTTTAGATGGACATGATCATTGCTATACCAGATCTTACCAGATGGAAAATGATCAGGCAGTAAGCGGAAAAGATGATACCAGTGTTACTGATCCAAATGGTGTGCTCTATATAACTGCCAATTCGGCCAGTGGAAGTAAGTATTATGAGATTCAGGAGCCAAATTACAACAATTACTACGAGGCTAAGAAAGAACAGGACAAAGTTCCTACATTTTCCAATATAAGTGTGACGGATAAGAGTTTTACGATATCCACGTACAGGACTGATAATATGACTTCTATAGACAGCTATACTATAAATAAGACAAATTCTCACAAAAATGTATCGAGGATAGCAGGACAGGACAGGTATGAGACTGCAGCTAAAATATCACAGAATAACTGGGATGAAGCAGGGGCGGCTGTATTGGTTTCAGGTCAATCTTTTGCAGATGCGCTGAGTGCGGCTCCTTTTGCAAAGTCGAAAAATGCACCTATACTTTTGACTTCGAATGATACTTTAAGTGACAGTACAAAAGCAGAGCTTTCAAGACTGAAAGTTAGGACTGTTTATATAATCGGAGGTACTGGAGTAGTTTCCGATTCAATAGAAAATTCATTGAGAAATATGAAATTGGTAGTTAAGAGAATAAGCGGCAATGACAGATATGCAACTTCGCTTGCAGTTGCAAAGCAGATAGGGAGTCCTAAGCAGGTATTTATAGCTTCAGGAGAGGGATTTGCAGACGGACTTTCCGTGTCTTCATATGCGTCACTGTCAGGAAGTCCAATACTTCTTACCAATGGAAAAGAGCTAAGCAGCGACATACTTGAATATGTCAAGGACAATTCAAGCACACCTTATGTAATTGGCGGAGAGGGTGTAGTAGACGACAGCATAGTCAGCGGTCTCGGAGCTGAGAGGATATCCGGAACCGACAGATATTCTACGAATCTTGCAGTGCTTGATAAATTTGACGGAAAATATGATATGTCGAATATCTACCTGGCTTCAGGAAATGATTTTGCAGATGCACTTTCAGGATCTGCGGCAGCAGGTGAGAAAAATGCTCCTATTGTACTTGTTGGAGGATCGGACTTGAGCAATACTAAAAATTATATTCAGAAAAAGTTGAATGGAGTTGGCCAGATTACAATTCTTGGAGGAGAGGCATCCATTCCGCAGAATACTGCCAATGAGCTTTTGCAATAGCAGACAGACAGATATAAACTTGTGAAGTTACGGGAAAACAGAACTTTTACTTTAATTGTGAAATTTCTGTACCGTAGCTTTTTTTTTCAAGGACCGGGCTTAAAACATAAGATTATCATGCAATTAACAAAGTAAATATATAATTTCGTTAGTAATAGAATGCAAGAGGTGAAATATATGGAATCAAAAGATGAGAAAGAATTAAATAAAATACTGGATGCAAAGGACATTACTACGGTGTTTCAACCCATTGTATCTCTGAGGGATGCATCTATAGTTGGATATGAAGCACTCAGCAGAGGACCTGAAGATTCACCGCTGCACCTGCCTGTAAAACTTTTTCATGCGGCAGAGATTTTTGGAAAAACATGGGAGCTAGAGCTCTTGTGCAGGAAAAAGGCAATTGAAAAGGCAAATAAGATAGATAAAAACAAGCTCCTGTTTATAAATGTAGATCCTAAGATATTCAAAAACGAAAATTTTAAAAGCGGCTTCACGAAGGATTTCCTGGAGAGAAATAATATTTCTCCGGACACGATTATATTTGAGATCACGGAAAAAACAGCTATAGAAGATTATGAGGATTTTAGAAAAGCACTTGACAATTATGTAAATCAAGGTTATAAAATTGCCATTGATGATATGGGTACAGGTTATTCCGGACTAAAAACCATTATGGAAACCAGACCTCATTATATTAAAATTGATATTTCCTTTATAAAAGATATAGATAAAGACAGCTTTAAACAGAAGCTTGTAAAAACATTTGTGATGCTGGGGAAATCTACAAACATGAACATCATAGCCGAGGGGATTGAAACTGAAAACGAACTTGCAAAACTCATAGAACTGGGAGTTTGCTCAGGTCAGGGATATTTTCTGCAGAGGCCTTCGGGAACTTTTCTCGATATTTCTGAGAATGTGAGGGCAACCATAATAAAATACAATAAAATGAAGACAAACAGGTTTCAGTTTGAAAAAAACTGCATTGGAGATATAGCAAAGCAAAACCCTGATTTTCCTTCTGTAACTTCTGCTAAAGATGTAAAGAGATTTTTTGATACCTATAATATAACGGGAGTTTGTATTACAAATGGCGGCTATCCCCTCGGACTTATGATGCAGCATAACCTGGACTACGTGCTTGCCACGCAGTATGGAATTTCGGTGTTTCTCAAACGCCCCGTGTCTTTGGTGATGGATGCCAACCCGACCATAGTGGACTATAACACATCTATAAGCGAGGTGTCCAAAATTGCAATGGCCAGGGATTACAAGAAAATATACGATTATGTCATAGTTACAAAAAACAACAAGTATTATGGAATTGTAACCATAAAGGATCTTCTTGAATACACTCTGGAGTTTGAAAAGAAACATGCCAGGAATCTCAATCCATTGACCGGGCTTCCCGGAAATGAAATTATAAATAAGGTTCTCGACAATGTAATACATTCTCACAATGATTTTTTTGTCATATACGCAGATTTGAACAATTTTAAAATATACAATGATACTTACGGCTTTGAAAACGGGGATAAAGTATTGAAGCTTACTGCGGAAATCATAGAGGAACAGGTAAGCAGATGTTCCATGTACAATGGTTTTGTAGGGCACATAGGTGGGGACGATTTTGTATGTGTGCTTGAAAATGATATTGATAAGGGGCGCGGTTTGTGCAAAAAGATAATTTCAAAATTCAACAGGAAAGTGCTTGATTTTTTTAATGAAAAGGATAAAACAAATGGATACATCGAATCTTTCGATAGAAAGGGCAATAAGGATATCTTTCCACTTACGTCCATAGCCCTCGGGTGTATGTATGGAAATTTCAGCAAATTTGAAAGAGTTGACGATATTGGAGTCTGCATGAGTAAGATCAAGAAAAAAGCCAAGAAGAACAGGGGCAGCAGTTATGTTATATGTGATATCAATTCAAATAAATAAGTTGGAGGAAATGTCATGAAAAAAACAATTTTGAATTTCTTACGTATATTTGATAATTTTAGGAAAAAAACAAGCTCCCTTTTAAAGAAAAAAGTGGACAGTAATTTAATCAGCATGGACAGCGTCGTAGTGAAAATAATTCTTGAAATTGGAATACTGGTAGTATTTATCTGCGGTTTTTTTGGAATGCTGTCATATTATACTTTTTATACTGCCATGGAAAAAAATATAAATTCCTCGCTGCAGGACAAAGCCCGGGAGTCCTCCAAACTTTTAAGCTCCATTTTGCAGCAGCAAGTTCGTTCTATGACGGAGATAGCGGCTAGAAGTGAAATAAAATCCATGAATCCAGAAATTCAGGTGCCTGTTTTACAGGAAAGGGCGAACAAGCTTGGGTATTCAGGTTTGTATGCCATGGATTTAAGCGGTATGGCCTACATGCAAACTGGAGAGAAAACAAAAATGGACCTTGGGACAGGGTATTTGAAAAAAGCTGTCCAGGGCACTCCGGCTATTGACGGGCCCTATTTTAATGTAAATGGAGAGGAAATAATATCCGTGGCAGTTCCTATAAAAAATAATGCCGGAAGGACAACAGGTGTACTATTTTCAAACATAAGTACGTCTGAATTGAATAAATTTGTTCAAAGTATGAAAATTGGAAACAGTGGATACTGTTTTATAATAAATAAAGATGGGACTAAAGTTGCACATAAAAATTTGACTTTGGTTTTGAATAAGGACAATACTATAAAGAATTCCCAGAAGGACAGTTCTCTGAAAAAACTTGCTTCTATAGAAAAAAATATGGTGCAGGGCAGAAGCGGCTCCGATTACTATAGACAGAAGGGGAATGATCTTCTACTTGCCTATTCGCCTTTATCCGGTGTAAATTGGTACCTGGGACTTGTGATTGACAGAAATGAGATATTGAACTCTGTGAATTCCCTCAAATACAAGATGGCGGCAGCTACTTTGATATTTATACTGGCCGGTATTTTAATGGGGATCATAATAGCAAGTCAGATCAAAAAACCTCTCTTGAATATAAGGAAATATGCCAGGGAACTTTCAAATTTTAATCTTACATATAAAATGGATATTAAGTCCAGGGATGAATTTGGACAGACCGTGGTTGATTTGAATTCAGCACTGAAAAATATAAAATATATGATAAAATATGCAAAGGATGAAGGATTTGCTGCGCTAAATTCCAGCAAATATGTAAATAACAGATTTAGGGAATCTGAAGGCGAAATTAAAACCATATCCGATAAATCAAATGAGATAACGTCTAATATGCAGGAAGTCATGACTTCTATTGAAGAGGTTGAAAAAAGCATATTTTACATAAAACGTAAGATAGAAAATACTGTAGATGAAGCTGATTCGGGACTTAAATTGGCCGACAATATAAATAAAAAAGCTGTGAGCATGGGCGGCGAAATAGAGAATTCAGCCCGTAATATAAAAAAATATTATAGGGATTCCAGCGGAAAACTGAAAAAATCCTTTGAGACCATAAAGGTTGTAAAAAACATTTCGAAAATGCTGGATGAAATGAAAGAAGTTTCCGAGAAAACCAATATACTTGCATTGAATGCACTTATTGAAGCTTCCCGTGCCGGGAAATATGGGAGCGGTTTTATGGTGGTTGCCAAAGAGGTCAAGAAACTTGCGGATAGGTGCTCGGATATGGCGGACAATATGCAAAATGATATAAAAAATATAATTGTAGCAGTGGGCATACTTATGGATTCTTCACAGGATGTACTTGGCTTTGTTGAGGGAAAGGTCATGAAAGACTATGTTAAAATAGTGGATATGAGCAGGGAATACCAGAATGACGGGACTAAAATGGCAGCTGTCATAAAGAAATTTTATGAACTCATGGAGGGCATAAATAAGTCACAGCAGGATCTCTCCGGCATAGTGGAGGAAATAGCTGCATCCGTGAATAAGTGTACAGATGCAGTTTCCAATATATCCAGCAGTATGGATTCCATAAAGAAAGAAAATTTGGACATAGCTTTGAATACAGATAAGAATGCAAAAGAAGCTGAAAAACTTACCGGCATTGTGGGGCAGTTTAAAATATAGTTTATTGGGACAGTTTCCTTGTGCGTTTTACCAATGTATTTTTAACGTCATTGATATCTTTTATGTTGTCTTTTGTCATTATCAAATAGGTGACAGCGGATGGAACCAGGAAAATCTGCATCAGTGACAGGGTAATTATATAATTTGTGGGTTCACCGGCATGTATGTGGGACAGTATGATTCCAACACCTGCATTTCCTATGGTTCTTCCGAGACCGTTGGCCAGATTGGCTATACTGAAGGCGGTACCTCTTTGTTCCGGGAGATTTACGTCAGTTATCAGGGCAAGCCAGTTTGGGGTATTGGCGGATTGCAGTGCACTTGCAAGAAAAGATAGGATAAATGTTGTAAATATCCATGGATTCACCACTATCTCCTTTAGTAATGATATCAATATAAGTAGCGGATCGCTGTTTTGCGGCAGCTTGAGATTGTTCATCGGAAGCATGAAAACTGCCAGGTAAAATGGTATCATAGCGAATATAAATAGAGATGTAAGGACAGCTCTTCCCTTGTAGGTCCTGCCCTGGAGAATGTCGCCCATGTGGCCGAACAGTGGTGATGTCAGACCTCCCAGCTGAAATATGGCAAAAAGGTACCCGGCTGCGATAATCGAAACTTTTAAGCTGTAACCCTGCTGTTGAATTTTTGAAATATACAGAGTTGGAAGCCATATTAAAGTTCCTATGGAAATATTCATAAAAAACGCCTGCAGGAACAATAAGATGTTGCTTCGTTTTGATACGATACTGTATAGATGCTTGAATTCAATGTTGTAATTATATGTATATCCCTTTTCAATAAGTGTTTTTAATTCAGGCTCTGATTGACCTACAGCAGGTTCTTCTATAAAAAAATACAGTACGATAAGCAAAAAGCCTGTAATGCTCACGACTTCAAAAGGCTTCCTCCAACTTGTAAAGGGAGCCATAAGTGATGCCATCAGCGCCCCTGCTATTCCGCCGAATCCTTGAGACATGCCCCAGAGGCTCAGCAGCATTCCCCTGTATTTATTCGGAATATAGTCGGTTAAAACGCTAAATCCTATTGAAGATATGCAGCCAAGCCCCACACCGGTGAAAACCTGGAGGATGAGGAGCTGCAGGTAGTTTGTACACAGCGATGTCAAAAATATTGAAATTGACCAGATGACTGTGCCTATAATGACGAGAAACTTCCTGCTGAACTTACCTGTGAGATAGCCCCACAAAATTGACGAGAAGGATGTCATCAGAATATTGACTGCCGAGACTATCCCCAGCGAAGAAATATGTACATTCATACTTTTTGAGATAGAAGAGAAAAGCGGCGGGAACAATCCTATTACTACATTATCAAAAGCCGCCAGTATTATAAAAATAAGAACAGTATAAATTGATTTTATATTATTGGTATTCATAAAATTCACAGCTCCTTTTCTTTCTATTTCCTTGTTTATTGTAATCTATTTTTCATCTTAATATTAAGATTTAATGTAATTTTAACTTATTCTTAATACTGTGTTAGATTTAATTGTGTAATATACTAAAATAGAATATTGATGATATTTGTATTATAATAATTAACTGATAAGAGGGACTGGTTATGATTAATAATATACTTGTTATTTCATCTAATTTTACAGGGCATGGGCATAAAAGCATAGCAGAATCTTTATGCGAGAAATTTCCTAAAAACGGAAATATTAAAGTAAATATAGTAGATGGATTTTCGTTGGGCGGAACTACTTTGCTGAATGTAGCAAAGGCGTATGGGCCCATAACAAGAAAGTCAGAAAATTTATGGGAACTCATATGGGATATTTCGTCTATTAAACCATCTATTGTAAATGAAATTGTCGAGTTGAAAATAAAAGACAGATTTTTGAATTTATTAAAAGAGACGAAGCCGGATTTGATTTTAACTCTTCACCCCAATTTTAACGGCTCCATACTAAATATTCTTGAAAAATACCATATTGAAATACCCTTTGTCACACTTATTGCGGATTTGGTGAGCATAACGCCATTGTGGGCAGATCCAAGAGCGGATTATATAATAAGCCCTACGCAGGAGGCAAAGTATAAATGCATGGGTTACGGCGTGCCTGAAAAAAAAATAAAAGTTCTGGGCTTTCCAGTACGTTCGAGGTTTTACAGCCGTACCTATAGATTTGAAAAAGGCATCGATTGTAATTCCAAGAAATTACTTAAATGCATGATAATGAGCGGGGGAGAGGGAGTTGGCAATATGAAAAAAATAGCCGCAATTCTCCTGGAAAATTTTAATTGTACAGTGAAAATTGTAGCCGGCCGAAATAAGGCACTTAAGAATAGACTGGAAAAATCACTGGGTAAGAAATACGCAGGCAGAGTTAAAGTGTATGGATTTACGGAAAATATACAGGATCTAATGTGGGACTCCGATATTGTATTTATGAGGGGAAGTCCTAATGTAATCATGGAAGCTGTAGCCTGTAACGTACCTTTGATAATAACAGGCGCCCTTCCGGGACAGGAAGAGGAAAACCCTAAATTTGTTGAAAAGCATAAGCTTGGAGTAGTATGCGAAAGTACAGGTAAAATAAAAGATGTGGTGAGTAATTTGATTTCAAATAATTCTCAGGAATTAAATAAAATCAGAAGATTTCAAAGAGTTTATGCAAATATGGATGCGGCAGAAAACATTGTAAATTTTATTTTGAGTGTAAAAGATGCAGATTTCTTGGTTTCCAAAATGGATGTATGACCCTGGAATTTTATCTAAATTATAATCCTTTTTTAACTGTATTTTAACCTTGTTTGTATACCATAATGTATTAATAAGGTTATAAAAGTATATAGGAAGAGGAGATAAAAGATATGAATTTTACAGCTAGTTTGATTGATGTCATGCTGCATCTCGATAAATATCTGAATATTATTATACAAAATTATGGTACATTTACATATGCTATAATTTTTATAGTGATATTTTGTGAGACTGGACTGGTGGTAACGCCTTTTTTGCCGGGTGACTCCATTATATTTACAGCTGGAGCGCTTGCTGCAGAAAATATCCTCGGGGTATTTACATTGTTTATTGTATTCTTTGCGGCGGCAGTGCTGGGTGATACTGCCAATTATTTCATAGGAAAGAAGATAGGAAATAATATTTTAAAAAGCAAAAATACAAGATTCGTAAATAAAGAACATATTTATAAAGCTCACAGGTTTTATGAAAAACATGGCCCTATGGCTATAGTGCTGGGAAGGTTTGTACCTGTCATAAGGACTTTTGTTCCCTTCGTTGCTGGAATTGGCGAGATGAAATATTTTAAATTTCTAACTCATAATATGCTGGGAGGATTTCTGTGGGTATCCATGTTTTTGTGGGGAGGATACTTCTTCGGGAGTTTGCCTTTTATAAAACATAATTTTTCCTATGTGGTAATTGCAATTATAGTAATATCTCTCATTCCGGCAGTTGTTGTATTTATGAGAGAGAAAAAAAGCGATACTGCAAATGCGGAAATTTAAATGCCGACGGTGGTTGTATATAACAGCCGCCGTTTTTGCGCCATCTTCAAAGGAATTAATTGTTGACGTATAATAAAAGTTTGTAAAGAAAATATATATAGGGGGATTTTAAATGGAATTATGGGATATATACGACAATAAAGGACATAAAACAGGTCTAAAAAAAAGACGTACCGATGTCTTAAGCGGCGGACAGTATCATTTGGCAGCTGAGGTCTGGATAATAAATGACAAACTTGAAATATTGATTCAGAAAAGATCCGAAAATAAGGAGGTCCTTCCAAATATATGGACATTGACTACAGGATGTATGATAAGCGGTGAAGATACATTGGAGGGTTCTATGAGGGAAGTAAAGGAGGAACTGGGAATATGTTTCAGGAAAGAAGATATGGATTTTATAATGAGAATATTTCAGGATAACATTATCTGGGACATTTATTTTGTGTATATGAATATTGATTTGTCGAAAGTAGTTCTCCAGAAGGAAGAAGTAAGCGAGGTGAGGTTTGTTTCCATAGAAAAATTTAAAAATATGATTTTACAGGGAAAAATATTTAAGTATGATGAAATCTATGATGTTTTGGCCATGGCTGTTCAAAAATTTAAACTCAGGAATGCGGGCTTGAGGAATAATTTTTAGAATTTACCCCCTGAAATTATTGCTTTTTTTCGTATAATTAATACATGAGGTGATTTCATGCAGAATATTAATCACTTGATTTGTAAGAACAAAGATGAATTTATTAGTGAAAATAAGAATTTTATATATAAATGTACTTACTCTATTTCAAAAAAACACCTTCAGTGGGAAAATGACGATGAGCTCAGTATTGCTTTGATTGCATTTAATAAGGCTTGTGATAAATATACAGAAAACAAGGGGAATTTCTATGCATATGCAAGAGTTATAATCAAAAATGCATTGATTGATTATTTTAGAAAAAATAGGAATTTACCTTTGCTTACTTTTGAGGATGATCAGTGTGACGGTGGAAAATTGGACAATATCAGTTCTATAGATAGCTTTGAATTGGAAACGGAAAATAAAAATAGGGCATATGAGATTATTGAATTGAAAAAAGAGCTTGTGAAATACAGAATTAATTTCAACAGCCTGGTAAATAAAAGTCCAAAACATAAGGATACGAGAAACAATGCTTTAAAACTTGCTTTGAAGATATGTAATAATAGTGAAATTAGCAGTTACATATTAAATAAAAGACGGCTTCCCGTTAAGAAAATATGCGTATATACCGGATTTAGCAAAAAATTTATCGATAAGTGGAGAAAATATATCATTGTTTTATTTATAATATTCAGCAGTGAAAAGTTTCTTTACATAAAGTCTTATTTAAATATAAAAGCAGGTGTGAATAATGAGTAAAAAAGAAGGTATAGTAATAGATACAAATGGTAAATATGCTAATTTACTTACTCCTTATGGTGAATTTATAAGAGTAAACTGCAATGGTAAAAAACCTAATATTGGTGAAAAATTTGTAGGAAATGAAGCTGTACATAGATTTTTCCCTGTCAGTGCCAAAAAAATATTGATTGCGGCATGTATAGCATTTGCACTGGTTGTTTGCGGTGCCGCCAGAGTTTATTACAGCCCTTCGGCCACGGTTTTGGTGAATATAAATCCACGTATTGAACTGAAAGTAAATTCTTTAAACAGAATTATTTCTTCAAAAGCATTGAATGACGACGGCCGCAAGGTACTGAATCAAATTAAAATAAATAATATTGACGTGAATGATGGGCTGAGAATGATACTTTATCAATCCCGGAAAGACAAACTTATTGACAGGAAGTACATGAAGGCAAAAAGTATTTCTATCAATATATCCGGTAAGAACCTGGATATTTCTAAATTCAAATCAGATATTAAAACTTCTGACTTGAATGTTAAAATCAAATCAAATGGCAATGTTATCTTAAATAAAAATTTAGTTAAAGAGCCGGATAAAAGCGCCGGCAGAAGTTTGAATTACAGTCCGGCCAAAAATGTAAAGAGTGTTGACAGTAACATTGATGGCAGGACGGACGATAAGTATTTGAACAGCAAAAGCAATTATAAATCGTCAAATAGTACCTATAACAGAAAAAACAGTGTTCACAGCAATTATAGTCCTTCTCCAAGTAAAAAAAATGTCAGAGTTAAATTTGTTCCAAAACGCCCCCAAATTCAACCAAATCATTATTCTAATAAAAACAGCATTAAAGTAAACCAGGCTCCGAGAGCTCCGAGAAAGAACTTCAATAGTGGAAAGAGCAGATTCAACCGGAGTAATTCATCTTGGCACGGTTCAGATTCCCATATGGGAAAAAACAGATAGCCAGTTATTCTTGGATTAATTGTTTCCTGTCATTGAAGAAATTTCTATAACTTAGATAACATGCTGTAAAAGAAGATATAGAGGTGGCAGAGAGCATCATGAAAGTCACTATTATCTGATATTTGACAGCACTTATGGGTGAAGTGCCCGCTAGAATAAGTCCTGTCATCATGCCGGGAAGTGCTACTATTCCCAATGTCTTGGCTGAATCGATGGTTGGCATCATTCCAACCTTGATGGAATCTTTTATTATATTCATGGATGACTGATAAATGTCTGCTCCCAATGACAGTTTTGTCTCCACTTCGTCTTTTTTATTCTTAAATTCCAGCTTCATCTGTTTGTAGCTCAATCCCAGGCTCACCATGGAATTGCTGATAATCATCCCGCCAATAGGTATTACTTGATAGGGTTCATATTTTATGACTTTACAAAATACAAGAATTGTCAGAGTAATTGATGTCCCTAGAATTATTGAGACAAAAGATACAAAAAATACGTTCTTGATTTTATATCCTCTTTTCGCTGCATTATACGCAGCATTTATCATCATAAATATCAATAAAAATGTAGTGAAAAATATATTTTTTAATCCAAATATGTAATTCAGTAGATATCCCACAATGATCAATTGTATTACGGCTCTTCCAATGCTTATGACTATATCTTTTTCAAGATCTAATTTTTGTGAATACGAAAATGCAAGGGCAATTAATACAAGTAATAGGGAAAATAAAATTGAATAAATACTGATATCTGCAGCTCCATTCATTTTATGACCTCCAAAGATTTTAAAGTTCCATTCTCAATCGATAAAATTTTATTTGCATATTTCCTGCTCTGTTGAGAATTGTGCGTTATCCATAAAATAGTAATTCCGCTGCCATTTAGGGATTTTATCACGTTTTCTACGATGAGGGTATTTTTTTCGTCAAGAGCTGATGTCACTTCATCTAAAAGAAGAATTTCAGGGCCGGTGATCAAAGTTCTTATAAGTGCAATTCTCTGTTTTTCTCCACCTGAAAGATTGTTTACAGCTCTTGATAAATATTCCGTATCCATCTTGAAATCTTTCAAAAGCTTTTTTATAATTGACAAATCCGCTTTCTTGTTTCTTACGGAAAAGGGAAATTTTAAATTGTCCATTACGGTGTTTCCGAAAAAGGAAGGGGTTTGAAAGCAGTAGGCTATTTTTCTCCTCCACTCTATGGGGTCGTATTTATTATAAGGTATATTTTTATAAAGTATAGTTCCTTCAGTTGGACTTATAAGTTGTGAGCACAATCTGAAGAAAGTACTTTTGCCGCTGCCTGACGGACCTACTATTGATATGAAATCTCCACGATCAATTGCCAGAGATAAATTTTTCAATATGTGTTTGTCACCGCTCGTGTATGATACGTTTTTAAATTCTAATAAGGGCATAAAAAAAATCTCCTTGCTTTTTATTTGCAGTGAAATATAAACTCAGTATATCCCATTAACATTAAAATTGGATTAAATTTTTTGCAAATGATCAATACTGTATTATAATTTATTTGAAAGGTATGTATATTATTGAAAAAAGATGGTGGTAAATTTTGAAAATCTTATTCATGAAGATCAAGTTGAGAGCACCTTGGGTGCACTCTCTGAAAGAAAAGAGGATGGTTGTTAGGAGTATAATTCAAAAATTAAAAAATAAGTTTAATATATCCGTATCGGAAATAGATGACAGGGACATATATCAGATAATAGTCATAGGCATTGTAGGAATATGTGGGAATTCATCACATACTGATTCTATAATGGAAAGTATTGTAGATTTTGTAGAAAGCCATACTGATGCCGAAATAATCGATATTTCCAAAGAAAATGTTATGGATATATAATATATTATATGCTATAATGTACTATATGAATTGTTGTTGAACAGGTATTTATCTTAAATATTTGGATATAAAAATATGAAGCTGGTTTTTTTAATTTCATTCCCCTAACTGGTGAAATTATTACAAGCCGGCTTCATAAATTTTTTGACTTTTAATTGCTTTCTTTAACATGGATATTTTAATAGACAAGATGTGTTTACAACCTTATACTTCTATTTCTCCTATTCTCCTAGGGTATAGGAGAAATAGCGGGAAATTCATGGGATTTTCCCTTGAAAAATTAAAAAATCATTGATGAGAAAGAAATGATATCAAGAGTATAAACTCTTAAATTGGTGGGAATAAATTATTTCTGTTTACTTTAAATGTTTTTTATTTTTTCTATGTGACTGAGAATTATTTTCCACTGTATCCAAGGACTCACATAAACATTCCTCTATGATATCAGGTGTTATCAATACTGATTTTTTATCTTTCATTTTATCACCTCCTTATATCACACTATTATACACCTTTAATGTACACATGTCAATGAAAAATTTTAAATTGAAAATCATTATTTTTATAGAAAGATATGCTATAATTTTATTATTGAAGGTGGTATTTATATGAAAGTGTTAATTTTAATTTTTGGAATGGCAGTTACAGCATTATTTATATGGGAATTGGTGAAATGGGGGAATAGGGGGAATAAAAATGAGTAAGAATGACAGCAGTTCACTAGAAGATAAGTGGAGTTGTTATGGAGATTAGTTTTGCAGCCTGCTTCATTGGATTTCTCCATGAATGTATTATAGTTGAAGGATATTGTATACAATTGCCTGCTTCCACGAAATATTCCCTGCCGTCTAAAGTTACGACAAGACCTCCCTCCAGTACGTATACAAATTCTTCACCGGGGTGGTTAAATGTGCTTCCGTGAGTCTGCTCGGGAGGAATTATTATAAGCATGGATTCAAGGGTTCTTGAAGGAAAATTTCCACTTATTCTAATAAATTTTGAATTGGAACCTTCCATTTTAAATATTTTTTGCTCATTTATTTTGACCAGAAAATTATGCGTTTCAGGAGCTTTGAAGAAATAACTCATGTTTACGTTGAAGGCATCTGCTATTTTTTTTAATGAGGTAATTGCCAGGGAGGAAGATCCATTTTCTATTTGAGATAAAAAACTCACTGAAAGGCCAGTTTTTTTGCTTAAATCCTTTAAAGTGAGATTATTTTTCTTTCTTAAATTATGAATTTTTTGAGATATTTCACCAATCATTTTTTTCCTCCTAAGTTTTACTTATCTGAACATGATAATGATATCATAACGAATAAATATATTCAATATATAGATGCATTGAAATATTGAAATTTTTTACTGTATATGTGAAGAAAATTACTATGTATATGGAAAAAATATATACATGACATGAGAAATGTGGTAAAATAATATTGTAATTTTCTGATTATTAGTTATTATGATACATATGAATTAAAAATATAATTTTAGGAGTTGATTTGTAATGATACAGGAAAGGCTTGACAAGGTTTTGAAACTAATGGAAGAAAAGAAATTGCCTCAAATGATAATTTCGGATCCGTCTTCTATATTTTATCTTACAGGAAAATGGATATTACCTGGCGAAAGAATGCTGGCGCTTTATATAAATTTAAAGGACGGCAACAGACTTTTCGTAAATGAATTATTTCCGATAAATGAAGATTTGGGGATAGATATTGTCTATTACAATGATATTCAGGAACCTGTAGAAATCCTTTCAAAATATGTTGAAAAAGATAAACCCATGGGCATTGATAAAAACTGGCCTTCACATTTTTTAATTGAATTGATGAAATTAAAAGCCGGAAGTGCATTTGTAAATGCTTCAAAAATTGTGGACAAGGTAAGGATGTGTAAAGATGAAAAGGAAAAGCAGCTTATGAGAAGTTCCTCTAAATTAAATGATATTGCCATGGACAGAATGATTAAACTTATTCCCAAGAAATATTCTGAAAAGAAAATGGGAAAAATACTTTCTGATATATGGGAAGAATTGGGAGCACAGGGCCATTCCTTTGATCCTATTGTAGGATATGGTGCAAATGCGGCAGATCCGCACCATGTAATGGACAACTCGACTGTGAAGGAAGGAGATGGTGTTGTCATCGATATCGGCTGCAAAAAAGATTCATACTGTTCGGACATGACTAGAACTGTTTTTTATAAATATGTACCGGAGCACAGCAGGGAGGTCTATAATATAGTTCTTGAGGCAAACAAGAGAGGAATAGAAAAAGCTGGGGCAGGAGTTAGGTTTTGTGATATAGATGCGGCAGCCAGGGACTATATAATGGAAAAAGGTTATGGGAAATATTTTACCCATAGGCTGGGACATTCTATAGGAATAGATGATCATGATTTTGGTGATGTTTCCTCGGCAAATACCAATGTGGTTCAGCCGGGCCAGATTTTTTCCATTGAACCTGGTATTTATATACCGGGAGAAGTTGGAGTACGAATAGAAGATCTGGTAATTGCTGAGGAAGGCGGCTGTGAGGTATTGAATCATTATCCAAAGGATTTGGAAGTAATAGAATAATAATCAATGTCAGGGAATTAAACTGCTGTAATTGAAAATGCAGTTTAATTCCCAAATTTGATGGATGGGGATGGATTACATTGTATCTATGAGTTTGGCTATGGGCCCTGCGGGATTTATAATATTCTTGATTTTAGCGTAGGGAATTTCTATTTTGAAAAGCCCATGTACATACGGCGTATATTCATAAATTTGATAGTACAGTACAAGACTTTCGGGAGTTAAATAGTACTTTTGATCCTGGGTTATTCCATCGTATTTTCCGATTAGATGTATATCATTTTCTTTAATGTACTGTTTTGCCAACTCGTTTAGTATTTTGGTGTAGTATACTTTGGAGTTAAATAAATCGTCAAAGTCATATACCTGTCCTGTTTCGGTATTGGCTGTTATGGAAGAGTACTTTGTATATCCATGGGCGGCCTGATTTATATAGGTACTTATGTTAAAAAGTATGCTGAGAATATTTTTTTGATTTAACATTATTTCGTAGTTCCCAAGGATATCGTGAAAATCAATTATTTCAGGCAGAAGTACCTGACTTTTAAATAGTGAACTCACTTTGTCGGCAATAAGGTTATTGATTTTTTTAATAGATTCTGTATCACCTTCATTTGAAATTACGGGATAATTTATACCAAAATTGGAAGGAGATAATTTTTGCTCTTTTAATATTACTGAGCCGGTATTTGTGTCACGCCTATAGAATTTTAAGTGCTTTTTTCCAATATTGAATATATAGTTAGAATTATCAGGATAATTAAAGTAGAGCATTTTTTCAAATTCCCCCATGATATTGCTTCTCATAATATTTTATTCTGGCAGTTCTTTAATGTGTCAATTATTTTGTTTGATTTTAGGTACCGGAATATATCTGGAGGTATTTGAAGATTAGGGAAAGATATGTGATATATATGTGATGTAATTTGTGTTCACACCTTTATATAAATAGTAATGTAATTTGATGGACATCTATCGTAATTGATCATAATATATGTATGTAATAGAATTTATTTGCAATAGAGATCAAAAATAGGTTATTTGTATGGAGAAAAATATGAAAAATGTAAAGGGTGTTGTATTAAAAGTAATATTGATAATTGTGGGGAATATAATATATTCCATCGGAGTGAATATGTTTATCATACCGCATAAATTTTTAAGCGGCGGAGTTTCAGGTATTGCAATTATATTTCAGTATTTGACGGATATATCTTCAGGATATTTTATTATAGCAATAAATATACCTATATTTATAGTAGGATTCAAAACCGTAGACAAGAAATTTGGAATTTTCAGCTTTATAGGTATGGCGGCCATGTCTTTGTCCTTGATTTTTACAAGAAAGGTAAGTAATTTTTATTATTTGCCGGATCCACTTTTGTCGGCATTGTGCAGTGGAATGCTTACTGGAGTTGGGGCGGGTATTGTATTTAAATGCAGGGCGTCACAGGGCGGCACCGATATAATAGCAGTTGCACTGAAAAAGAAATATGGTATTTCAATAGGGAGAATTGGTTTTGCAATCAATGCAGTGGTAGTGGCGGCAGGCATGCTCATAGGTAATTTGCCTACTGCAATTTATACTCTTATATCAATGTATATGTATTCCGTAGTAGTTGATAAGATTATTGAGGGACTTGATAAAGAAAAGATAATGTTTATAGTAACTAGTAAAAATGAAGAGATAGAGAAAAAAATAGTTGAAAAACTTGGAAGGGGAGTTACTTACCTTTACGGTGAAGGGGCATATACTGGAGTTCAAAAAAAGATCATATATTCCATCATGAGTTCAAGACAGGTGGAAGAAGCTAAAAGATTCATCTATGACCTGGATGCCAATGCGGTTATGTCAATTATGGATGCAAGTGAAGTTAGAGGCAAGGGGTTCAAATCCAGGGTATTTTGAAAAATGAGCTTTTAAATGTGTTAAACAGTTTTAAATTTAAAAGAGAGGGCCTTCTGATTCTAAAGGAAATAAAAGCACTTAAAAATATTATTATTCCGCCGATAGTTATTGCCAGGTCCAATATTTTATTTAGAAAAAATTTATTTTCCACCTTGAGCTTGCTTGTAAATTTTCCTGCCGTGGAAACAAGTATAAACCACCAGATCATACATCCAGTGAATATGCCCAGAATTAGAAAATATTTATTTATAGGACTTATTCGTACATTTGACAGGTGCAAACCTGTAAATATGGCTATAAGCAGAAGAGCAGTCGTTGGGTTTGCCAGTGATATTAAAAATGTGGAAGTAAATGTCTTAAACAGTAAATTGTTATTTTGTGAAATATCTTTCTTGTTGATTTTTTTTATATTTAATGTAATGTGATGTTTTCTATTTATAACCGGATAAATTCCAAAGCAGACTAATATAAGTCCTCCTATAATACGGAGGTATAGTTCATGCAATACAACAAATTTTTTTATCAACATAAAGCTCATTAGAACCAGAGAAGCATATATACTGTCTGTAAATGCAGCTCCAAGTCCTGAAATCAAGCCGTATCTGCGCCCGAAAGTCAATGTGTTTTTAAGACACAGGGCTCCAATTGGTCCGAAAGGCATGCCTATTATCATACCTATGGCTATTCCCTTAAACAAATTTATTAACATAAGATTTGTCGCTTCCTATAATTTTCTTTTGATTAAAAATTTATAATACTTGTATGATATCATTTTATCCTTAACCGGACATATCTTCAATAATTTTATACAATTTTTTATTTAAATAATGATATAATGTAAATATTAAATATGTGATATTGTAGGAGAAAAATATGAAAACTGTATTTTTGTACATTTATTTTATTTTTTATGCATTTTATACTCTTTATCTGGAATTGAAAATTAAGTTCATGTATAAAAATTTTGCGGGTAAAAAGGCAGATAGACTTATATCGGAAATTGTGTCGAAATGGGCAAAAAACATTTTGGATAAAATTGGAGTTAAAGTGGATGTAATTGGCCAGAAAAACATTGGGGAAAGGAACTATCTATTTGTTTCGAATCATCAGGGAATCTTTGATCCTCTTGTTATGCTTGCTTATATTGACAAATCCATGGGATTTATAGCAAAAAAAGAACTTCTAAAAGTACCGGTTATTAGAGAAGGAATGAAAAAGATTCACTGTGTATTTATGGACAGGGAAAATATGAGAGAATCTGTGAAAGCTATTGCGAGGGGGATAGACAATTTGAAAAATGGGTATTCCATGGTTGTATTCCCAGAGGGTACTATAAGTAAGTGCCATAAGATGCTTGATTTTAAAAAGGGTAGTTTTAAACTTGCAATAAAATCGGGTGTTTCCATAATTCCCGTTGCCATTGATGGCAGCTATAGAATATTTGAAGGCTGTAAATATAAAATATTTGCACCTGCCGGAGTGAAGATGGTCATTGATAAACCTATTGATGTAAAGCTTTTAAGTGCAAAACAAAAAAGAAGCCTGCCATTAATGGTTAAGTCGATAATAGAAAAAAATTTAAATAGTAGATAATATGGAGGGGAGTTAGATGAAAAATTTTGTTACTACCAGATGGCTTAAAGATCATTTAAAAGACGACAACCTGGTGATTGTGGATTGCAGGGGAGATCTGTTGGATGAAAGCTATGGGAAAAAGTCTTATAAAAAATCCCACATAGAAGGTGCTTTTTTTGTGGACTTGAATACTGAATTATCTTCGACACCGGGGAAACACGGCGGCAGAAATCCTCTTCCCAAAGCTGAAAAATTTAGAAATACAGTGGAGAATTTGGGAATAAGTGAAGGTACTGTGGTGGTGGCCTATGATGATTATAAAATTGCCGATGCAGCAAGATTTTGCTGGATGCTTAGGTACTACATGGGACATAAATTTAACTACATCCTGGATGGTGGAATAGGCAAATGGATAAATGATGGAAACAGGCTTTCTGAAGATGTGTCAAAATCCACTAGAAAAAGTAATTTTCAATTGAATATGAATGAAAATATAATATCGGATGTAAATTTTGTAAATAGAATAAAATATGACAGCAAATGGATATTGATAGATTCAAGGACTCCGGCAAGGTACAGAGGTGAAAGTGAGCCCATAGACAAAATAGCAGGACACATACCCGGGGCTGTAAATTATTACTGGAAAGAAAGTTTGAACGTGGACAATACCGTTGCTGATATTGATTACTTAAAGAGAAAATTTAAAAACGCCCATGATAAAAAAGGTGCGGTAGTATACTGCGGATCAGGAATTGATGCGGCCTTTAATTTTTTGCTGATGGATGAAATTGGATTAAAGGTTAAACTTTACAGTGGGAGCTGGAGTGACTGGATAACCTATGGGGAAAATAACGTAGAGAAAGCTGTCAGCAGTTACAATTAAATCAGGCTTCTGCTTATTTTTTAATATGTAAAATGGGGTGCTGTAAAATTATTTTTTAAAACAGTTTTACAGCACCCTGCTTATTTTTAAATATTATACTGAAAATTTAGATATTGGCTTGACTGATCAGTTTTTGAAATATATAATTTTATTATATAATATAACATAATATAACATAAAATAAATGGATTGAATATATACTTTATATTACGTTATATAATGTTATGTTATGTTGAAAAATATAATTGCAATAAGGGGAGTTATGTTATATGAAAAAATCTAAGAGAATGTTATTTATTGTCATGTCCTTGTGTATTGTATTCCTGGCAGCAGGATGCGGTGGATCCAATGCAAGTTCCAAAGAAACTGGTTCATCGGCAAATAAGGACAAGCAGGTTACTTTGACCGTATCGGCAGCTGCAAGTCTTAAGGATTCAATGAATGAAATAGGGAAACTGTATAAAAAAGAACATCCCAATGTCACTGTCAAGTACAATTTTGGGGCTTCGGGCAGTCTTCAAAGACAAATTGAACAGGGTGCACCAGTTGATATATTTGTATCTGCTGCCACCAAGCAGATGGATGATCTCAAAAATGAAAATCTTGTTGTAAACGATACTA
This sequence comes from Clostridium lapidicellarium, assembly GCF_041224415.1. Lineage (NCBI taxonomy): Bacteria > Bacillati > Bacillota > Clostridia > Eubacteriales > Clostridiaceae > Clostridium > Clostridium lapidicellarium. The sequence continues at coordinate 22,941 of NZ_JBGFFE010000009.1, read as the reverse complement.
TAAAGAATTTACTGCAGAATGATGTAGTGCTTATAGTTCCTAAGGGTTCTTCCAATGTCAAAAATTTTGATGATCTGGCTTCAGACAAGGTTCAGAAAGTGGCACTTGGTGAGATTAAAAGTGTTCCTGTAGGTCAGTATTCTCAGGAAGTTCTTACAAATTTAAAATTAATGGATAAGGTTCAGCCTAAGGTTGTTTATGGAAAAGATGTAAAAGAGGTTTTAACCTGGGTTGAAACAAAAAATGCAGATGCAGGTATTGTTTATAAAACGGATGCACTTATATCGAATAAGGTTGATATCATAGCTGCGGCACCAAAGGATTCCCATAAAACTGTAATTTATCCTGCAGCTGTAGTGAAAAATAGTAAAAATGCAGGTGCGGCTAAAGAATTTCTTTCATTTTTATCAGGGGATAAATCTAAAACAGTATTTGAAAAATACGGGTTCAAGATAGCAAAGTAAAGTGCATATACTTTTGATTTTGAAATAAAGGGGGAGTTGCTGTGGATTTTGATATTTCACCGGCCTGGATTTCTATAAAGACGGTTTTTATAGCTACTATTATAACATTTTTTGTTGGAATCATTGCAGCTTACTGGATGACCAATTATGAAGGAAAATTCAGAAACATCATAGATACTGTATTTACACTTCCTCTTGTACTTCCGCCAACGGTAGTTGGCTTTTTTTTGCTTATTATTTTTGGGAAAAATGGACCTATAGGTAAATTGCTGATGAAATTTGGAACAAGCTTAATTTTTTCATGGCCGGCCGCTGTTGTAGCTGCCGCTGTTGTATCATTTCCGTTGATGTACAGGACAACAAAGGGATCTTTTGAACAGATAGACAATAACATTATAAATGCCGCAAGAACTCTTGGAGTATCTGAATGTAAGATTTTTTGGAAGGTGATACTGCCGCTGGCATGGCCTGGAATAGGTGCGGCAACAGTCCTTTCTTTTGCCAGGTGTCTTGGGGAATTTGGAGCTACTCTCATGGTGGCTGGAAATATACCTGGCAAAACGCAGACTATTCCCATAGCTATTTATTTTGCGGCAGAAAATGGTGAAATGGGAAATGCGCTTATCTGGGTCATATTAATTGTTGCAATTTCAACGGTTATGATTTTTTTAATGGATTATTGGAACGAACGTCAAAAGAAAAACATATATGGTGTTGGGAGAAGATAATATGGGGCTTTATATTGATGTCAAAAAAAAATTCCATGGATTTAATCTTAATGTTAAATTCAGTACAGAAGATAATATCATAGGTCTGCTTGGGGCGTCGGGTTCGGGTAAGAGTATGACGCTAAAATGTATTGCAGGGCTGGAAGTCCCTGACAGCGGGAAAATCATATTAAATGGAAAGGTACTGTATGATTCTGAAAAGAAAATAAATATTCCCGTCCGCAGCAGGAAAGTTGGATTTTTGTTTCAAAATTACGCGTTGTTTCCCAACATGACTGTAAGTCAAAATATAAGTTTTGCCTTAAATAATATATCGCGCGTCGAAAAAGATAAAATAGTCTCTGAAAAGATAAACATGATGAACTTAAACGGGCTGGAAGACAGATATCCCAGCCAGCTTTCAGGTGGGCAGCAGCAGAGAGTCGCCATTGCCAGGGCGCTGGCTGTAAAACCTGAGATATTGCTGCTGGATGAACCATTTTCAGCTCTCGACAGCCATTTGAGAAGTAAAATGGAGGAACGACTTGTATACATATTGAATAATTACACCGGATCTACAGTTTTTGTATCACATAACAGGGACGAGGTGTATCGAATCTGTAAGAATATTGCAATAATCAATAACGGAGTGGTCGAAAGCTGCGGAGACAGGGATTATATATTTGAGAATCCGGCTACCCTTGCTGCCGCCCGGCTCACCGGATGTAAAAATATATCCAGGATTGAAGTACTGGATGAAAATACGGTAGAAGCTCTTGACTGGGGCTGTACACTTAAAACTGACAAAAAAATCAAAGGTTCTCCGTCCTACGTAGGTATTAGATCACATTATATTACCATGGGAAATGGGTGCACTGGCGAAAATATTTTCAAATGTCGTGTAAAATATGTAAACAATGGTCCTTTTACAACGGCAATTTATCTGGAGAGTGTGGAAGAAAAATCTTATGATAAAATCAAGACGTTGAGATGGGAAATAAGCAGAGAAAAATGGCAAAAAATTAAGAATTTGAATCAGCCCTGGGATATGTGCATAGACAGCAAAAAACTTTTTCTGATTTGGATTTAAATATTTTAACTTTTGAGCTTTTGACGGTTAATTCATATATTATTTACATATTATTAATAGTTTGTTCATTGAGTTATAATCTTTAGGAAATAAAATGGTAATATGGTATGTTTTTAAATCAGAGGAAAGGAGGAAAAAAAAGAGGAATATATTACTTTTATGCAGAAAGGAAGGAGTTTATTGTTTAAACTGCTAAAGAATATTTTTATATTTGCAGTAGTTGTCTTAATATGTGAGCTGAATTACTGCAGTTTTGCTTTGGCCGATGAAACAGCGCAGAATGATGCACCTCGGCAGTATGTGACACAAAGCAGTCCTGAAAGCAGGGAAGATGTACCTGTGGATAAAACTTGGACTATAAAATTCAATCAACCTGTTGATCTGTCATCCGCCCAAAACAGTATAAAAGTTGTAAATAAAGAAACTAATGGACAAGTGTCCTTAAATATATCATTGAGTAATAATGGCTATTACGTAAATGTTTCACCAAAACAATCCTATGCTCTTAACAGCGAATACATATTGACTGTGGATTCTAATCTGAAATCGAGGTATAACAGGCAGATAAAAAGTAATTTCAGCATGGATTTTAGAACTACATTGAAGGTAGTGAGTGTAAATGACATGAATGTGGCTATAAGTCAGGGAGATAATTATACCCTCCCGACTACCGTTGCGGCTACCATGTCTGACGGAACCGTCAAACAGGTAGGGGTTGTGTGGAGTAAAAGTGTTAATACGCAGGATCCACCGGGAACCTATGTTTATCAGGGAAGTGTAGAAGGATATGACAAACCGGTGAACCTTAGTGTTACAATAAAACCTTCGAATAAAAATGTAGAATCTGTAGCATCTACATCCATGTGGATATGGGAGCTTCAAAGTGAAGTGGATTCCTACGGAGGTATAGATGCTCTGATTCAAAAGCTGCAAAACATGGGAATAAACAATGTATGCATAAAATACAATGAAGGTTCAAGCCCCTCAGGAGGTGGGACAAACTTCAGGGATGATTTTCTGAAATATGTAGGAGACTTTAGGCGAAATGGATTCATAGTAGGCACCTGGGGGTACAACTATTTCAATTATCCCGAAAGTGAAGCGGATATTATAGTAGATGCATTGAACAACAGCGATTATTATGTCTTTGATGCCGAGGGCGACAGTAACGTGGCCGGTGTAGCCAATAAATTTGATGCGGCAGAACAGGTATGTCAGATTGTGAGAAGCAAATGTCCAAATGCCATAATTGGATATTCATCTTTTCCAATAGCAAGTTATCACCAGAATATACCCTATTCTGTTTTTAACAAATACTGCGATTTTTCAGCACCACAATGTTACTGGAAAGAAATGGGCTGGTCTGTTGCTTCCTGCCTGGATACGATGGCAAGGGAATATAAAGCCTATGGATTGGACAAGCCTATATATCCTATAATACAGACCTACAATACAGATCCCGCAGATTATGATACCTATAGTGGATATAATTTCAAGGCAACCGGATTATGGTCTCTAGACAGTATGGGAAGTACATTTGAGTACTACATAGGCGACAGAGGAAGTAAGTTTGGCAGCTGAAGAAAAAGGAACATATAAAAATCAAAATAGGGGAACACTGTAAGCTTGTTTTTACAGTGTTCCCCTATTTTTTATAGATATTTTTACAAGCGCCTGTTGAAATTGTGCAGGGTTGAAGTCAGGAAATTTCCTGCTGCCCGTCAATTCCGTTTAATGAATGAATAAAACTTTGTTTTGATTTTTTAAAAGATAAAAAGATAGTATAATTGATTTTAGAGTTTAAAAGACAGATTCTGACACTATTTGTCTTTTAATAGGATAAAGCAAATTCGAATATTATTCAATTTATCACACCACCTATAGAGGTGGACGACTTCTCGCCGATTAGGTTAAAAAAATATACACTGTAATTTTAAATAAAATAATTTGTATGTGAAATTAGAGTATAAAAAAATAGACTTCTCACTCTGGAGCGAAAGTCTACCGCGGTACCACCCAAATTATTACTCATGCGTATAACGGCTGTGCCGGCATAGCTTACTTTACTTAAATTAATTTCAGCATGCAACTCGGAAGTGATTTTCAACAACTTTAGCTTCTGGGTTCTCACCACATTCCCATTCTCTGAAGGCATATTTTTGTTTACTCTTCTCCGTCAATGTTTTTTATTTATTGTACATAATATACTATAAAAAAATAAACATGTCAACAATTAATTTAAAAAAGTCTATAAAATCCATGAAATTTATTTTTGCAAGTTTGAGTATCAAATTTGCATATAATGTAGGAAAAAATATTGATTCAAAAAAATAATTTTTTTGCAAAAAAGCTCTTGACATTCTGATAATGAAGGATTATTATCATCACATACACTGAATTTTGATTAATAAAATTGTTAAAAAGATTTGTATAAAAATTATAGAGTATAAAAGACAATGACAAGGAAGAGTAAATAGGGAATATTTTTTAGAGAGTGAGATTTGGTGAAAACTCATAAATACAACTATTGAAGGTAGCCTTTAAGTTGTGAGCTGAACTTTAAGTAGGCTTTTCCGGTAATACCGTTATTACTTTGAGTAAAAATTTTGGGTGGTACCGCGCGGCCAAACTTCTCGCCCCAAGTGAGAAATTTGGCCGCTTTTTTTATAAAATTTTAGGGGTATGTTTTTGGCTTAGTTTTATGATTTAATTAAATCGAATGAGTGAAATATGTTATAATTAATAGTTGTAAAATTTGGAATTATCATAATTTTCATTTAATTAGGTGAAAATGGGCACAAATGAAATTATAGAGGAGGAAAATGTTGTGGAAAAATTAAAAGTTTACTATGATGAGGATGCTAATTTAGATCTTTTGAAGGGAAAGAAAATAGCTGTTTTAGGATTTGGAAGTCAAGGACATGCCCAGGCTTTGAATTTGAAGGACAGCGGTCTTGATGTAATAGTAGGGCTGTACAAAGGCAGCAAGTCATGGAAAAAAGCCGAGAATTACGGATTCAAAGTATATGAAACAGCTGAGGCTGTTAAACGGGCTGATATTGTAGCGGTTCTCATACCTGATGAAAAACAAAAGCAGGTTTATGAGGAAAGCATAAGAGATAATTTGTCAGAGGGAAATGCACTTTTCTTTGCACATGGATTTAACATTCATTTTAATCAGATAGTTCCGCCCAAGAATATAGATGTACTTATGATTGCACCTAAGGGACCAGGACATATAGTGAGAAGAGAATATACATTGGGTGCCGGAGTTCCGTGCCTTTATGCAGTGTACCAGGATTTCACAGGGAGAGGAAAAGATATTGCGCTTGCTTATGGAAAGGGAATTGGCGGAACAAGGGCAGGTGTTATGACTACTACCTTTAGGGTAGAGACGGAAACTGATTTGTTTGGAGAACAGGTAGTACTTTGCGGAGGAATTGTAGAGCTCATAAAGGCGGGCTTTGACACACTCACTGAAGCAGGGTATGCTCCTGAAAATGCATATTTTGAATGCATGCACGAAATGAAAATGATAGTTGACTTGATGTATGAAGGTGGAATAAACAAAATGAGGTATTCCATCAGTGATACTGCAGAATATGGAGATTATAAGGTTGGAAAGAGAATAATAAACGAGGATACAAGAGCTGAAATGAAGAAGGTTCTTGGGGAAATTCAGGATGGAACATTTGCAAGGGACTGGCTGCTTGAAAACAAGGTTGGAAGGCCTAAGTTTACTGCAAGGAGAAGGCTGGAACAAAATTCCACTATAGAGAAAGTAGGCAAGAGACTGAGAGGTATGATGTCCTGGATAAATGAGAATCCTGACAATGAATAAATTTGATTTAAGTATCGTAAATAAAAAGGGGCTTTAAAATATAAGTGATTAAAAAATAAAAAGTGAAGTAAGCAGTGAAAATTGACTTTACAGAGAAGCGGGGTAGAAGGTGAGAAACCTGCAGGTCATGATTGCTTTCACAGTTGATGGTTTTGTATTTGGTTCGGTTATGTATGAATTTGAGGGAGGATTTTCAAAATGAGGAGTGATTTGGCGAAAAAAGGAATTAAAGGTGCTCCGGCCAGGGCGCTTATGTATGGAATGGGGCTTACAAGAGAGGAAATTGAAAAACCTCTGATTGGGATAGTAAATTCGCAAAATGAGGTAGTGGCAGGCCATATGCATCTGGATGAGATAGCAAGGGCCGCCAAACTTGGAGTAGTCATGGCCGGGGGAACACCGATGGAATTTCCTGCAATTGCAGTTTGTGATGGAATAGCCATGGGTCATATAGGTATGAAATATTCACTTCCATCGAGGGAACTCATAGCAGATTCAATTGAATCCATGGCACTTGCCCATGAATTTGATGGACTTGTTTTAATACCCAATTGTGACAAAATAGTACCTGGAATGCTAATGGCTGCTGCAAGACTCAATATACCAGCTGTCGTGGTAAGCGGCGGACCTATGAGGGCAGGCAGATTAAATGGTAGGATTCTGGACTTCAGTACATGTATAGAACAAGTGGGAGCCTGCAGCGATGGCAAGATAACAGAAGAACAGCTTGAAGAGGAAGTTAAAAGATCCTGTCCGGGATGTGGATGCTGTTCCGGGCTTTTCACAGCAAACAGCATGAACTGTCTTACCGAAGTTCTTGGAATGGGGCTTCCAATGAACGGAACTGCACTTGCCCAGACTGGCGAACGGAATCAACTGGCGAAATATGCAGGAATGTATGTTATGGACTGTGTAAAAAACGATAGAAAACCGAGAGATATAATGACTTTAAATGCCTTTAAAAATGCTATAACCGTTGATATGGCAATGGCAGGTTCTACGAATACCGTACTTCATCTTCCGGCAATTGCACATGAAGCAGGAATCATGCTGAATTTGGATTTATTTCACGAGATAAGCAGAAGAACTCCCTGTCTTACAAAATTGAGCCCGAGCGGAAAGCATCATATGGAGGACTTGCATATGGCAGGCGGGATAGAAGCTCTTATGAATGAACTCTCAAAAAAAGGTCTGATAAATGAGAATGAATTAACTGTCACTGGAAAAACTGTGGGTGAGAATATAAAAAATTATAAAGTTCTTGACTATGAAGTTATAAAACATATAGACAAACCTTATAGCAGTGAAGGTGGAATAGCAATATTGCGGGGAAATCTTGCACCAGATGGGGCAGTAGTCAAAAAATCTGCAGTGGCACCGGAAATGATGGTACATGAAGGACCGGCAAGGGTATTCAACTCAGAAGAAGATGCGGTAAAAGCCATCTTTGGAAATGAAATAAACAGGGGAGATGTAATTGTAATAAGATATGAAGGCCCTAAAGGAGGCCCTGGAATGAGGGAAATGCTTTCACCTACCTCGGCAATAGCAGGCATGGGTCTTGACAGGGATGTAGCACTTATCACGGATGGAAGATTTTCAGGGGCGACCAGAGGGGCATCCATAGGACATATATCTCCGGAAGCTATGGAAGGCGGCCTTATAGGCCTGATAGAGGAAGGAGACAGCATATTCATAGATATTATAAACAAGAAAATAGAATTGAAAGTGGATTCTGAAGAGATTCAAAGAAGAAGAAAGAAATATGTAAAGCCTTCCCCGAAGATAAAAACAGGATACTTGTCTAGGTATGCAAAGCTTGTGACTTCTGCAAATACTGGAGCAATATTAAAGTAGTATACGAGAATGGCACAACTTTGATTATGCACAATAAGCAAATGGTGTTTGCTTATTGTGCATAAAAAATATATTAAACTTTCAACAATGGGGAGAGATGTATATATGAAATCTGCTGAAATAATTATGCAGTGCTTAAAAAAAGAAAATGTGAGAGTGGTATTTGGATATCCCGGAGCCACAGTTATTCCCATATATGAGGCCCTGAGAAAATCTGACATTGAACATGTTCTTGTAAGACAGGAACAGGCAGCGGGACATGCAGCCAGCGGATATGCCAGAGCTACTGGAAAAGTTGGAGTTTGCATTGTGACATCAGGACCGGGTGCGTCAAATATCATTACAGGTATTGCTGCAGCTTACATGGATTCCATTCCAATGGTAGTAATCACGGGACAGGTTAAATCCTCCTTAATTGGCAGGGATGTTTTTCAGGAACTTGATATTACAGGTGCTGCCGAATCATTTACAAAATATAATTTCCTTGTAAAAAAGGCAGAATACATACCTAAAATTATGAAAGAAGCGTTTTATATAGCACGAACCGGGAGAAAGGGTCCAGTTCTCATAGACATACCTGTGGATATAATGGATGAAGATATTGATGATTTTGAATATCCACAAACCGTTGATATAAGGGGATATAAGCCAACTACGGAGGGACATGTTGGACAGATAAGAAAAATAGTGGATAGAATTAAAAATAGCAGAAGACCGATTATCTGTGCAGGAGGAGGAGTTATACTTTCAAATGCTGAAAAGCAGCTTCGAGAATTTGTGGAGAAATCCCATATACCCGTTGTAAATACATTGATGGGAAAGGGAGCCATGAATGAAGACAGCAATTATTATATAGGTTTTATAGGGACGCATGGTTTTGACTATGCCAATAGGGCTGTAGAAAGTGCAGATGTTTTAATACTTATTGGTTCCAGAGCTTCTGACAGGACAACCTGCGGGATAGGCAGCCGATTTGCTGCAGAAGCAGATATAATTCATATAGACATTGATCCTGCTGAAATAGATAAAAATTTAAATGCAGATATTCCCGTGGTGGGCGATATAAAAATCATTCTTGAGAAATTGTCACGGATGATATGTCCTTTAGATACGGAAAAATGGATATATAAAATAAAAGAATGGAGTGAGAATTCAGATCCTGATGAAAATAGCACAGAAAAGGTAAATCCCAAAATTATTTTAAATAAAATATCCGACTTATTGGAAAATGATGTAATTTTAACTGCAGATGTGGGGCAGAATCAGATCTGGTGTGCGCGTAATTTTAAAATTCTGGGTGACAGGAAATTCTTCACTTCCGGCGGCCTTGGGACCATGGGATACTCGATTCCGGCGGCCATCGGGGCAAAGATAGGGTGCCCTGACAAAAGAGTTGTAGCTTTTGTAGGTGATGGGGGTTTTCAGATGAGTATGTTTGAACTCGGAACCATTTTGGAAAAAAGGATAAATATAATTATAGTACTTCTCAATAATTCAGGTCTCGGGTTGGTTAGGGAAATTCAAAGAAATAACCATTTTGAAGAATTTGAGGTCAATTTTGAAGCTAACCCTGATTTTGTGAAACTGGCTGGAGCTTATGGGCTTCTGGCAAGAAGAGTAGAAAATAATGTTGAATTTAAAAAGGCTTTTCAGGAAGCGCTGTATTCGGACAAAACATTTTTAATAGAGTGTATTGTTGATCCACTCGAAAATACATTTTAGAAAGAGGTGAGCATTATAAAAAGATATGTATTGTCAGTATTGGTGGAAAATCATTCGGGAGTCTTGAGTAAAGTAGCTGGGCTTTTCAGCAGGAGAGGATACAATATACACAGCCTTACTGTAGGTATTACGGGCGATCCTACGATATCAAGAATGACTATTGTTTCACTGGGAGATGATTATATATTTGAGCAGATAAGCAAACAGCTGAATAAATTGATTGAGGTTATAAAAGTAACAGATCTTACAGATGTTCCGGCCGTTTATAGAGAACTGTGCCTGGTAAAAGTATCCGCAAATTCAAAATACAAACTGCTTATCATGGAAATTGTGAATACCTTTAGGGGAAATATAGTTGATATGGATGAAAAAAGTCTGACAATTGAGATAACCGGTGACGAGAAAAAAATATCCGCTTTTCTTGGTATTATGAAGTACTATGGAATTAAGAAGATTGTACGTACAGGACTCACGGCTATTCAGAGAGGAAATAAATTGGAGGATAATGTAGGCGTAAAATAGAATCCTGCGGCAGTGGACAAAATACTCCACTGTCATTTGCCCCTACTTCTTTTATAAATAAACTTTATCATAAGGAAACCTATGAAAATTACAAGTAAAGTTTTTAAATAGAAAGGAATTATTTTTTTGAGAAATTCCCGATCTGATAAATTGGAATAAATTTTATAGCTTTTAGAATAATTTCTTTCTTTTATAGTTAAATCTCCCAGTGGAGCTTTACCTTCCAAAGCTTTGAAAGTGATGTTCGAAAAATTCATATCTTTTTTCAGTTCTTTTCTGTTGAGCTCATTGTCGTAATAGGCTACATTGTCTTTTATTCTTATGGGAACTTCTATATTTACATGCGGTCCTATAAAGTATAAAGGTCTATACTTTATAATCTGCTTTCCAATTATAGAATTTTTTTTATATAAAATGGTGGGCTTTTCATCATAGCTCCAATTTATTATTTTTTCCATATCATTGAATACATACGTGTCTCCCGGATCATATACGGAATTCATTACCACTCCAAGTATCTGGCGGCCGTTTCTATAATAGATGGCTACAAGGCATCTTCCGGCAGGTACGGTATATCCGGTTTTACCTCCGATACATCCATCTTTACCCAGCAATTTATTTGTATTTTTAATGGGAAAAGTTAAACCACTTGCAGTTTTTACCGTGGCCTGGTAAGTTCCCATGGTGTTTCTTATCCATAGACTTTTAAAAGCTTCTCTTGCAATTACACTCATATCATAGGATGTAGAATAGTGATCGGGATTATGAAGGCCATTTGGGGTGACAAAATGGGTATTTTTCAAATTGAGTTTTTTCACGTATTCATTCATCTTTTTGGAAAAGTCACCTGCATTTTTGGATATATTCTCTGCAACTACATAGGCCAGATCGTTGGCAGAATACATCAAAAGTCCATCCATTACGTCCCTTGCAGTCATTGAATCACCTGGCTCTATGGAATGGATGTCCCTATTTAAAGACGACTTGGGTTGATTTTTGGCTCCAGGAGTATATTTTAAAATATTATTTGGCTTTCTGTTTTTTTCAAGGAGTATAGCCGTGAGAAGCTTTGTAGTGCTGGCAGGATACACCCTGATATCCGGATTTTTTTCATATATTATTTCATTCGTTTGCATGTCCACTGTTATGGCTGCTTTTCCATAAATATCGGGATTTTCATTTCCAGTCGGTTTGGCAGCTGATACATTGTAATTCGGAGAGAATATAAATATAAATATATAGAAAAACAATGCTATGTTTATTCTGTGTTTCAAAGTAAATCACTCCATCTGTCCAAATTTTTTTTGTATTTTATTGAAAACATATTATATAATTAATTATGACATTTTAAAGTATATCATTAAGGAATGTATTTTACAATTGAGTATCGTTGTATTTTGAAAGATAGGAGGAGTTATAAATTTTGATGGAAAAAGTCGAGAGAATATTTAAAGGCAGAAAAGGAAAAATTATGGGGGATTTTAGTGAAAGTGCAGTAACAATTCCACTTTGTTTGGAGAAAGGGAATTTGAATTTGATATTTGAAGTAAGGGCCCTGAATTTAAAGCACCAGCCGGGGGATATATGTTTTCCGGGCGGAAAAATGGAATATGGTGAATCTCCCGAAGATACAGCAGTAAGGGAAACCATGGAGGAATTAAATTTAAATAGGGAGGATATAGATGTAGTAGGAGAGATGGATTATGCTGTAACGCCCTATAATTTTATAATGTATCCCTTTGTATGCAGGGTTAAAAGTGAAAATATAATTCCCAGCAAAAGTGAAGTGGATCATATTATCAAAGTTCCCCTGAAATTTTTTATGGAAAGCATTCCGCTTATTTATGAAATGCCGGTGGTTTCCATGCCGGGAGAAAAATTTCCCTATAATCTAGTAGTAAATGGGAGAAACTATAAGTTTAGAAGTGGAAAAATAACGGAATACTTTTATCAGTATAAAAAATATGTTATCTGGGGATTTACAGCTTATATAGTAAAAAAGTTTACAGATATAATTAAAGAGTACAATTAAAAAGAAGATTTTCGGAAGGACCGAAAATCTTCAAGCAGTGAGTTAAATTTGGTTTATCCGTCATAGGTATCGGAATATTTTCCAAGCAGGTGCTGCTTTAAATCCCATAAATTTTTGGACAGATCCACATAATAGCGATGGGGATTTTCAAGTCTTAAAGTTTCAGGCCACAGCTTGGAAGTCTCTTCCCCTACCACCTTTTTAATAGCGCTTACATCCGGGTTTTTATATACAAGGCGGCCTTTGTCAAATATTTTTACTAACAGTTCTTTGGCATAATAGTCTTTTATTTTTTTCTTCTTCCAGGTAAATACAGGATCGAATATTTCCAGAGGTTTATCTGCATCCAAGTTTTCATCTCTTAAAGTCACTAAATCTGCAATAGCCTTGTCTTCGTTTTTACTGTAAATTCTGTATACTTTTTTAAATCCGGGGTTTGTTATCTTTTCCTCATTTTCGCTTATTTTTATTTTAGGGACTATATTTCCTCCGTCATCTTCTACTGCAGATAGTTTATACACTCCCCCAAATACAGGTTCTGATTTCGCAGTTATCAGTCTTTCACCGACTCCGAAAGAATCAATACAAGCACCCTGGCTTAGCACATCTCTTATAACGAATTCATCAAGAGAATTGGAAATAACTATTTTTACCTCTGGGAGTCCTGCCTCATCCAATATTTTTCTGCATTTTCTAGTTAAATAAGTTATATCACCGCTGTCAATTCTTATGCCCTTTGGTTTATAACCTCCGGGAATCAGGAATTCTTTGAATATTCTTATGGCATTTGGCAAGCCTGATTTTAATACATTGTAGGTGTCTATTAGAAGCACGCAGTTGTTTGGATATACTTTAGCCCAGGCTTTAAAAGCTTCATATTCGGAGGGAAACAGCTGTATCCAGCTGTGAGCCATAGTTCCGACTGCAGGAATTCCAAACATCTGGTCCGCTATGGTGCAGGCAGTTGAGCTGCAGCCTCCTATGACTGCAGCTCTGGCACCATACATAGCTGCGTCAGGACCCTGAGCCCTCCTGGATCCGAATTCCATTACCGGTCTTTTACCTGCAGCCCTGCAAATCCTGTTTGCCTTTGTGGCAATTAAGGTCTGGTGATTTATATTTAAAAGTATCATGGTTTCTAAAAACTGTGCCTGAATGGCAGGACCTTTTACGGTTATTATAGGTTCTCCAGGAAATACCGGAGTTCCTTCTGGTACGGCCCACACGTCACAGGAAAATTTGAAGTTTTTAAGATAATTCAAAAACTCTTCGGAAAATTGTTTTTTACCTCTGAGGTACCTTATATCATCTTCTGAAAAGCTTAAATTGGACAGGTATTCTATAATCTGCTGAACTCCAGCCATAATACAGTATCCTCCGTTGTCCGGAATACTCCTGAAAAACATATCAAAATAAGATATTTTATTTCCAATATCGCTTTCAAAATATCCGTTACCCATGGTGAGTTCGTAAAAATCTACCAGCATGGTAAGATTTCTTCCATTTCTCATGTCAAAATTTTTTGAACTTTCCATAATAAAAATCTCCTCTATTTATGTTTTAATTTGGGTGATTATGAACAAAATTATGTATAGGTATTCTATAAATATTGTAATACTTAACATGAAATATTACAAGATTGTAGATTCGGCGAAACTATTGTAAATATATAAGGAGAAAGGTTGTAATGAACAATAACTTGGATTTGAATCAGCTGGAAGCAGTATGTACTGATTTTAAGCACGTCTTAATCTGTGCCCCGCCGGGTTCGGGAAAAACGACAGTTATAATAAACAGGGTGAATTATCTGATAAATGTAAAAGATGCAGATCCGCGTAACATATTGGTAATAACATTTACAAGATCCTCGGCTTTTGATATGAGAGGCAGGTATTTAATGATTTCAAAGGGAGAAAATATACCTTTTTTTGGAACATTTCATTCCCTGTACTATAACATACTGAAAAAATATGATAATAAGATAAAGATAATACCACTGCACAAAGCAAGCCAGGTGGTAAAAGATGTACTTTTATCTTACATGGATTCCACAGGAGATGAAAAAATAAGAGAGGTTTTAAATGACATATCCTTTTTTAAAAATACCGGGGGAAATATAAAAGATTTCAAGAGTCGACTGGATAAAACTGTATTTATGGACTGCTTTAATAAGTACGAGAGGTACAAGGCGGCGAATAACCTTATGGATTTTGATGATCTCCAGCTGAAAGTTGGGGAACTGTTCCGGAAGGATAGAAATATTTTAGACTATTACAGGAGAACTTTTAAATATATACTGGTGGATGAATTTCAGGATTGCGACAGCCTTCAGATAGAAATCCTGCAGCTGCTTGGCAGGAGCAATTTTGTGTTTGCAGTGGGAGACGAGGATCAATGCATATATTCCTTTAGGGGTTCAAAACCCGATTGTATGGTGAATTTTAGGGAATACTTTCAAAATGGCAAAAAATTGTTTCTAAAAATGAATTATAGAAGTACGAAGAATATAGTAGGTATGTCTAAAAACATCATATTTAATAATGAAGATAGAAATTTAAAACCCATTTGCAGCAGCAGACAGGAGTACGGGAAAATAAATTTCAATATATTCCCTAGAGAAAAAGAGCAGGCCGATTATCTGTCGAAATCCATACGGAATCTTGTAGATGAAGGCAGGTGCAAATATGGAGATATTGCGGTACTTTACAGAACAAATGTGGAATCCAGGATCTTGATTGATTCTTTTTTGACACATGGCATAAAATTCAAGCTGTTGGATGAGAAATATAATTTTTATAATCATTTTATATGTAGAGATTTGATATCCTACCTTAAATTATCCATTGACGTGTGTGACAGAAAAAATTTCATATCCATTATAAATAAACCCTTCAGGTATATAGGAAGGGTAAATATGGAAAAAATCAGAAAAAACAGAACGAGGGAAAATTGTTTTGAAATATTGAAGAATGTGGGCGGCATATCTATTTTCCAGCTTAAAATCCTAGATAAATTTCAGAGAAAAATCAAAAAATTAAACAGGATAAAACTAAATGGTGCTGTGGAATTTATATTGAATAAGCTAAATTATATAGAATATTTAAGGGACTACTGCAGAAAATCAAATAGGGATCTGGAAGAATTTCAGCACATCCTGTATGAATTTAAAGTTTCATGTGAGAATTTTGACAGTATAGAGGACTTTTTAAACCATGTAGACGATGTAAAAAAAGTTCTGGAGGAAAGTGTACAGGATGAAAACAGCGTTACGCTGAGTACGATTCACGGCGTGAAAGGGATGGAGTTTAAGAATGTATATATAGTAGATTGCAGCGAGGGGATTCTGCCCCACGAAAACAATATTGACGACAATATAGAAGAGGAAAGACGGCTCTTCTATGTTGGAGTCACCAGGGCCGTGGATAATTTGAACCTGTGCTGCAGCAGCACTGTAAGAGGCAAATCGGTGCAGGTGTCCAGATTCATAAAAGAATGTGTCCCATACATCTGAAAATATAAATTTAATGTTGGGGAGTTTATAATGTCAATTACAAAAAATATATATTAAAATGAAATATTTCTATATATAACTTGCATATAATAGTGAATTGTGATAATATTTTTACTAAATATTAATAAAAAATGAAATACTTTTAAGAACTTACATTGTAATTTAAAGTACAGTGCTAAAAGGAAAAAAGGCATAAAATACATTCTGGGGACTTGAAAAATGTATCTTTGCCGTGTGTAGAGGCCATCGGTTCAGCTGATGGCATTTATTGTTAATTATAAAGGGGGCATAGTATTATGAATTATAGTAATGGATTTCCTTCAAAACAGGGCCTGTATGATCCTGACTTTGAGAAGGATTCATGTGGAGTTGGATTTATAGCAAATGTAAAAGGTGAAAAAACTCACAGTACAGTAAAACGCGGCATTCAGATTCTAGTTAATTTAACTCACAGAGGAGCAGTTGGTTCTGATACAAAAACTGGAGATGGAGCAGGTATGCTTGTTCAAATTCCGGATGAATTTTTCAGGATAAATTGTGATAATCTAGGTATTGAACTGCCGCAGCCTGGAGAATATGCAGTAGGCATGGTATTTTTCCCTAAGGAAACAGCTCTGAGACTGCAGTGTGAGGGAATAATGGAAAGAGTTGCTGAAAGAGAAGGCCAGCGGGTTTTGGGATGGAGAGACGTACCTACAGACAATAGAAGTATAGGTGAGACTGCAAAGGGTACTGAGCCTATTATAAGGCAGATATTTATAGGAAAAAATGCAGGAAATCAAATTGAGTTTGAAAGAAAGCTTTATATGATAAGAAAAGAGGTGGAAAATAAAGTAAAGGAGGTATTGAAGGGAGCCGCAAAAACTTTTTATGTATGCAGTCTTTCCAGCAGGACGATAGTATATAAAGGACTGCTTCTGGCAAATCAGATAAAAAAATTTTATATTGATCTCAATGATATAAATTTTAAGAGTGCTATTGCGCTGGTACATCAGAGGTACAGTACAAATACCTTTCCAACATGGGATTTGGCCCAGCCCTTTAGATATCTTGGCCATAATGGAGAAATAAATACCATAAGGGGAAATAGAAACTGGATGAGAGCCAGAGAGGGTGTGCTTAGATCCAGGGCCTTTGGTAAAAATATCAAAAATCTTTTTCCAATAATAGATGCAGGCGGAAGTGATTCTGCTTCTCTTGACAATGTACTGGAACTTTTGTATCAGGACGGAAGATCTCTTCCACATGCACTTATGCTTCTGATACCTGAAGCTTGGGAACAAAATTGCAGCAGTAAACAGTATAAGAGATCTTTTTATGAATCCCATGGTTCTCTGGTAGAGCCATGGGATGGACCTGCAGCTGTTTCATTTTCCGATGGCATTCAGATAGGTGCTACCCTTGATAGAAATGGGTTGAGACCTGCCAGGTATGTAATAACGAAAACGGGATTTGTTGTACTTGCTTCAGAGGCTGGGGTGCTGGAATTCAAAAATGAAGATATCCTGGAAAAAGGAAAATTAAAGCCCGGTGAGATGTTTTTAGTGGATACATCTAAAGGCAAAATTATAAAGGATGAGGAATTAAAGGAAAAAATTTGTAAAGCGAAACCCTATGGCAAAATACTGGATAAATTGAGATTTACCTTGGATATGTTTGATACTGTTGCGGCAAAAGAGCAAATAACTCCAGAAGTACTGAGAGAAAAACAACAGGCTTTTGGATATACTCTTGAGGATTTGAAGCGAATATTAGCCCCAATGTCAATTGAAGGTAAGGAACCTGTAGGCTCAATGGGTAACGATACCCCACTTGCTGTGCTTTCCAACAAAAACCAGCTTCTTTTTTCTTATTTCAAACAGCTTTTTGCCCAGGTAACAAATCCCCCTATAGATCCTATAAGGGAAAGACTTGTGATGTCTCTTTTGAATTATATAGGCTCTCCTCAAGCCAATATACTAAATGATGAAATTACAAAGGATCCATTTATAGAGATCAAAAGCCCAATTTTAACGGATGAGGAAATGTCGAAGATAAAGAGTTTGAGGAATAAGGACTTTAAAACTACTACGGTACCGATTACCTTTAAATGCGATATGGGAATAGATGGTTTTAAGGAGGCTCTTAATAAAATTTGTGAAAGGGCTTCGCAGAGAATAAGAGAAGGATATAATATACTGGTATTGAGCGATAAAAATGTGGATTCGTATGAAGCGGCAATTCCAAGTCTTTTGGCGGTTTCCGCAGTGCAGCATTACCTGATCAGGGAAAAAACCCGTACGAAAGTTTCAATTATTGTGGAAACGGGAGAGGCAAGAGAAACCATGCATTTTGCACTGCTTGTAAGTTACGGGGCTTCGGCAGTAAATCCATACCTTGCATATCAGACTATAGATCAGATGGTGAGAGATGGAGACATAACTGAAGCAGATATGAATACGGCAAAAAGAAATTATATACGAGCTGTAAATCAGGGGATATTGAAGATACTTTCAAAGATGGGAATATCCTCTCTTCAGAGTTATCATGGAGCGCAGATATTTGAAGCCATAGGTTTGAACTCGGAGTTTGTGGACAAATATTTTGAAGGTACACCTTCAAGAATAGGTGGAGTTGGAATTGACGTAATAGCCAGTGAGGTACTGTCAAGACATAAAAATGCTTTCAATAAGATAAGAAAACCTATTTCACAGCTTGATGTAGGAGGAAATTATTCATGGAGAAAAGGGGGAGAATTTCATCTCTTTAATCCTGAAACCATATATAAACTTCAAGTTGCAGCCAGGACCGACAGTTATGATGTATACAAAGAGTATGCAAAAATCATAAATGAGCAGGATAAAAATCTATGTACTATACGGGGCCTATTAAAATTTAAGAAGGGAAATAGTATCTCAATAGAAGAGGTGGAGCCCGTAAGTGAAATACTTAAGAGATTTTGTACAGGAGCCATGTCCTTTGGGTCCATAAGTAAAGAGGCCCATGAGACCATAGCTATAGCTATGAACAGAATAGGTGGGAGAAGCAACACTGGAGAGGGCGGCGAGGATCCACAAAGGTACAGACTGGATTCTAATGGAGACTCAAGGAGAAGTGCCATAAAACAAGTAGCCTCAGCACGTTTCGGAGTTACTACAGAGTATCTGGTAAATGCAGACGAGCTTCAGATAAAGATAGCCCAGGGGGCGAAACCTGGTGAGGGCGGTCAACTTCCGGGAAAGAAAGTTGGTGGATATATTGCACGAACCAGACATTGTACTCCGGGAATAGATCTTATTTCACCACCTCCCCATCATGATATTTATTCCATAGAAGATCTGTCACAGCTTATATATGATTTGAAAAATGTAAATCCTGAGGCGAATATAAGCGTAAAATTGGTTTCTGAAATGGGAGTGGGAACAATTGCGGCCGGAGTTGCAAAAGCTCATGCAGATTTAATATTGATAAGTGGTTATGATGGTGGAACAGGAGCAGCGCCGCTTTCGTCTGTAAAACATGTGGGGATTCCCTGGGAACTTGGTCTATCTGAGACTCAACAGGTGCTTTTGCTGAACAATTTGAGAAGCAGAGTTAGGCTGCAGACTGACGGACAGTTAAAAACAGGCAGGGATGTGGTAATTGCAGCACTGCTTGGAGCTGAAGAATTTGGATTTGCAACTACAGTTCTTGTGACCATGGGGTGTGTTATGCTCAGGAAATGTCACTTGAATACCTGTGATATGGGTATAGCCACGCAGGACCCCGAGCTCAGAAAGCATTTCAGGGGTAAACCCGAGTATATAATAAACTTTTTGACTTTTATTGCACGGGAAGTAAGAGAATACATGGCTGAGCTTGGATTTAAAACCATGAATGAAATGATAGGAAGGGTAGATATGCTGGAGACAAAGGAGGCGGTCGATCACTGGAAAGCCAAAGAATTGGATTTATCTTCTATCTTGTATAAGCCATATATGCCGAAAAAGATTAAATCCTATTGTACGATACCCCAGAATCATGGATTGGATGATGCATTGGATTATAAGATTATTCAGATGGCTGAAGGTGCCATAAATGATAAAACAAAAGTTTCTGCAACCATGGAAATAAAGAATGTAAATCGTGCCGTGGGATCCATGCTGAGCGGTATAATTGCTAAAAAATATGGAAGCCGCGGTCTTCCTGAAGATACAATTGTACTTAATTTTAAAGGATCTGCAGGGCAGAGCTTTGGTGCCTTTGGAGTAAATGGACTTACTCTGGTACTTGAAGGTGATGCCAATGATTATGTGGCCAAAGGGCTGTCAGGAGGTAAAATAATCATTAGAACACCTAAAAATTGCACTTTTGCAGCAGAAAAAAATGTAATAGCCGGGAATACTATTTTATATGGAGCTACTTCAGGAAAAGCTTTTATAAATGGCGGCGTAGGAGAAAGATTTGCGGTGAGAAACAGCGGAGCTGAGGCGGTAGTTGAAGGTGTAGGAGATCACTGCTGTGAATATATGACTGGCGGAACAGTGGTTATCATAGGTAGAACCGGCAAAAATTTTGCGGCCGGCATGAGCGGAGGAGTTGCTTATGTTCTGGATGAGGATGATTCCTTCTATGACAGGTGTAATTTACAGATGGTTGAAGTAGAGAATATTTCAGATAAACGGGATATGGATGTTGTATATAGATTAGTACGGGAGCACTATAAATATACAGACAGTTTGAAGGCAGAAAATATACTGGATGAATGGGATGCTTATAAAAATAAGTTCAAAAAAATAATACCTGGAGCATACAAGTCCATATTGCAGCAGACAGAAGCGGAAGCGGTTGCTGCTTCTGGTAATGAAGAGGGGTCAGCATTATGGGAAAGATAACTGGTTTTAGAGAATATAAAAGAGAAGATCCTGAAAAACGTGGTGTAGAGGAAAGAGTCAAAGATTATAGAGAAATATACTGCGGATTGTCTGAAGATAAGATTAAGATTCAAGCGGCCAGGTGTATGAACTGTGGGACTCCTTTTTGCAACTGGGGCTGTCCTACCGAAAATGTAATCCCGGATTGGAATGATTTTGTGTATAGGAATAACTGGAAGAGAGCTTTTGAAAGGCTAATCCTTACCAATAGTTTTCCCGAATTTACAGGGAGGATATGTCCGGCTATCTGTGAAGGTGCCTGCACTCTCGGAGTAAATAGGAAACCGGTGTCCATAAGGGAAATAGAATTGAATATAATAGAAAAAGCTTTTGAAGAAGGATGGATAAAGCCCAATCTTCCGAAAGTAAGAACTGGAAAAAAGGTGGCTATAGTAGGTTCGGGTCCTTCAGGACTTTCGGCGGCATCGGAACTCAATTCAGTAGGACACTCGGTTGCCGTATTTGAGAGAGAAGATGAGATTGGAGGACTTTTAAGATACGGAATTCCTGATTTTAAACTTGAAAAACGCGTATTGGATAGAAGAATAAATATAATGAAAGAGGAGGGCATAGATTTTAAAACAAATGTTTATGCGGGCAGAGGAAAGTATTCCGCTGATGAATTGATTAAAAACTTTGATGCAGTAGTTCTAACGGGAGGCTCTACTATTCCAAGGGATCTTAAAATTCAGGGAAGAGAGCTCAAGGGAATACATTTTGCAGTGGATTTTTTGAAACAGCAGAATAAAAGAGTTGCAGGTAAGAAACTAATTGAAGAGGAGATAAATGCAAAGGGAAAAATTGTAGTTGTCATAGGCGGAGGAGATACAGGTTCTGACTGCATAGGCACTTCAATAAGACAGGGTGCCAAAGCTGTTTATCAATATGAACTGATGCCCAGGCAGCCGCTCGTAAGAGATGAAACCATGCCCTGGCCTACTTTCCCCAAAACTCTCAAAGTTACGACCTCTCATGAGGAAGGTTGTATAAGAAAATGGTGTATAGGTACAGAAAAATTTGAAGGCAGAGACGGGCGGGTGAGATCTCTTCAAGGGGTGAAAGTTAAATGGCAGAAAGAAAATGGCAGGATGAAGATGACAAGCATACCCGGCACGGAGTTTAATCAAAAAGTTGACCTTGTTCTTCTGGCTATGGGTTTTGTCCACCCTCAGCATGAAGGATTGCTAAATGATATTGGTGTAGAATTTGATGCTAGAGGAAATGTGAAGACAGATGAAAATTATATGACCAGCAAAAAGGGAATATTTGCTGCCGGAGATATGAGGCGCGGTCAGTCACTTGTGGTTTGGGCCTTAAAAGATGGAAGGAAGGCGGCACAGCAGGTTGACTATTACCTCATGGGTGAGACATCATTAAGGGGATGATAAAAGTGAATATTTTATTTATTTGAAAAGAAAATATAAAATAATTTAATAAACATCATAAATATTATGTAAATTAAAATAAAATGTAGACCAATAAAAAGCAACTAACTCCAACTGAAATAATTATGTCAATACCTTAAAAAAGGCATTGACATAAAAAATTACTCTATTTATTCATTTGGCAAATCCTGCAATGTATCAATTAAGCGTCTGTACCGTCGCCTTGTATGACTGCCCCTTCCGGTACTTCTTTAAGTGCATGAAATATAGTATCATAATCAACAGTTGACATGCTGACATTGCACAAGGCGAATACAAATATTACAGTGTTCAATGTAGGATGAGTTAAAGGGATGAATAACCACATTATGAGCAGATTAAATCCCTTATTCTCGATATTTATAAAGATAGTAAGAGACGTTACGGTGCAATAAAAATAAATCACAAGTCTTATTTTATAATATATGTTTCAAGTAACAGATAATACCAACTATAGAATTAAAACATTATACATGTTATAATCTATTAGTACAATCAAATAGGCTGCATAAGGGCTGCTGATATCACCAATCCCTTTTCGAAGGGAGGTGATACAAATGAGTAACAGCATTTTAATGTTATTATTTCAAAGTGGTTTATTCTTAATATCACTATTAACATTAATAATTCTACTTATAGAAAAAATCTCAAAAAAATAGTAGCCCCTGCGCAAGTGGATACTACTATTTTTTATTTAAAAATTTAGTGATACCAGTTGCCTAAGCAACTAGATTGTATACTACAGGATGTTATCAGCATCCTGTTTTTATTTTCCCTTTTCATATTCATATTATAACACAGATCATTATTAAAAATCACCTTTTCAATAAAATTATGATCGTGTCAATTTACTGTAGGTTAAAAAGCTACAGACTTTCC
>NZ_JBGFFE010000069.1:0-333 GCF_041224415.1 Clostridium lapidicellarium | reverse complement strand
GGTGCGGAATACTTTCCTGCTACTGCGGAAGCTACCAGCGCATCTGCATAGAGGTTGTCCGGATCTGCTGCACTTGCATTTGCAATATATACCTTGTCAGTCTTCAAGCTGTCTTTGAATGCATCCAAAACTTTCAGGTTTGTATCAAATCTGCTTGTTCCACCGTCTACTCTTGAAGCTGCTCCAAGAGCATCATATATAGTATCATTTATTACATTCTTAGTTCCTACAACTGTTGCTTTTGAATTGTTTGCTTTTACAAAATCAATTACAGGCTGAGTTGCGGACTGGTCGTTGCTTGCCAGTAATAATATCTGTCCTTTTGCAGCTGCT
>NZ_JBGFFE010000008.1:0-109439 GCF_041224415.1 Clostridium lapidicellarium | reverse complement strand
TAATAATTAAAACTTTTTGGGACATTTTCAAAATTAGTTGACATAAAAAATGTAGAAATTTATTGAGAAAAAGTGCCTGTATCAATTTTTAGATATAAATATTTATAAACTTTATAGTTGACTTCAACCCTTTTTATATACTTGTCCGTTTCCTTAAACGGTATGTAATAAAGATTTTTCCCGTCCGTGGAATGCTGGGAGTCCTTCAGCCATTTCTGCACATTGCCCCTTCCTCCATTGTAGGCAGCCAAAACGAGTTTTTTATTGCCGTTAAACTCTCTATTCAAATTGTTTAAATACCAGCATCCCATCATAATGTTAAATTTAGGATCATTCAACATACCATAATTAAAATTGCCTATATTCATTTCCCTTGCAGCCCAGCCAGCGGTATCCGGAGTTATCTGCATAAGCCCTACGGCATTTTTACTGGATCTCACATTTGGGTTGAAATTGCTCTCCGTTTTTATAACAGCCATCACAAAATGCGGGTCCAAATTATATTCCTGAGAATATTTCACTACATAATTTGAATATTTTAAAGGAAAATAGTACCTTATAATATTTTTTGAAAATAACACTGCTATTACCACTAGTAAAATTACTACTATTTTACTTATAAATTTCCTCATTAAAGCCCTAAAATAATATTTTAAGGCATTTCACCCCCTACAGCTTCATATTGTCTAAATAAAAGGTTATTTGATCTTGTCAAATATTTTCTCAAGTTGATTTCTGGTTTCATCCAATGTACCCGAATTATCCAATATAAAATCCGCATACTTTTTCTTCTCCTCCAGGGACATCTGTGAGTTTATCCTCTGGATTACCTGTGACTCCGTAAGCTTATCTCTTTTTTTTACCCTCTCTATTTGAACTCTCTCATTTACCCAGACCAGTAAAATCAAATCCAAATTTTTATAAAACTGGTTTTCAACAATAGTAGCTCCATCCACTATACACATGTCTTCACTGCTTTTTTCCAATTTATCCATGTCCCCTAATATATCTTTTTTAATAAACGGAATTATAATACTCTCATACCTTGATCTCATATTTTTATGTGAAAATATATAATTTCCAAATTCTTTCCTTTTAAGTTTTCCTGAATTATCCACGTACTCTTTTCCAAAAACTGATTTTATCCTGTCCATTATGACGGGATATCTTTCAATCACACCTCTGGCTGTATTATCAGCATCTATTATTTTTATTCCCTTTTCCCTAAGCATGTTGGAAACAGTACTTTTACCACTGCCTATTCCTCCTGTAAGGCCTATTCTAATCAAAGCAATCACTCTCTTTTATCATTTATTTAGCCTCATACCAATTATCACCTATGTTTATATCTACTTCCAAAGGTACCTTTAAATCCAGCACATTTTCCATTTCCTCTTTTACAATATGCTTTACACTTTCAAGTTCCTCCCTGTATACATTCAAGATCAATTCATCATGCACCTGAAGTATAAGTTTGCTCTTTAAGTGATTTTCCTCCAGTTTTCTATATACATTTACCATGGCTATCTTTATAATATCTGCCGCACTTCCCTGAATAGGAGTATTCATGGCAAGCCTTTCCCCCAGAGCTTTCACTATCTTATTTGAAGACTTTATCTCAGGTATATACCTTCTTCTGTTCATAATGGTGGTAACATAAAAATCCTTCCTGGCTTTCTCCACTATATTATCCATGTATAATTTTACATTGGGATATCTTTCAAAATAAGTATCTATATATGATTTTGCCTCTTTTCTCGATATATTCAAATTTTTACCCAGGCTGAAGTCACCTATGCCATATACTATGCCGAAATTCACCGCTTTAGCTCTGCTTCTCTGGGCTGGAGTAACCTTGTCTATGGGAACTTTAAATACCTCCGAAGCGGTTTTGGCATGTATATCATTGTGGTTTATAAATGCATTTATCAAATTTTCATCATCTGCAATATGGGCAAGCACTCTAAGTTCTATCTGTGAATAATCAGCAGAGAGTATAACACAGTTTTCATTATCAGGTACGAATATTTTCCTTATTTCCCTTCCCATTTCATATTTTATGGGTATATTTTGAAGGTTGGGCTCTGTACTTGAAAGCCTCCCCGTAGTAGTCACCGTCTGATTGAAATTGGAATGAATCTTGCTATCTTCCTCTATAACGGATTTAAGGCCTTCAATATAGGTAGAATACAATTTAGCAAGCTGCCTGTAATATATTATATTTTCAATTATAGGATGCCTGCCTTTCAGTTTTTCCAGTACTTCAGCATTGGTGGAGTATCCTGTTTTGGTCTTTTTTATTACAGGAAGATCCAGTTTTTCAAAGAGTATTTTACCAAGCTGTTTTGTGGAATTTATATTAAATTCCTCCCCGGCAAGGGAGTATATTTCACTTTGCACTCTGTCTATTTCAACTTTGAATTTATTTTCCTGTTCCAAAAGTCTGCTTTTATCGACTTTAAATCCCTCATATTCCATAGATGCAAGTACGGGTATCAGGGGCTGTTCCACTTCATACAAAAGCTTTCCCATATTTTCTTCCTCTATCTTTTGTCTGAGGACAGAATAAACTTTTTCAAACAGTGCCGTTTCCTTTACGAAAAGATTTTTGTCCTCTTCTGAAATATTTACACCTGTACATTCCCTCACAATATCTATGAGTTCATAATTTGACCTGGATGAATCCAAAAGATAAGCTGCTATCTTTATATCGAATTTTATTTTTGAAAGCTTTATGCCCATTCTGTGCAGTATGCTGCAGGGAGATTTCACATCATAACTCACTTTATAAAAATTGGGGTTTTCAAACAGAGATTTCATAAGTTTGACAGTGCTGTCTTTGTCTTCACCATATAATTTACTTGTATCTATTTCAAAATTTTCTTTTCCCAGATTAATGAATACTTTATCTATACGGTTTTTAGAGTATACCGTATTACCCATGACTTTAAAATTTATATATATTAAATTATCGCCTATTTTTGAGTTTTCTAAATCGGCCGTAAAATTTTTTAGTTCAATCAAACTATCCACGAGATTGACTTTTACTTCGTCATTCTCTGCCCCAGCTTCCTTCTGCTGCGGTGTCACCACCTTATTCATCAAGGACTTGAACTGAAGTTTTTCAAATAAATTTTTAAGCCCTTCAGCATCGTACTCCTCCCTGGATTCTATGGAATTCAAATCCATATCTATGGGAACATCTGTGACAATAGTGGCAAGCCTTTTACTAAAAGCAGCCTGTTCCATGTACTGTTTCAAATTTTCCTTCAGTTTTTTACCCTTGATATTATCTATATTCTCAAATACATTTTCTATGCTTTTATATTCTTTTATAAGCTTAAAAGCAGTTTTCTCGCCTATGCCCGGTACGCCTGGTATATTATCAGAGCTATCCCCCATAAGTCCCTTCACGTCTATGAATTGCTTGGGGGTGACTCCATATTCCCCTATCATTCTGTCTCTGTCATATACTTCCTTCTGCGTAATTCCCTTTTTGGTAATGACTATTTTCACCTTATCTGTAGCAAGCTGCAGGGCATCCCTGTCCCCGGTGATTATATATACTTCTATGCCCTTATTTTCAGCAAATACAGAAAGCGTTCCCATCAGATCATCTGCCTCAAACCCGTCTATTTCAAAAATGTTTATGGACATCATCTTCAATACCTTTTCCATTATTGGGAACTGTTCAGACAATTCAGGAGGCATTTTTTTCCTTCCAGCTTTATATTCAGTATATCTGTTGTGTCTGAAAGTAGGTGTACTCCTGTCAAAAGTACAAACTATGTAGTTGGGCTTAATTTCCTTCTTCATTTTCAGCAGCATATTCAAAAATCCATAAACTGCATTAGTATGTAATCCCTCTGAGTTGGTTAAGTCCGGCAGCGCATAAAATGCCCTATTCATCAAACTGTGTCCATCTAATATCAGCAGTCTTTCATTATCCATCAAATTTACCTCCAAAATTATTTCCTCAATTATTGACTATTATATAATATCACCCTTATTATAAATTAGAAACAAGATAATGTAAATTTAAAATAACCCTAACTTAAAAGCTAGGATTATTTCAAATCAGTAGTTTATTCCACTTTCTCAATTTGCCGCAAAATAATCTAAAAAAATGATTTTTATAGGATTTTTTCACAATTTCATTGTTTATAATGTCTCTGTTATTTAAATAATCTTCAAAATCATAAATACACATAAAAGATACCTTTGTACCCGAAATCATATGGGATATATTTTTATCAAAACACAAAAAGTCTTTCTGTGAGGTTTGAGAAATTACATAATCAATTTGCATAATAAATCTCAATCCGGCATAACCTTTCTCGGTATTTCTATCTACACATTCTGAAAGCTTTATTCTTGTACTGTCAAATCCCATTTCCCTATAATAATTTATCATTCCAACTGCATCAAAATACTCCACATGTTCGCTGTATCTACCCAAGTACCTTGATAATTTAAAATACACCGTGAAATCAGTACAAATATAAATTTTTTCTCTTCTGTCAACACCATCTCTAATATATTTATACATATTAATAATTAAATGTCCCAATCCACAATAGTAAAATGAAGAATGACACCCAAAAATATTATTATCAACCATAATCAATTATCCTCTTAAAATAGATTTATTGATTATATATTCTATATAGTATATGAATACTCCTTTTAATATTTATTGAAACTTTGCCAAAACATTTCATCATTTATCTACATTTTGTCCCAAATTACTTTAAAAAAATTCTACATTTTGAAAAAGCGACAGCATTTTAATTCACAACTAAGAATTTGGAAATAAATACAAGAGTATACAGAAAAAATGACATGCACTCCCTGCAATCACAAAAAGGTGCCATATTGCATGATTATAAGGTATCTTATCCATCATATACAAAACCGCCCCTGCAGTGTATATAATTCCACCTGCAACCAAAAGCACTATTCCTGCCGGAGGTAATAATATCAAAAGCCTCTTTATCACAAAAATTATCATCCAGCCCATAAAGATATATAATAAAGTGGATGCCAGTTCATGTTTTCCCACCCAGAATATTTTCATTATTATTCCTAAAACGGCCAATGTCCATACTATGGCAAAAATCACCCAGCCTACGGAACTTCTCAGAACAGTTAAAGTAAAGGGTGTATAAGTACCTGCAATCAACAGATAAATGGAGGCATGATCAAATATTCTAAATATCCTTTTGGCTTTTACATTAGTTATACTGTGATATAATGTAGATCCCAGATATAAAATAAACATGGATGACCCATATATGGTATAGCTTACCACATACCATTCATCTCCTTTTTCAACTGAAAAAACGATTAAGAGTACGAGTGCTGCAATTGAAAGCAGCGTACCTATTCCATGAGTTACAGCATTGGCTATTTCCTCTCCTCTGGTGTAAAACTTCAATTGTTCATCCATAAAGCACAGCTCCTTTAATAAGTTAAATATCAATATCATAACATATAGTTCTTAAAACTATATTTAACAATATTATAATATCATAAAGAGCGGCTGCATTCAATATTTATTATTATTTTGCTGTAGTAAATGAAATGTTTTTTTAGTATAATAATATGTAATACAATATTAGCGTTTTATAAAATATCGGAGGTATCAATACATGTTAAAAAGAACTATAACTGCAGAATTAATTAAAAGGTTCAACGAACTTTTGATTAAAATACTGGACAGTAAAAAAAATAAAAACTACAAAGAAGCCCTGGACTTAATTGACAATGCCTTTAAAGATATGTTTAGACTGAGTTTGAAATTTTTCAATTCCTTTTCTGTAGAAAGCTTAATGGACATGGTAAAGGTAAAGGGAACAATAAATACAGAGAAGTGTATAATAATAGCCAAATTATTAGAAGAAGAAGGTAATATCTTAGAAATTCAAGGTGAGCTGGATTATTCATTTTACATAAACCAAAAATCCCTCAGTTTATTTTTAAATGCATATTTGAATAAAAGGGAAAGCTGCGAACTGGAATCCTATTTTTCCGATATAGATCCCCTCATAGAAAAAATATGTCAGTATAAATTGACCTGTGAACTGCAGGATAAAATCATAAAATACTATATAAGATGTCACATATACGACAAAGCTGAAAACACGGTATATGAATTGCTGCAGGAAAATAATTATAATGTCAGATCTTTAAAATATGCCATAAAATTCTACGAAGATCTATTGTCAAAAGACAATGATGAATTATCTGCCGGTAAACTTCCAAGAAATGAAATAATGGACTCCATGTCTTCTCTAAAATCCAAATTACAAAATTCAAGCAGTAAATAAAATCCCGCCGTGCCGTCTCATGAGTTACTTTGAACCCGCTCCCAGCAGGTGGGCATCTCCTTCTTGCTTCTTGTCCCTGAGTAAATCAGGTCTCACTTCCACAAGAAGAGTACAATTCCCTTTTATAAAATGTTCGGTCAAGATCAACTCATTCCGCGTACATGGCAGGAATTTTTCAATTTTTAATATCAACAACAAATAAGATTTTTTCTTGAATTCTTAACATTATTATACTACATTTTTCAAATTTTATCTTTACAAAGCGAGCATTTAATCGTCTTTATTTAAATTTTTTGAACCATTTATACTGATTCCAAGTTCATCAAGCTGGGCTTTATCCACCACATTTGGAGCCTCTGTAAGCGGACAAAATGCATTTTGGTTTTTAGGAAATGCTATAACATCTTTTATATTATCGGTATTTGCCAAAAACATTACCATTCTGTCAAATCCATAAGCCAGTCCGCCATGAGGTGGTGGACCAAATTTAAAGGCATTCAGAAGATAGCCAAATTTTTCCCATGCTTCTTCCTGTTTGATTCCAATTACCTGAAACATTTTCTCCTGCAGCTTGGTGTCATGTATTCTTATACTTCCACCGCCCAGTTCTTCCCCATTCAGTACTATATCATAGGCTTTGGCCCTCACCCTTCCCGGATCACTGTCAAGATATTTTATATCTTCGTCCATAGGCATGGTAAATGGGTGATGTTCCGCCTGGTATCTTTTTTCATCTTCATTATAGGACAAAAGAGGAAATTCCGTTACCCATACAAATTTGAACTCATTGTTGTCCTTCAAAATTCCGGTTTCCTGTGCCATATGAACTCTGAGGGCACCCAGGCTTTCAAGTGCAATTTTATTTTTATCGGCAATGATGAGTATAAGATCTCCCGGTACTGCCTCCATCTTTTTCAATATTTTCTTTGTGTCGTCTTCTGTCAAAAATTTCGATGCGGAAGATCTGACTCCGTCCTCCCTGTATTCTATCCAAACAAGACCTCCGGCACCATAATCTTTTACAAACTGTACCAGTTTATCAATCTGTCTTCTGCTCATGGAAGCAGAATTCTGAACTTTTATAGCTCTTACAGAACCGCCTTTTTCAATAGCATTTTGAAAGACTTTAAATCCAGTACCTTTTACCGCATCAGTTATATCATTTATTTCCATTCCAAACCTCAGGTCCGGTTTGTCGCTTCCGTATCTTTCCATGACAGTCCTATAGGGCATCCTCTTTATAGGAAGCTTTACATCCACTCCGGCAATTTCTTTAAATACCCTCTGAATCAATCTTTCATTTACATCCATCACATCTTCCTGTTCCACAAACGAAAGTTCCATATCCACCTGGGTAAATTCCGGCTGTCTGTTGGCCCTTAAATCCTCGTCCCTGAAACATTTGACTATTTGAAAATACTTGTCAAAACCTGAAACCATCAGAAGCTGCTTGTATAGCTGGGGTGATTGGGGAAGTGCATAAAATTTTCCATTATAATTTCTGCTGGGAACAAGGTAATCTCTGGCACCTTCCGGGGTGCTTTTTCCAAGCATGGGTGTCTCTATCTCGATAAAGCCCTCCTCGTCTAGAAAATCTCTTATAGTCTTTGCTGTCTTATGCCTCAGCAAAAATATTCTCTGCATGTCAGGCCTTCTCAAGTCGAGGTATCTGTACTTCAGTCTTATATTCTCATCCGTATCCAAATTTTCCTTTATATATATGGGTGGTGTTTCGGATTCTGAAAATATTCTTATAAACTCACCCTTTAATTCCACCATTCCCGTGGGAATTCCCCTGTTGGGCGACTCCCTTTTTACAATAACCCCGCTGGCGGCTATGCAGTATTCAGATTTTATATTATCCGATTTTTTAAAGGCCTCATCATCTATCTTTTCCCCAAATACAATCTGAAGTATTCCAGTCCTGTCTCTAAGATCTACAAACACCAGGCCTCCTAAGTTTCTCTTTCTTTGAACCCAGCCCATTACCGTGACCTTTTCACCTATATTGTTTTCTCTGAACTCACCGCACATGTGAGTTCTCTTAAGTCCATTCAATGATTCTCCCATTTACGTCCCGTCATACAAATGATACCTGTTCATCGTGCATGAAAAAGCTAAACTTTTCCTGGTCCAGTACTCACAAGTACATTTACAATGTTGTTTTAATAACGGTTTTTCAACTCCTATTCTACTCATTATTTGACCATTTAAATTTTTAGCGGTTTTTTACAATTTAATCAAATTCAAAATCTTATCCATGTCTTTCAAATCAATTAAAAACTGTTTTCCGTCAGACATTCTTTTGAATTTAGCAGAATCTGATTTCAGTTCATTTTCCCCTATTATAACCGTGAATCTAGCACCTATTTTATTTGCATATTTCATTTCGGATTTTACACTTCTATTCATATGATCACATTCACATCTCAAATTTTTCTCCCTCAACTTATTGGACAGCTTAAGGGCCTCCAGTTCGGCACTGTCTCCCATAGAACCTATATACAGATCTATATAGGGAGGTTTCGGTATTTCTATACCTTTTTCCGCCAATGTGAGAAGTGTTCTCTCTATCCCCATTCCAAAGCCTACAGCAGGCATCTGCGGCCCTCCAACTTCCTCTATAAGATAATCATATCTTCCTCCGCCGCAGACAGTTATATTGTCATCAACTATTTCAAATACGGTTTTGCTGTAATAATCAAGTCCTCTCACTATCAGAGGATTTATTTTATACTTTATTCCAAGGGCTGTCAAGTAATTTTGCAAGCTTTCAAAATGCTCCCTGCACTCATCACACAGATAATCCAATATCACAGGAGCATTTTTTACAATCTCTTTACAGCTTTCCACCTTGCAATCCAGTATTCTCATGGGATTCTTGTGAAATCTGCTCTTGCAAGTATCGCACAGGTCATCATATCTCTCAGACAAAAACTTTTTTAAAGCTTCATTATATCTTTTTCTGCACTTAGGACATCCTATGCTGTTTATATTGAGCTCCAGTCCGCTTACACCAAGCTCTCTGTATACCCTAACAGCCAGACTTATAACCTCCGCATCCAGGGAAGCTTCTTCCGAACCAAAGGCCTCTATGCCAAATTGATGATGTTCTCTAAGTCTTCCCCTCTGAACACTCTCGTATCTCAAAACCGGCGTGAAATAGAATAATTTAGTCGGCTGGACTTCATTATACAAACTGCCTTCTACAAAAGCTCTCACCGCCGGCGATGTGCCTTCAGCCTTAAGGGTCAAGCTTCTTCCGGATTTATCTTCGAATGTATACATTTCTTTTTGAACCACATCTGTAGTCTCTCCTACTCCCCTTTTAAAAAGTTCCGTGTATTCAAACACAGGCGTCCTTATTTCTCTATATCCATAGGAAGCAGCTATATTCTTAAATATATTTTCCAGATAATGCCACTTATAGGCCTCCGTAGGCAGCATATCTTTGGTACCTCTCGGTGCTTGTATAATCATAATACTATATTTCCTCCCCGTTTATCTATTTACTTACAACACATTCAATACAACATATCTAAAAGTTCTATTTTCTTCTGAACCATTTCGTCTACTCTATTTATGTACTCCCTCACGTCCTTTACATTTGCCTGCCTTTCCAATCTATTTTCATCCAAAAATATAATCTTAGTAACTGCATCAGCCCCACAGGCTATTATGGTCTGCCTCTCCTCAATCATCTCAACATTATATATTCCAGAACTGCAAAGCCTTGTATATCCAATATTTTCCCTGTTGCCTACCATATTTCTCTGTCTGTACACATAATAGGGATTCATTCCCAATGTCTCTGCCAATGCGGCTGTTCTCTCAAACATCAAATTCAATTCTTCATCACAGGCAATAGAGTATTTTACGTCATTCATTATATTCTCATAGAGCTTAGATGCCCTTTTTACAGACAAACCATGTACTGTCAAATTGTCCGGAGAAAGCTTTTCTATTTCTTCACAAGTTTTATTCACCTGTTTTATACCTTCTCCTGGAAGACCTACTATTATGTCCATGTTTATATTGTCAAATCCACATTTCCTTGCCATGTAAAACTTCTCTTTTACATCCTCTACAGAGTGTTTTCTTCCAATGAATTTCAATGTATTTTCATTCATCGTCTGTGGATTTATGCTTATTCTATTTACTCCATATTTTTTCATGGTCTTCAATTTATTTAACGTTATGCTGTCCGGTCTTCCACATTCTACATCAAATTCTCTTATTTTATGATTGCATACAAAACCATTATATATTTCATTCATTATTTTTTCAAATTTTTCATCGCATACGGATGTGGGAGTACCCCCGCCAAAATAAACACATTCTATGTTTAAATCATGCATTTTTATATAATCTGAAATTTGCCGCACTTCATGCACGAGGCTGCACAGATAATCATCCACAACACCTCTGAATTTTTCAATGGGGTTTGAAGCAAAGGAACAGTAAACACACCTGCTGGGGCAAAATGGCATGCCTATATATACACTTACGCTTCTACTGTCGGAATTCACTATGTTTTTTTCCGAGTTTGCTATATCGAAACATAATTTTGATTTGTCCTGCCTGCAGCAAAAATGCCTGTGAAAATATTCTGCTATATATTTGCCATTTTTGCCCTCTTCTATCAATTTCAACGCTATCTTACTCGGTCTTATTCCAACCAGAGTCCCCCAGGGCAAATCCTTTTTTATCCTCCGTCCGAAATACAAAAACACTATCTTCTTTATGTTTTCATTTTTTGTCAGACCGCTTTGAAATTCCATTTGATGGGTGCTTTCACTGTCTTCTATCTCCATGGCATTCTCATATATTACAATATTAAAATCCCAGCTGTCATCTTCAACAAAAAGTATATGTGTAAAACTATAAAATAAATTTATTATTTCAAACACCTGATACCTATGTTTATTATTATTCAATTTAATTTTAATTTCCATATTAACTTAAAAAGCACTAATTACACAATAAAATGCCAATTAAACTCCCTTCCTAATCAGATAAAAATGGATTATAGATTTTCTCCTTACCTATGGAACTTTTAAGTCCGTGTCCTGGAAGAACCTTTGTGTCATCCGGAAGGGCCATAAGTCTATTTTTCACACTGTCAATGATTGCATTGAAATCTCCTCCCGGAAAATCAGTCCTGCCAACTGAACCCTGAAAAAGTGTGTCTCCGGTAAAAACCAGATCTTTTACAAAAAAACTAACTCCCCCCGGTGTATGCCCCGGTGTAAATATGACATTCAGCTTCATATTGCCAATTTCAAATATCTGGTTATCCTTAAAATAAATATCCGGTTCCTTTGACATAGTGCCGTACATAATCTCTTTTTTCTGCATCATGGCATAATCCGATTTATTTATTCCTATGGGGGCATTGTACCTGCTTCTTACCTGTTCTGAGGCACCTGTATGATCTGCATGGCCGTGGGTGAGCAATATATATTTGACTTTACATTTGGAATCATCTATTGCATTTATCACATCCTCCAGATCTGCACCAGGATCAATCACCACACATTCATCAGTATCTTCGTCCGACAATATATAACAATTCGCAGCATATACTCCTACAGTTAATTTTCTTAATTTCACAAAATTTCCCTCCTATATTCATAAATTGATTCTCTGGACAAATTGATTGTGTTTAAAAATTTTTTTCACTATCTATCATAAGAGTCACAGGACCGTCATTTTCTATAGTGACCAGCATATCCGCTCCAAATTTACCAGTTTCTACTTTGCATACTGAATTTTTACATTCATCTATAAACTTTTCATATATAATCCGGGCTTTATCACCCGACAGGGCATTTACAAAACTTGGCCTTCTTCCCCTCCTGCAGTCCCCATATAATGTGAACTGTGAAATCACAAGCAGTTCCCCCTGTACATCCAGCAGAGATCTATTCAGCTTTCCATTTTCATCTTCAAATATCCTTAAATTCAGTATTTTATTTTTCATATAGATAACATCCTCATCCGCATCTTTTACAGATATGCCAAGAAGTACATTCAATCCTCCGCCTATCTCCCCTATGATCTGTCCATCCACTTCCACTTTAGAGCTCTTTACCCTTTGAACTACGGCTCGCAATAAACACACCCCTCAATCTTAATAATCAATTTTTCGTTCTCTCAACTCCAATGACATTTTTCACCTTTCTCAACTTTTTCATCAAATCCCTGAGTTCATTGATACTTGATATTTTTAATTTCATATTTATGACGGCTATACCATCTTTAATGGGTTTGGCATTTATGGCATAGAGATCGATATTGCTTTCATTTACAGTGTCCATTAACTCTGATAAAAGTTTCTGTCTATCCTCAGCTTCTATTTTAATTTCGGCAATATATTCTCCCTTGGGTCTGCCCCAGCTTACCTCCACTATCTTATTATCCTTGTTTTTTAACAAAAAGTCCACATTTCTGCAGTCCTTTCTGTGAATGGAAACTCCTCTTCCCTTGGTTATATAGCCTATTATAGGATCACCGGGCACCGGATTGCAGCATTTTGCGAACCTAACAAGTACATTGGTTTCACCCTTCACAATCACTCCCGGTGATTTCTTATACCTTTTATGAGGTTTATTCGTAATTTTATCCAACTTATCTTTCAGTTTCTTCCAATCCTCAATGCCCATTTTGGAGGTCTGATTATACATATCTTTCATTTTCAAAACTATGGTAGAAAGATTAACACTTCCAACTCCTACAGAAGCATACAGATCATCTATAGAATTCATATTATATTTCTTCAGTACAGCATTCACTATTTCGCCCTTTGCAATTTCTCCAAAATTACATCCCTGTTTTTTGGCCTCTTTTTCCAGAAGTTCTTTACCCTTCAAAGTATTTTCCTCTTTTTTAGCCTTTTTGAACCAGGATCTTATCTTGCTCTTGGCCTGGTTGCTTTTAACTACATTCAGCCAATCAATGCTAGGACCCTTGGGACTACTGGACACAAGTACTTCCACAATTTCTCCCGTCTTCAGGTGATAATCCAGAGGTACCATCTTTCCATTTACCTTTGCGCCGACACAGCTGTTTCCTATATCCGTATGTATCTTATAGGCAAAATCAATAGGAGTTGCATCATAGGGTAAATTTATAACTTTGCCTTTGGGGGTAAATACAAAAACCTCGTCTGAAAACAGATCTATCTTGAATCTCTCCATAAATTCTTCTGCATCGGAAGTTTCTTTCTGCCATTCCAGCATTTCCCTGAGCCAGGTGAGCTTTTTGTCAATATCGTCCTCGGTTTCAACTCCCTCTTTATATTTCCAGTGAGCTGCTATACCATATTCTGCGGTTTTGTGCATTTCGAAAGTTCTTATCTGTATCTCGAAAGGTTTCCCCTGAGGTCCGATAACCGTGGTATGCAGTGATTGATACATGTTTGGTTTAGGCATGGCAATATAATCTTTGAACCTTCCCGGTATAGGCTTATATATGGTGTGAACTATTCCAAGAGATGCATAGCAGTCCTTTACAGTATCCACTATAATCCTCACGGCAGTTAAATCAAAAATTTGATCTATGGTCTTATTCTTTTTTACCATTTTTCTGTAAATGCTGTAAAAATGCTTTGGTCTGCCTTCAATTTCGGCATCTATGCCGGATTTCTTTAAATTTTCTTTTAATTGTTTTATTATCTGCTGTATATACTTTTCTCTTTCAACCCTTTTTTCAGCAATTTTCCTCACTATAAAATAGTATTCATTTTGATTTATATATCTAAAAGCCAGATCTTCCAGTTCCCATTTAATTTTGGACATTCCCAGTCTATGGGCCAGGGGAGCATATATATCAAAGGTTTCCTTTGCCTTTTCCCTTTGTTTTTCCACCGGCAAATATTTGAGCGTTCTCATATTGTGAAGTCTATCCGCCAATTTTATCAATATAACCCTGATGTCATCTGCCATGGCAAGCAGCATTTTTCTGACATTATCGGCCTGCTGCTCTTCTTTGGTTTTATATTCTATCTTCCCAAGTTTAGTAACACCCTCTACTAAATTTGCCACTTCAGGGCTGAATTCCCTGCTCACATCTTCATGGCTAAAATTGGTATCTTCAATGACATCGTGCAGGAGTCCTGCCACTATGGTACCTGTGTCTAATCCCATTTCCGCCAATATACAGGCTACTTCTACAGGATGCACTATATAGGGCTCTCCCGACTCTCTCTTTTGCCTTTTATGGGCTTTATCGGCAAAATAATATGCTTTTTTAACCATATCTTTATCTACATTATTACAATTTTTATCTATTAATTCCATTAATCGTTCTAACATACCGATACTCCCTAAAATCAATGGCTGGTCTACTAAACCAGCCATTATTTTTTATTAACATTATATTATATACTATCAAAACTTTCAATTTAAAATGAGCAAAGTTTAAATATTGTATTGAACCAGGGAATTGATATCGTAACCTTTCAACTTTTCTCTTCCCTTAAGATCAGTCAATTCTATTACAAATCCTATAGTTACAATTATTCCTCCTGCTTCTTCCACCAATTTAGCAACAGAATGAGTAGTGCCTCCTGTTGCAAGCAAATCGTCAACTATTGCAACTCTTTCTCCCGGTCTTACCGCATCCTTGTGCATTTCCAGTTCATCAGTACCATATTCCAGAGAATAAGTCACTTTTAAAGTATCACAGGGCAATTTTCCCTTTTTCCTGACAGGTACAAAGCCCGCCCCGATATTATAGGCTATTGGTGCTCCAAATAAAAAACCCCTTGCCTCAGGCCCTACTACTATGTCTACATTCTTTTTTTCAAGATAGGACGACATTTTATCTACAGTATATCTAAAAGCATCCTTATCTTTAAGCAATGTAGTTACATCTTTAAAACTAATTCCCTTCTTTGGAAACCCTTCTATCACCCTTATGCTGTTCTTTAGATCCACTTGTACTCCCCCTCAAGATAACTTATTATTATTTTACAATTGATTTTTAACCCCAACTCAAATGACTCCCTCTATTCTATAATTATATATTAAACATTGACAAACATTCAAGTCACAAAATATAACCTATACAATCTCATATTTTAAATATTTGGCTATCTGTTCTGCCCTATCCATGCTTTCTGTCGTAAACAGTTCCACTATGATACTGGCATTATCTATATATCTTTTATTTTTAATTGAACACGTCATTCTATTGGAAAGTTCATATATGCTTTCCCTGTTCACATTGGAAATTCCATTTATCTTAAGCAGTGCCTTCAATCCATAATTGTCGGTATAATTTATACAATACATACCTTGATTTACCATAATTCTATTTTCACCGCTTATATCTACTCCCTTTGAAATAATCCCAAGTGCCACGAGATCTAGATAATTTCCTATGCATTTCATCTCATAATACATGGATATAGCCTGACACAATTTAAAAGTCACCCCTACGGCAGTCAGATCTTTATAAGGGTACGTACACTGTCTTAGATTTGGATCTACAATAATGGTTTTCGGTAAAATTTCTTCTCCCCTATGATAATCCGTAACTATGACGTCAATTCCCAGATTTTCGCACAGTTCCATTTGAGAAATGGAATTTATTCCACATCCTGTAGTTATTATAAGTTTGGTACCTAAAAATTTTATGTAATTTTCTATTATATCCGAGTTCATGTCAAAATTATCAATTTCATCGGATATAAAATATTCCACATCTGCATTTAGATATTTGAGCACAAGCAGCAGCAAGGATACTGAAGTTATACCATCTAAATCGCAGGTGCCGTAGATCACTATTTTTTCTCTTTCATTTACAGCTCTTATTATTCTTCTTAGAGCTTCCCCCATATTTTTCAAGAGAAAAGGATCTTTCATGCCCAAAAAATCAAAATGCTGCATATTTTCTTTTTGTATCTCCATAATAAAACCTCCAAACTTATCGAAAGCACTTTTATTATAAATGATATTGTCTTCTATTACAAATACAATATAACTAGATTTTCTACAATAAAAAAATCCAGAGTTTCAATATACTCTAGATCTTTTATTTTATCATATAGAACGTAAATATTAAACTGTCATCTATGTAACTTCACGCGATTTTTTCCCTTTTTTCAGCATGTGCCTTTTTATCAGTACCCATGACGGACTGGCTATACATATAGATGAATAGCATCCTGTAATCACACCTATCAAAATAGGTTCTGAAAAGACCCTTACCGAAGGAACCAGTACGTATACAGAAGTCAATGTTATTACAACAGTGAGCACAGTATTTATAGATCTCGCCAGAGTCTGCGTGACACTTGCATCTGCGACAATTATAGGATCCGCCCTTCTCATATACTTGCGGTTTTCTCTTATTCTATCAAAAACAACTATGGTATCATGTATTGAATAACCTATGACCGTAAGAGCTGCCGCTATGAAATTGGAATCTATGGAAACCCTAAGCACTGCATACACTGACAGCATTACAAGTACATTGTGAACCAGAGATATAATAGCTGCCATACCAAAGCTGAACTCAAATCTTATACCTATGTATATAAACATGGCTGCTATTGCTATTACAAGGGCTTCCAAAGCTTTAACCCTGGTTTCCTTTCCTATGACGGCCCCTATATTTTCCTGATTCGTCACACTGCTTTTCTTATACTTGGCCTTAACATTTTTTATAATTCCGCTCACTTCATTGTTTGTGAGAGAAGTGGCCTTTATAGTAATGGATTTATCATTGGCCTTATTGGATTGAAAATCACTGGAGTATTTTTTTATTATATTGTCAACATCCGCCTTATTAAAATCGGTCCCCAAATTTATCTCTATTATGGTGCCGCCCTTAAAATCCAGTCCATATTCCAATCCTTTTGTCGCCATAGTAAATATTCCAATTACAATTATTATAAGGGAAATAGTAAACCATATTTTTCTTTTTTCAACAATTTTATATATACCACTCATATTATTTTACTAACCCCTTTCTAAAATCATGTACGCCAAAAGTCCCAATAGTTTTCTTATTGTTGAACCATCCCATGTTGGCCACCAATTTCATAAGGGTTCTAGTTACAGTTACTGCAGTAAACATGCTCAAAACCACACCTATAATCAGGGTAAGAGCAAACCCTTTCACGGAACCTGTTCCCACATTATAAAGTACAAACCCGCAGATAATGGACGTAATATTGGAATCCAGGATTGAGCTCATGGCCCTTCGAAAACCTGCATCCACAGAAGCTTTGACCGTCCTGCCGCTTTTCAGTTCTTCTTTAGTTCTTTCAAATATGAGTATATTGGCATCCACTGCCATTCCAACCGTCAAAAGAAATGCTGCGATACCCGCCAGCGTAAGGGTCACATTTACAGTGGCAAAAGCCAGCAAAACTAAATATACATACAGGGTAAGCGCTATGTCTGCTATAAGTCCCGGCAGTCTATAATACAAAATCATAAACAGCATAACAAGCCCTATACCAATTTTACCTGCCAGCAAACTGAGCGGAAGAACATTTGAACCCAAAGAAGCTCCTATGGTTTTGACCTGCACCGGTTTTACCGTGACTGGAAGTGCCCCGGATTTTATCAGATTAGCCTGCCTCTGTGCCTCCTTTAATGTTTGGTTCTTGCCGCTTATAATGGCCCTTCCATCGGTTATATGTGCATCTACTCTCGGTTCAGTAAGTTTTTCATTATCCAGATAAATTGCAATCGTCTGCCCCATAAATTTTTGAGTGGCATTTGAAAACTTTTTGGCTCCCTGCTGATTCAATTCCAAGTTTATTACAGCTTGATTCCCATTTGTAGAATCAACGGAAGCAGTAGCATCTTTCACGTCTTTCCCTGTAAGTATGGTTTTTTTGTCAGGCCCTACGAATTTGAGTTCACCGGTCTTTGCCACACCATCTATTACTTC
Source organism: Clostridium lapidicellarium (assembly GCF_041224415.1). NCBI lineage: Bacteria > Bacillati > Bacillota > Clostridia > Eubacteriales > Clostridiaceae > Clostridium > Clostridium lapidicellarium. The sequence goes on along the minus strand of NZ_JBGFFE010000008.1, from coordinate 91,200 downwards.
TTTTGCATCAAATTTTCCCGGTATATCAATTCTTATTCTTTTCTGACCTTCCCTGGCAACTACTGTTTCACTTACCCCTAATTTATTAACTCTCATAGACAAAAGCTCGACTGTCCTGTCCATGGTTTTTTGATCTACATTATTCCCTTGAATTTCCTCAAGGACAGAAACCCCGCCTTGAAGATCAAGACCCCTGTTTATCACTTCGCTGAAAGGCTTAAGTTTGTATCCTCCAAAAGTTATCCCGTATATTCCCGAATAAGCTAAAAAACCTATTAAAATTACGCACAGGAAGAAAACTATGGTACTTTTCACCTTAGTTTTTGCCTTAGATCTCATCTTTATCCTCCTCAACCCGTAAATAAATACTATTTTTTACAACAATCTACACTAGAAATTATATTACTTAAAAAAAATACCGTCAATAGCTATTTTTCCACAGCTCTGGCTTTAAGTGCAATTGCACATTCAATTCTCTTTTTTTGCATTTTACAGCCCAATTCATAGGGTTCATTTATATTTCCATTAAAATTATAATTATTGGCCTGGCACCCTCCGCTGCAGTAAAATCTCGCCCAGCATCTTTTACATTTGGGCTTATTATATATGTGGGCTTCCTTGAATTTTTGAGCAATATCTTCCCTTAAATTGTTCCAATCCCTCAAATTTCCCATTCTAAAATTTTCATTACCTACAAACTGATGACAGGGATATATGTCGCCATTGGGAGTTACAGCCACATATTCATGTCCCGCTCCACAGCCGGATATTCTCTTGTATACACAGGGACCTCCTGTAATATCTATATTAAAATGATAAAATTTAAACTTTCCTCCATTATAGAGCATTTCTTCATACAATTTATCATATTGTTCGTAAATAGTAGGAAGATCTTCTTCCCTGAGTGATAATGGGTTATCTTCGGGAAGCACCACAGGTTCTATGGATATTTCATCAAATCCTTCATCTGCAAGATATTTTATATCCTTGAAAAAATCAGTATTCTTTCTTGTGAAAGTTCCCCTGGCATAATACTGCTTAGACTTGTCCCTTATTTTTACCATCTTTTTAATTTTGGGAAGTATGGAGTCAAAACTTCCGCTTCCGTCTATTCTCACTCTTACCCTGTCATTTACTTCTTTTCTTCCATCAATACTCAATACTATATTTCCCATGTTCTTATCCAAATAATCCATTCTTTCATCATTTAAAAGAGTGGCATTCGTAGTCATAGTAAATCTTATATTCTTATTATGTATTTTTTCCTGAGTCCTTGCATAATCAACTATTTCCTTTATGGCATCAAAAGCCATAAGGGGTTCCCCTCCAAACAAATCTACTTCTATATTCTTCCTGGGTCCCGACTTTTCTATGACAAAATCAATGGCTTTTTTCCCTATATCTGCGGACATGAGCTCTCTATGCCCTCTATATTCTCCCTTATCTGCAAAACAATATTTACATCTCAAATTGCAATCATGGGCAATATTTAAACACAGCGCTTTTATAAAAGACGGTGAATTTTCATTTTTCACTGCAATATTTTCATAGACATCATCTGAATACAGTACATTTTTTTTAATTAACTGTTCTATTTCTCCATATGCCTCAACAATATCTTCTTTTTTATACCTGCTTTTAAGCAGTTTCAACGTATCTTCTATACCGGGCAGCTTATCGTCATCCAAAATGTCATATACCAGTTTATCTATTTCATGAAGCGTCCCGGAATTTACATCCAGCACATAACGATGTCCGCCTTCCATGAATTTATGAATATCAGCCAAATTTTTCCCTCCTAATCAATCAAAGCGACATTTTTACGGCATAAATTTTAGGCAGTAACTGTTTACCCGTTACTGCCTAAAATTTATGCTAATTTTCACACGCTAAATTGGCAACTGTACAAGAAGTTTTACATGCAGATTGACATGAATTGGCACACTCTCTACATCCAGGTTTCTTTAGGCTGTCCCTTATATTAGAATTATTTATAGTTTTTATATGCTTCATATTAAATTCCTCCATTAACAATATGTCGTTTAGATTATAACATAAATCACTTTCAAAATAAAGTCAAGCAACAGGTATTCATTGTAAGTTTATCCCAATCATTCCGGACAGGGCTCCAACCACCAGGGCAAGTACCAGCCTCTTGACTCCATCTGCAGCTATCACCGCAGAATTTCCAGAAATAATAGACACTATATACAATATAAATAAATATAAAAGAGTAACTATGATACCTATAAGCCACCCATTTTTCCCTATTTTTCTCACTGCATAAATGGAAGCGTACATTATGCTTATTATTGTCGTAACAAGATAGACAATATAACTCACCTGGCTGCTAACTTCTACAAAAGTCATTACAATAGCAAATATCAGAAGCAAAATCACAGTAATTATAAATCCTCTAACAACACCTTCTATTGCAGAAAGATAACCATTGCTTTTCTCCAAATTAAAACACCTCCCATCTAATAGTATCTATGTAGACAAAAGGCGCTTTATACCTAAATTTTAAACTTATTTACTCTTGCCAGAACTTTTTGAGTCTTTATCATCCGACAAAACATTCAATACTCCTGTTTTATCAAGTTTTATCTTTATTCTGTCAGGTCCCGTCTGAATTGTTATAAAATTTTCATCTTCCCTGATATTTATAATTTTACCTATTATACCACCTTTGGTCATAACTTCATCATTGATCTTAAGGCTGCCTAACATGGCATTATATTTTTTCCTTCTCCTGCTTTCCGGCAGAAATATAAGCAAATAACAAATTACCAATACAAATATTAAAGGTGCTATTCTAGCCAATGCATCCAATACTTTCACCTCCCTATAAAATAAATTTTATTTAATTCTTATTTTTCCATTGATTAAGTTTTTCTCTTTTATATGAATGAAAATAATCTCCATCAATAGCATCTCTTATCTCATGCATTAAATTATTGTAAAAATATAGATTGTGAATTACACAAAGCCTCATGGCAAGCATTTCTTTGGCCTTGAACAAGTGCCTTATATAAGCCCTGCTGTAATTTTTACAAGTTGGACATTTGCAATTTTGATCAATGGGACTATCATCTAATTTATACTTTGCATTTAAAAGATTAAGCTCTCCTTCCGATGTAAACACATGAGAATGCCTTCCATTTCTCGCGGGAAGAACACAATCAAAGAAATCCACTCCTCTTTCTACCGATTCAAGTATATTCTCCGGTGTACCTACTCCCATCAAATATATAGGTTTATCCTGTGGAAGATATGGTACAACTTCCTCCAAAATTCTGTACATCTCCTCATGGGTTTCTCCTACCGCCAGTCCCCCAATTGCATATCCGTCCAGATCCATGTCACCTATTACCTTGGCATGTTCTATCCTTATGTCATCATACGTCCCGCCTTGATTTATTCCAAAAAGCATCTGTTTTTTATTTATAGTTTCAGGTAAGGAATTCAATCTGTCAAGTTCTGCCTTACATCTTTTCAGCCATCTCGTAGTCCTTTTCACTGAATTTTCCACATATTCCCTGGAGGAAGGATTTTTTACACATTCATCAAAGGCCATGGCCACAGTGGAAGCCAAATTACTTTGAATTCTCATGCACTCTTCAGGTCCCATAAATATCTTTCTGCCGTCTATATGGGAATTGAAGTACACCCCTTCTTCTTTTATCTTCCTTATACTCGACAGCGAGAACACCTGAAACCCGCCTGAATCAGTCAAGATAGGTCTATCCCAATTCATAAATTTATGTAGTCCGCCCAGCTGTCTAATAACTTTATCTCCAGGCCTGAGGCTCAGATGATATGTATTGGAAAGTTCTATCTGGCATCCAATTTTTCTTAAATCCACGGTAGAAACCGCACCTTTTATGGCTGCCAAAGTACCAACATTCATAAATACCGGAGTTTGAACAATACCGTGGGGGGTAATAAACTCACCCCTTCTTATCCTTCCGCATTTCTTTAGCAATTTATACATCAAAACACCTCATAGTTAGACAATTGACAGTTAGCAATTCAATCATTTGATAAACATGGCATCTCCAAAACTAAAAAATCTATATCCCTTTTCAACTGCCACATGATAGGCATTCAATATTTTTTCTCTACCGCAGAGTGCACTTACCAGCATTATAAGAGTTGATTTGGGTAGATGAAAATTTGTTATAAGCTTATCTACTATTTTATATCTATAGCCTGGGTAAATATATATGTCTGTCCAGCCCGACTGTTCTCTCACTTTTCCATTTTCATCCGCCACAGTTTCAAGAGTTCTGCAGGAAGTGGTCCCCACTGAAATTATGTCATGTCCTCTTTCTCTGGCCTCATTTATTATATCAGCTGTCTTTTTCGACATGGAATAATATTCCGAGTGCATGTCATGGTCTTCTATATTTTCAACTTTAACTGGTCTAAAGGTTCCAATACCCACATGCAAAGTCAAAAAAGCAAGCTTGACCCCCTTATTTTCTATTTTTCGGAGTAATTCTTTTGTAAAATGAAGCCCTGCTGTAGGAGCTGCTGCCGATCCCTTTTCCCTGGAATATACTGTCTGGTACATCTCCTTGTCCTTCAATTTTTCTTTTATATAAGGCGGCAAAGGCATTTGCCCAAGTTTATCCAGCACTTCTTCAAATATCCCTTCATATTCAAATTTGACTATTCTATTTCCATCTTTTTTTATTTCGGCTATTTCAGCTTTTAGTTCTCCGTTCCCAAAATCAAATCTATCGCCAACTTTGGCTCTCTTCCCAGGCTTAACCAGAGTCTCCCAGGTATCATCCTCATTTCTCTTCAGCAGCAAAATTTCCATCTTACCGCCTGTACCTTCTTTTTTCCCTATGAGCCTGGCAGGTAAAACCCTCGTATCATTCAATACAAGGCAGTCCCCCGGATTTAAATAATCTACTATATCTTTAAATATCCTGTGTTCCACCTTGCCCGTTTTTTTGTCCAATACCATAAGTCTTGCTTCGTCCCTCTGCTTCAACGGATGCTGCGCAATTAACTCCTTAGGTAAATAAAAATCAAAATCTGTAAGTTTCAATAAATTTCACTCCGTTTCTTTTTGTCCAAATTATTGCTCTCTTCTGGTTTTATTGAAATGCCTGTATGCCTTGTCGGATGCCATTCTTCCACGAGGCGTCCTTATTATAAAACCCTTTTGAAGTAAATAGGGCTCATATACATCCTCTACAGTATCCAATTCCTCTCCTATAAAATAGGCCAGTGTTTCCACTCCAACAGGACCTCCATTGAAATTATCGATTATAGCTCTTAATATCTTGTTATCTATGCTGTCAAATCCCTCTTCATCTACCTCCAATAACTTCAAAGCAAGTTTGCTGGTTTTAACATCTATTGTTCCATTGCCCTTGACCTCTGAATAATCTCTCACTCTTTTCAAAAGTCTGTTTGCAATTCTGGGAGTTCCTCTGGATCTCTCCCCTATTTCCAGGGCAGCTTCATATTCTATGTTTATATTGAGTATCTTTGCAGATCTGATTATAATTTCACTGAGTTCTTTTTCTCCATAAAATTCCATGGGACATAACATGCCAAATCTGTCTCTCAAAGGAGAAGTCAAAAGTCCTATCCTGGTAGTAGCTCCTATCAATGTGAATTTAGGTAAATCCAGTCTTATGGATTTTGCAGCCGCTCCCTTTCCTATAACTATGTCAAGAGCATAATCTTCCATAGCAGGATACAGTATTTCCTCCACACTTCTATTTAACCTATGTATTTCATCTATAAAGAGAACATCTCCGTCATCCAAATTGGTAAGTATTGCGGCCAGATCTCCCGCCCTTTCTATAGCCGGACCCGAAGTTACCTTCAGATTGCCTCCCATTTCTTTGGCAATTATATTTGCGAGAGTAGTTTTCCCCAGTCCAGGCGGTCCGTAAAGAAGTACATGGTCCAATGCTTCCTTCCTGTTTTTTGCAGCTTCTATAAATATCTTAAGTTTTTTCTTTATCTTGCTCTGTCCTATATATTCACTAAGTCTTTTAGGTCTCAAATTATGCTCATTTTCAGCATCACCCTCCACATTGTATGGAGTGACTATTCTATTTTCCACACCCATCACCTAGCCTAATTCATTAAAAATTTCAAAGCCTGTTTTATCATAATTTCGACAGAAGCATTACTGTCCACTACCTTTAAGGCACTATTTGATTCTTTCTCGGAATATCCAAGAGCTCTAAGTGCTTCCACAACTTCAGAAGTGTTTTTATCAACATCAAATTCCTGCAAACCATCTTTACAATTTTCAGCTTCCTCCGGGGATATCTTGTCTTTTAACTCCAGAATAATTCTCTGGGCAGTTTTTTTCCCAATTCCGGGAGCCCTTACCAAATTGTTTTCATCCCCAGATATTATAGCATATTTCAAATTAGCAATACTGCTTATAGACAGAAGTGAAAGCGCCGCTTTGGCACCTATGCCATTTATAGTCAGCAAAAGATTAAACATGTTTATTTCTTCTTTTGTCAAAAAACCATACAGGCCTATAAAGTCCTCCCTCACTATTTGCTGTATATACAATAATATATTTTCGCCTATTTTAGGGGTTTTGGCAATAGTACTGCCCGATGTGTTTATCTTATAACCTATCCCGTTGTTTTCAACTATGATATAGTCTCTATCCACACCTTTATATATTCCCTTTATATACTCATACATCTAAAATTCCCCCATACCAAGTATTGAAAATACTACTGCCGCATATATTATATACTTTATCATTTTAAATATCTTAGTTCAAGTATAAAGTATGCCAAAGCCCGGTTCTTCCATGTAAAATAGCCTTAAAGACCATTATTCATAGTCTTCAAGGCGTGCCTCTGCTTCTTCTCTCGTATTACACTGAAAATATTTGTCTCCCTTGGTCAGGAGTTTAATATCTTCCTGTTTTAACCTGTCAGTGCTTATATGGGTTATATCTCTCTTCTCATTTTCTATAAACATGTTTCCCTGTCTGTCTGTCTTATATATGGCTATAAATCCATTTTTTATTCCCAGCACATATTTATCAGGTGCATATTTATTTATATTTTTTATCAAAATCACTTCTTTGGAACTGAATTTCTCAATTTTATATCCTACATTTTTGTATGTTTTTTCAACTTCATTTTTTTTCTTGCCGGTTAATTTTCCTGCAGATTCCTGTTTTTCTACTTGTACTTCACCGCTTTTACCGTATTTTATCTTGAATATTATCTTGGCATTTCCAGCTACAACATTATTTATAGAAGAATTCACCTTTACGGTGTCATAGGAATTTTTAGAAGCTTGGCTTAACTTTTTTCCCATATTTATATTTTGAAATCCCACCACACATATATAACAGCTTAGTCCAAAGATCAAAATAGTAAAAACAGCCAAAACTGCACTGCGAATTTTTCTTCTGTCCATAATATCCCTCCTTTTTTAAATATTATGGACATTTTTACAGAAATTATACATATTAGCAATATTATTTCAATCTTATACTGGTATGATTTTTACTGCAGTACAATAAATCATCCTTGATAACTATATTGCCCTGATTATCCACTCTCCAAACTATGGCCCCGCTCTTTACCAGTCTATTTTCAACTCTTTTATCAGGAGTTCCAGTTCCATTGCTCGTTATAATGGCCACTCTGGGCTTCACTTTTTCCAGGAACCTGCCCGTAGTACTCGTATTCAGTCCGTGATGGGGAACTTTAAGCACATCACACTTCCCAAGTTCATCAGCTTTTAACATATCTTCTTCTTCTGATCTTTCACAATCTCCTGCAAATATATACTTTAAACCGTTTATTTTGCCCTGCAGAACTATAGAATTGTTATTTTCCACAGTTCCACTCTTATGAATTGGCCCTACAGCCTTTAAAACACATCCGTAATTTTTAATTTCCCAGCCCTTTTTTATATATTCAATTCTTACTCCCATCTTATTCAATTTGTCACTTAAAATATTTCTAATATAATTTTCATGATCTGGAAGATAAACTTTACCAACTTCTCTAGACTTGGCTATCTTAATTATACCGTCGTAGTGATCATCATGATAATGAGTAAGTATTATTCCATCTATTCTTTCTATATGGTTTAAATCCAAATACTTTATAATCCTCTTGGTATAGTAAGCAGCTCCTGTATCTATTAAATAATTCTTATTATCGGCTTTTATTAAAGTACAGTCACTTTGACCGACGCCTAAAAAATGTACTTCATATTTTCCAAAATCAGCTAACGTAACGCTGTTCATATACAGCATAATCGCAAAAATAATAATAGCCAGTATCTTTTTCATGTTTCTTACTCCTTCATAATCAGCAGCTATTATTATTTTTTACAATTAAAATTGTTATATTCTAAAAAATCGACAGCAAAAAACTATCTCCAACACTAATCAGAGATGACTTTTACTTTATGTATTAAATTTTACAAGTTCCCATCAGCCTTCAAAATCTTCAGGAAAGTCTGCATTATGATAGACATTTTGAACATCATCGTCTTCTTCAAGAACATCTATTAATTTCTGAACTTTTTCAGCAGTTTCCATATCGACAGCTGTAGTATTATCCGGTATCATAGTAATTTCCGCCGACAAGAAATCAAATCCGTCCTTTTCTAATTTTTCCCTGACTGTTCCGAAATCCTCTACAGAAGTAATTATTTCAAAGACTTCGTCCTGGGAATCAAAATCCTCTGCACCGGCATCCAATGCCTTCATCATAATGTCATCTTCATCGATGCCTTCTTTTTTCTCTACAATAATCTGACCCTTGGTCTGAAACATCCATGACACACACCCATTAGCTCCCAGATTTCCACCGTGCCTTGAAAATGCAGACCTTACACTGCTTGCCGTTCTATTTTTATTATCGGTCAGTGCTTTTACTATTATAGCAACTCCACCGGGTCCATATCCTTCATAAGATATTTCTTCATAGTTGACCCCTTCCATCTCTCCGGCACCTTTTTTGATAGCCCTATTTACCGTATCCTGGGGCATATTGTTTGCTTTGGCTTTTGCCATCACATCTCTCAACTTTGAATTGCTGTCCGGATTTGAGCCGCCAGTTTTAGCTGCAATAGCCAGTTCTTTCCCTATTTTAGTAAATATCTTACCTTTTTTTGCATCTACCTTGCTTTTTTTTGCCTGTATATTATGCCATTTTGAATGTCCTGACATATTAAATTTCCTCCCAACTTACAATTTACAACTATTTTATTGACATACACAGATTGTATTATAACATATAAAAGTAATTCACTACAAATATGAGGCTTTATTCCTTGACAAGAGCGTTATCAATTTTAAAATAAAACTCTTCATCTCCCACTATGAGTTCACATTTTCCATTAGTTGCATCTATTATTTCATTTATCAGTGGATCAACATCTTCTAGAACGCAATTTATTGACAGCTGAACCTTATCAGCATATTTTATGTTCTCTATGGGAATTGATTTTTGTTCAAGGAAATACTGTAACTTTCCCAGATTTTCATAAGCTACAGATATATCTATGGGAGATCCCTTTACCCTTTCTACCACTTTTGCCTTATCGATAGACAAAGCAGCAGATTTGGAATAAGCTTTTATAAGCCCGCTTTTCCCTAGAAGCACTCCTCCAAAATATCTTGTAACAACTACTACGATATCCGTAAGCTTCTTTTTTTTAATCACTTCTAAAACAGGTATTCCTGCAGTTCCCTGCGGCTCCCTGTCATCACTGCATCTCTGAATATTCATTTTTTCTCCTGCTACATATGCGTACACGTTATGTGCTGCCTTAGGGTTTTGTTCTCTCACTGTATTTATAAACTTTTTGGCATCACTTTCAGTATATACTCTCTTTACATTTCCAACAAATATAGATTTTTTTTCCTCAAACCTCGAGCTGGCTTGATTCCTTACTGTAAAATATCCCATACGTTACCCCACCTTTCAAAGTATCCCTCATTAAATTATCATATAAAAATATGTAATAAATTAAATCATACAGTTATAAGATCGCTCAATATCTGAATTCCTTTTTTTATATTTTCCCTACACACATGTGAAAAGGCAATTTTAAAATATTTTTTGCCCTCCAGAGGATTCTTATAATACAATGAACCTGGAGTAATCAATACCCCCCTATGTCTTGCCTCTTTAAATAAAGTTATAGAATCCATTTTAATATTGTCTTTAATTTTCAAATAAAAGTGCAGTCCTCCACCTGGTTTTATAAAATCTACCTTGCCTTTCAAATACTTAACTATGCATTTTTCCATATACATATACATATCCCTATATTTGATATTCAGCATATCAATGTAATCTTTCCACATACCTTTTCTAATGTACAAATCCAATGCCCTTTGCATAAGGCTTGAAGTAGCTATATCCGTATTGATTTTAGAATTTTGGATATTTTCTCTAAATTTTCTAGGAGGTATTAAATACCCAATTCTTATGCCGGGTAAGAATATTTTTGAAAAACTTTTTATATAAATAACTCTGTCATTCTGATCTAAACTTTTAAAACTATTATATTTTATATCACTATCATAAATCAATTCTGAAAGATAATCATCTTCTATTATATAAAAATTATATATCTCTGCCAACCTCAATATTTGCTTTTTCTTTTCATCATTATAACTTATACCGGACGGATTCTGAAAATAGCTCATGGTATAAAAACATTTTATATTATTTTTTTGAAGTATTTTTTCAAGCTTATCCACATTTACACCATTTTTTTCTATCGGTATTTCAAATATATCTGATCTTCTGGATTTAAATACGGACAATGCACCACTATAAGTAGGTTTCTCAACTACCACACTGTCATATGTATTTAAAATAGCTTTTGACACAACATCTATCCCCTGCTGTGCCCCGGAAATTATAAGTATGTCCTCCGCATTTACACTGCCCTTCCAAAAAATATCGCTTATACTTCTTCTCAAGCCTTCATACCCCAAAGGTTCCTGGTAAATCAGGGCCTCAGAGCCATCTCTGTCTAATACTTCGTTTAGAACATCTTTGAAAAAATTTATCTGAAAAAATTCTCCGCTGGCCATTTCTCCCGTGAAATCTATGTAATTTCCTATTTTATTGCTGAATATTTTTTTTAAAGCTCTAGAATATTCTCTATTAAAATTCTTATTTGTATCTCTTTTTTTTGCATATGTTCCGCTCCCCATTTTAGAAACAGCATACCCCTTATTTTGAAGGCTTTTATAGGCATTTACTATGGTAACATTATTCACTTTCAAAAGCTGTGCCAACTGTCTTATAGTAGGCAGCTTCTCACCGTCTCTTATTTCACTTTTATCTATTAAATTTCTTATGTGTTTCTCTATAAGCAAATACTTAACTTTTCCCCTACCTAAATCCATCAAATATTTATTCAATAGAAAATTGATTCTCCTTTTTTATATATTAAGAATAAAACCGTTTCGTACTATTTCATACAAACACAATATCACAAAAGGAAAAGATTTAATACCAAAAACCAAAATAAATTTTAGCATTAAATCTTTCTGCTGTATTCAGAAAATATCTATATAAAATACACGTTTTCCTTAAATAGAGACGTTCCATCTTTTGCCCTGTAATTTCTATATTCTTTTTTAATTAAATCTCTTTTCCACAACTCATTTAAAATTTCTTCCATATTTATATTATAGTTATAAAACATTTCGTCTTTTTTTATATCCTCAGAGCTCAGGAAACAATCTTTTTTTCTCATATAATTTAAAAGTATATTTGTAACGTTTTGAATATTTTTATCTATGTTTTTCTTCAGGTAATTCATTGTATCCTCTATAGATTTTTTTATCTCCTCAATATTACTAAAAAATAAATTATCCACACAGACTTTAAAATCATCATTTAAATTCATGGCCATAGTCATAGTATCCTTGCTTACCATGTGTCCGGAAGAATTTATATATAATTTAGAAAATTCTTCTATCGATCGTACTGCTGCAATATAAGAAGTGTAAATTCCATCATTTTGAAGATATTTTTTACATATACTCATACTTTTAAACAGATCCCCGAGGTAAACCATATTCCACCTCTCTCTGTCCAGATCCGGATAATACCTCCTGACATCATATTTAGAGGTTATATCTAAATCTTTAGAAAAAATCAGCTTGGAAGAAGATATTATCCTGTGAATGAACCCTCCCTTCAAATCCTGTTTGGGCAATTGCAAAAAATTATTCTTGCTCATGAGTTTCACATGAATCGGCACATCTTCCTCCTCAGTATACAAATTTTTCACATTGTCCATATTGTTCCTGCATATTATAAGCAAATCGATATCGGATTCATCCCATAAATCTCCGGTAATCATACTCCCAAAAACCATAACTGCAAGAACAGAATCATTACTCTTAAGCCTTTTGACAACAACATTAAAAGCTTTTTGATACTGCAAAATAGTCTTTTCCATCTTTTATAAGCCCCCTTTAAATTTTTGTCTCTCAAAAATCATATCAACTGTACAAAAAAATATCTGAAGATATAATACTTCTATCATATCTTCAGATACCATTTTACACTATTCAGCACTGTCATTTCAATATACTAATTATTCCTTTTTTTCAAACTGACTTTTTGGAACACCACAAACCGGGCATACCCAATCTTCCGGCAAATCTTTAAATGGAGTTCCCGGCTTAACTCCCGAATCCGGATCCCCTACTGCAGGATCATAGACATAACCACAAGCAGTACAAACATATTTATCCATTGCAATTCCTCCTATGCATTAATAAAATACAATATCATTATGTCACAGTAGATTTTTTAAGTCAATATATATTATCCTATAATACAAGCTATTGCCTAACTACAAACTCCTTTATTTTATCATAGCATTTTTCATCAACCAGTGCAGTTATATAAGTTCCCCTTTCTCCATATTTCTCTTTTTCAATTTTACAATTATTATGAATAAATGACACCAACGACTGCTTCGTATACGGAATCAGACACTGAACTTTTTTTATACTCGTCGGAAGAAGATCTGATATTTTTTCCAAAAGTTCTTCCAAATTGATACCGTATTTAGCTGATACACAAACCACATCTAAACTTCTACACTCAGACATTATGGCTTTTACTCTATCCTTATCTACTTTATCTACTTTATTGAGCACTACAAGGACCGGTTTTTCCCCCAGCGAAAGTTCTTTTAAAACTTTATTCACAACTTCCATTTGTTTTTCCACACGGCTGGAAGATACATCTACCACATGTAATATCAGATCTGAATAATTTATCTCTTCTAAAGTGGATTTGAAGGATTCTATCAGATCATGGGGAAGTTTATTTATAAAACCTACTGTATCAGTAACAGTAACTATTCTTCCGTCTTTTAATTCAACAGCTCTGGTAGTCGTATCCAAAGTTGCAAATAACATATCTGCCTCAAATGCCTTTCCTTTACTGGCAATTTCACCCGGGGCAGCAATTTCACACAGCATATTCCTCAAAGTAGATTTTCCCGAATTAGTATATCCAACCAGAGAAATTTTACAGGTTCCATTTCTTCTCCGCCTTTGAATATCTCTGACCTTCCCTGCTTTTTTAAGCTCACTTTTAATTTCATATATTTTCTCCCTTATATGCCTTCTGTCGGTCTCCAGTTTTTTTTCGCCAGGTCCCCTGGTTCCTATACCTCCTCCAGTTCTGGATAAAACTGTTCCAAGCCCTGAAAGCCTGGCAAATCTATATTCGAGTTGTGCCAGTTCCACCTGCATTTTAGATTCTCTGCTCTTCGCCCTGGTTGCAAATATATCAAGTATCAGGACAGTTCTGTCTATTACCTTAACTCCCAGATTTTCCTCTAAATTCCTTATTTGTGATCCGGACAGTTCATCGTCAAAAATAACTAAATTGGCATTTTCTATCTGACATATCATGCCTATTTCTTTCACTTTTCCCTTTCCAATGTAAAAGGCGGCATCAATGGTATCTCTTTTCTGAAATACCTTTTCCAATGTCTCTGCGTTACAGGCTCTAGCCAATTCTTCCAGCTCATTTAAGCTTTCTCTATTGTCTGTCCCCACAAGTACTGCTCTTTCACCTTTTTCTTCCGATATGTCCTTTAATTTTAAAGTTTCTTCTACCCCATATATTTTATCCAATATATTATATTGTAATCCCTCATCCAAGGTAATTTCATTTGAAATTTCCGCCTTAATCAATTTATCTTCTATTTTACAAAATCCCATGCACAATTCAATGACACCATTTTTAATTCCCACGGCAGCTATACAATCAAGCTTTAATTTAGTCAAAGCCGAAACATCCACCATAGAAAGTCGGGCCCTGCTTCCAGGATGTGTATGTATTATTCTGATACCAGAAAGTCTATTTTCAAGAGAGGTAAATTTCCCTATGTCAACAGTACTGCTGTTCCCAATAGTCACATTTACAACTTCTCCCCTTCTGTTAACGGCCACACTTATCTCTCTATTCAAATAAATTGAAAAATTCCAGATAATCCCCACAATTTCCCTGCTGCACAAAACATCCTTAGGCACTTGCATGTCATAAATTTTTTTCAATCTATCAAGTGCATACTTTTTTACTCCGTCAACATTACCATATATCATAATATCATCTCCAACTTTCAGCTCACTGTAATCATATCATAAATCTCCTATAATTTATAATTCTAAAATTCAATGAACAATATACAAATTAATACACAGCCATTGAAAATTTACAAAAATATTGCTAAGATTAATAATATAAATTGAAGCCAGCGTCTTAATATGTCATTAATTGGAGGTTTGTAATGGAAAATAAGTCAAAAAATATATTGATAGCCAAGGAAAAAATTGCTAGCAAAGTAAAAGATTTGGGGGAAATACTGAGTCAGGAATATAAAGATAAAAACTTATACGTATTATCTCTTCTGAGAGGAAGTTTTATATTTACATCAGATCTAGTGAGACAAATAGATCTTCCTTTAAAAATAGGGTTTATGAGAACGTCAAGTTATAAAAACTCGGAGACCTCATCTGGAAAAGTAAAGATTCTAAATGACATAGTAGATGATATTCACGGGTGTGATGTACTAATTGTAGACGATATAATGGATACAGGTATAACCATGAATTTTGTCATAAATCATATAAAATCCAGAGGTGCTTCAAGTATAAAATCCTGTGTATTATTGGACAAACCTGAAAGGCGGAAGGTTTCTCTAAAGCCGGACTTTTACTGTTTTAAAATACCCGATGTATTTGTAGCAGGTTACGGCCTTAATTATGGGGATTACTATAGAAATATACCTTATGTATTCAATTGGGATTAATAATTAAATCTAGGAGTAGATTTGAGGAAAAATTTCAGGTATATGCCTATAATTTTTCCCATATTGATCTTCTATGATTCTATTAACACCAAAAAGCCTTTCCGTTTAGTTATCATATCAATATAAACACTGCTATAATATATATTATTATTAAAAAATCTCCTTTTATTTATCTGAAAATTTACACGTTTCATTAACATTCCATTAACACTTTAATTTATGTTATAATAATTTAAATGTAAAGGTTAAAACAAGGAGGACAATTATGGTCAAAAGACATAAAAAAACCCAAGCTAAGACTTCCAGAAAAGCTCCTAAAATTTTATTTAGCTTGCTGATAATAGCACTTATGGTATTAGTGGGTATATCCCTTGCAATAATAAAAGATTCTCCTAAATTGGATATAAATCAAATATTAAATTTGAGTGAACCTTCTGTTCTGTATGACAATAAAAATGAACCAATGGATACAGTGGTCACTTCCCAACAAAGGACAGTAATTCCATTTAGCAGTATGCCTAAAAATTTAAAAAATGCTTTTGTTAGCATAGAAGATGAACGGTTTTACAAACATAGGGGCATAGATTTAAAAAGGCTAATTGGAGTAACATTAATAGATATCAAAAGCAAACTTGTAAGAGGATCGGATATTCAAGGTGCATCTACAATAACACAGCAGTTAGTAAGAAGCGTGTTTCTGTCGTCGGAGGTGTCCTACAAACGAAAACTGCAGGAAATATACCTTTCCCTACAACTTGAACGAAAATTAAGCAAGGATCAGATATTGGAAGCATATATGAACACGATCTTTCTAGGTGGAAGGGCCCTTGGAGTTGAAGCAGCTTCCAAACAATATTTCGGGAAATCTGCAAAAGACTTAAATTTAATTGAATGTGCCTTTATTGCAGGCATGCCTCAAAGTCCATCTGTATATTATCCCTATTCTGCAGTTGCACAAAAAAATCCATCTATTTATCTAAACAGAACTGCTACTGTAATAAAGAAAATGTATGAAAACGGATATATATCCCGGGCTCAATATACTTCAGCCACAAATGACATTTCAACGGGTAAATTGGATATCAACCCGCAGCCCACCGTAAACAACGGTTATAATAACGAATGGTTTACAACATCCGTTATAAGTTCGGTAAAAAAGGATTTGAAATCCAAATACAATTATGACGATGAGCAAATAAACAATCTGCTTATGTATGATGGTTTAAAAATATACTCTACAATGGATAAAAATCTACAGTTAAAGACTCAGAACATACTGGATAATGACAATATATTCCAGACTTCTTCCGTAGATAAAAATGGAATAGCACAGCCTCAGGCTTCCGCTGTAGTAATGGATTATCATTCAGGGGAAATCAAGGCTCTAGTTGGTGGAAGAGGCACTCAACCAGCCAGATCTTTTAACAGGGCTTCATCTGAAAACTATCTGAGACCTCCAGGTTCCAGCATAAAACCATTAACTGTATACAGCCCCGCCATAGATTCGAAGAAATTTACAGCAGCAAGTACTTTTGAAGATTCACCATTACCAGATGATATTGCAAATAAATACGCTTCACCTGGAGAACCTCCATATCAACCCAAGGACGATACATACATAGGCGGAACTATGACTTTGAGAACAGCCATAACTCATTCCATAAATTTAGTTGCAGTAAAACTGGAAGATAAACTGGGATTGAAAGCCGGTGCCGATTATGCTGAGAAATTCGGAATAACCTTAGATGAAGACGACAGGGGCAGCATATCTGCTTTATCCTTAGGCCAGCTTCATCACGGTGTAAATACCCTTATAATGTCTTCAGCTTACGGAGTCTTTGGAAATAATGGCACATACACCTACCCCAAGCTTTATACCAAAGTCGTAGACAGAAATGGTAAAATTTTATTGGATAACAAAACCAGAACAAAAAAGGTTCTCTCTCCCCAGGGGAGTTATATAATGTACGATATGTTAAAAGGACCTGTCAGTCAAGAGGGAACAGCACCTAATGCCAATTTTGGAAATATGCCTGTAAGAGGTAAAACTGGTACATCCAGTGACAACAAGGATTTATGGTTTTGTGGATTGACTCCATACTATTCGGCTGCAGTATGGATTGGCAATGATGACAATACGGTTTTAAATACCTCACTCAACAGTAATTCTGCAGCTAAACTCTGGGCAGACATAATGTCTCCCTTCCATGAAGGTTTACCTGCAAAAGATATCAAAATGCCTTCTGGAGTAGTGGCACAATCAATCTGTTCTGAATCCGGCAAATTACCAACTGTAGCTTGTTATACGGATCCGGCAGGCAGTACGGTTTATACTGAATTCTTTATAGCGGGCACAGTTCCCACTGACTACTGTGATATGCACCGTTCCTGGAACATCTTTGATTATCTTCCAAATGATACGAATAAAACAGATAATAATAAAACTACAGAAAATAGGAACACTGAAGGCAGAAACGCCAAAAATACAAGAAAGAGCAATACAAATCCGAACCGCGGCAATAACAGTTCCGGAAATGACAATACGCAAGATAATACAAACGACGATGAAAATACTGAAAATCCCGATGACAATACACCTTCTGAAACACCGAACACAGAATTAAAATAAAGAAGCGCCGGTAAACTATTTTCTGGACAGTTTACCGGCACTCTTTTTGGTATTCTGAAAAAGAGAACCTGCCGTGTAAATTCAACTGTGCATCAAACTCTTTCACACTCTGCACTTCACTTTCAATTATCCACCCAGAATTTTTTTCATGGTTTTCAAAACTTTCTTTTCTATCCTAGAAACCTGTACCTGATTTATTCCCAACATTTTAGCTACCTGAACCTGAGTTTTATCCTTAAAATATCTAAGCATTATGATCTGCCTTGACTTTACATCTAAATCCTTGAGTGCCTCTTTAAGTGCGATTCTATCCACCATTTCCACATCTTCATTTGGATTGTCACTTATTTTATCTATCAGAAGGACCGGAGAGCCGTCGTCCTGATGTATAGTATCATAAAGATATTGCAAATTGGTGGCAGATTCTGTAGCAAATACCAGATCCTCCACTTCTATACCAGAGTACTCGGACAGTTCTTCCACAGTAGGTTCTCTGTCCAATTTCTTCGTCAGTGCCTCTCTGTCATAGTGAAGTTTCTTAGCCGTATTTTTTACACTTCTGCTCACTTTTATCATTCCGTCATCTCTTAAGAATCGCTTTATCTCTCCCAATATCATTGGTACAGCATATGTAGAAAATTTTACATTATAACTTGGATCAAAATTGTTCACCGCCTTCATAAGCCCCATACATCCTATCTGGAATATATCTTCATATTCATATCCTCTATTCAAAAACTTTTTACTTATGGTAGATACCAATGGCAAATTTAGTTTTACCAGCTTGTTTAGAGCTTCCTTGTCTCCCTGTTTGGCATATTTAATTAATTCCAAGTTATCTTCATAACTATACTTTGATTTTTTTACTGCTTCTTCATCCATAATATTCACCTAACTTAATGAATTAAAAACTTTTTTCATTATTACTCTTGTCCCTTTATTTCTTTTAGATTCCACTTTAAGTGAATCCATAAAAGTCTCCATTACAGTAAATCCCATGCCTGATCTTTCAAGATCAGGTCTAGATGTATAAAGCGGTTGTCTGGCCAAATCTATATCCTCTATGCCTATTCCTTCATCTTCTACAGTCAGGGTAAGTTCTCTGTCTTTAATAAAAGCCTCAATCTTAACTATTCCTTCCCTATTCTCATAACCATGAATAATAGAATTTGTAACAGCCTCCGAAACTGCAGTTTTCACATCTGTTAACTCCTCTATCGTAGGATCCAGCTGTGATACAAAAGCTGCCACCGCCACTCTGGCAAAACTTTCATTTTGAGATTTGCTAACAAACTCTACCTTCATACTGTTATCGTACATAATATTTATCCCCCCATTAAATATTCTCGATTGCTTCCTCAACACTGTTATAAAGCTTTACAATTTTAAATAGACCTGAAAGTTCAAATACCCTTTTTACCAAATCATTTGCCCCCACAATACACATGGAACCATTCTTTAAATCCAATTTTTTATACCTTCCAATAACTACACCTATTCCAGAACTATCCATAAAACTTACTCCCGAAAAATCCATTATAAGTTTATTTAATCCATCCCTGTCCAACCTATCGTCAATTCTGTTTCTAACTTCTTCTGCACTATGATGATCCAATTCTCCTCTCATGTTTACCAAGAGTTTGTCAATTTTAACCTGAAATTCTAAATTCATAGATTATCCAAAGCTCTACTAAGATTATACTATGGAATTTTTTAATATAATTTTAGCGTTAAAATACAATTTTAACTTTAATTTACCATATAACACTTACATAATATTGGTGTCGTGTTATATGACTAAAGTTCAGTATATAAACTTTAGCATATGCAAAATATGCATAGTCCGAGCCAGACATTTTTACCCCCCCTCTATTATTTTTTTGTAACATGTAGAATAAAACATCACCATAATTATTATTCTATAAGTGTAATAATCTTCCTTTTTTTTTCGTTAGTCATTTTATTATTCATTTTTACCATATCCTATATTTTTAAACATATATTTAGATTATTTTTAAACATATGTCATTTTTCAACCCTCAGTGGGAAAATTGGCCAAATAAAAAGACACACCCAGCAGTCATTGTTCTGCTAAATGCATCTTTATACAATATATGATGCTCTATCTTGTCAAATCTTCTATGAATTTAGGAAGTACAAAACAGACCTTATGTAATTTTTTTGTATAATATTTTGTATTTATATCCTCTCTCGAAGACAGGTCTACGCTCTGCGGATCATATTTTTTGGAACCCAGTGTAAAACTCCAAAATCCACTTGGATAAGTTGGTATACCTGCCATAAACAATTTTGCTATTGGGAAAACAGACTTTACATTTTCATATATTTTTTTTACTTCTCCGGGTAAATAAAACGGGGTCTCAGTCTGAGCCGCAAATATACCGTTTTCAGTTAAACAGTCATATATTTCGCTGTAAAAGTTCCTGCCAAACAAACCTTCTGCAGCACCGAAAGGATCTGTGGAATCAACTATGACAACATCAAAACTGTCCTTATGTTCACGCACATACTTTATACCGTCCCCAATAAGAATCTGACATCTTGGATCTTCTAGTGCAAAACTTATTTCAGGAAGATATTTCTTGCACTGATTGACGACTTCACTGTCAATTTCACAGAGAACAACCTTTTCCACCGCAGGATGCTTTAAAATTTCCTTTACAGAACCACCGTCTCCGCCTCCAACTACAAGTACCCTTTTGGGATTTGGATGTGTAAATAAAGGTATATGGGTTATCATCTCATGATATACATATTCATCCCTAACGGTGGTTTGAACTATTCCATCCAAAACAAGCATTTTTCCAAAGCTGTATGTATCCACTATGGCCAGATCCTGATACTTAGTTTTTTCCCTGATCAAAGTTTGCTTTACTTTATACGTCATAACGGCATCTGAAACCTGACCTTCTCTTAGCCATAAATCCATAAATACAACCCCCTGTCATCTTTAAAATCTAATTTTCTTATCCAGGTGTGCAGCATTGCCTATCCACCACTTTGAGAAGCTGGGAATATTAACAATGGCAGCGTTCGGATAAATATTATTATACCAATAATTCCGTATTGTGACAAGATAGCTGTTTACTCTATTCATCAACATAATAACTTTGTCTTACAATTTTAATTTCCTCTTTTGTCAATTCAAAAAATCTATATAAATATCCTTCCACATCGTTTACCTCAAAAAAATCAATAAGCGGGATCTTCAGCCTCATCAAATTATTGGGATAATATTCATACAGATTTTCTCCTAATTTTTTCCCAAAGGTTTTAAAGTAAAATTCATATAAAGGGCTGTTTAAAATTTTAAGTAAATCGCTGTAAGTCATATCTACATCCTTTTTCAGCACCAGCGAATATACATCTGCACTAAAATAACTTCCCTCATCTATGGCAAACCTATTGTCTTTAGATTTATATGGAAAAACAATTTTTTTGCCCTCAAATATCTCAGGTTTCCTTCCCCACTGAAGTTCATACCATTTTCTAAATCCCCTTCTGCACTCTCTTCTATTTAGAAGCTTTTTCTTATATGATCCTATGTATTCTATAGAGTTGGGATAATCTGCTTCATCTTCTATAAAATTAGAGTATATAATAAATTTTCCACTATGTACTACTTTATTTCTATGTATGCAGCTGCTTTTTATCCAGGGTCTAATCAAAGCACTTTCGATATTTTTCCCCCTTAGAACAGATTCATCAACTATAAAGGCTCTATCACAGCCTGTTATCAGCCCCTGATGACTTTCACATATATCTTCCAGCGTGTGCTCACTTTTCCTTCTTATTTTATCAATTATACTCCTCTCAGTTTTATCAATAAATATCCAGCCGCTGCTTCCCATAAAATTCTGATCCATAAAAAAATGCCTATAGTCCCCATCTTTTTTCACAAACAGAGAATCATAAAATTCTTTCTTCTCCATTTGAATATTCTTCTTAGGTCTTATAATCTCTACATTATTTTGGAAATTTCTTCTTTTAATTAAAAATATTATCATGGGATCGACTCCCACATTTTTAAATGGTCGTATTCCATAAAAATCTACAATCTTATATATGGAAGAATTTTCAATTAAAAATTTTCTAAGATCCTTACCGCTGTATGCTTCACAGAAATATCTGGAGGTAATAAAACCAAGCTTACCCATCTCTTTTAAACAATCCAGCGCTTTTTTAAAAAAGCAGTACGATACATCACCCTTATCCCCATATATGCTGCCATATATCCCTTTTAGATTTTGGCAGTAGTTTCTATCTATTTGTTTATGTCCTATATAAGGGGGATTCCCTATAAATATATCAAATTTTTCATCTATGCATTCTACCAAAAAATCTTTTACTGCAAAATTTTTTGAACTTACCACCCCGCTGAAGTTAAACAGATCTATTTTTAAAATTTTTATCGCGGTTTCATCTATGTCAAATCCAAATAAATTATTATATACTATGTGTTTATTTATATCTTCAATTTTTAAATCAATATTGTTGTATTTATTTATGGATTCTAAATTATTAACAAATATGTTCCTCAAGTAATGGAAACATGAAAATATCAGATTACCGCATCCACAGGAAGGATCCACTATCTTTAAAAACGGATTTTCAATCACATCTATGGGTTTTACCAGATTTTTAATCATATATCTTGATATTTCACAAGGTGTATATATGACACCTTTTGCTTTATTTACATTTTTCAATTTATAATAATAACCTGCAAACTCTTGGTTTTTTCCCATATTAAATTTTTTTTTACAGTTTTTTATAAATTCAAGTTTGATCTTGCTGTCCAGCTCCGTGTTAATAAATTCATAGATTTTCCCAATATCTTCAATAAAATCATGCACATCGCCATCTCCAATTTTCACTGTATACATATTATAAAATTTGTCAATGCTGCCTTTAAAGCTCAAGTATAAATTATCAAATTAAGTATAACATAAATTATATCTCATAAGGTAGGTGGTTTATAAAGCTATGTTTAAAAAATTAACATCACTTTTTTTAATATGTACAATTTTTTTATACTCACACACGGTCTTGGCCTTCTATAGGCAAATAAGTCCTGCAGCATACAGCAAATCCTTTACTTTTAAACAAAAGGCAATTCCTGAAACAGGTAAACTTCAAAATTTGGATATATCAAAATTGGACAGGAGTGAAAAAAATTGGTTTTTCAAGCCAAACAATAACGGCACTCCTTCAGAAGAACCTGAAAACATTTTAAAACTCATAAACAATTACTCGGCTTACTATCTGGGAGACACCTCAAAAAAAGTACTTTATTTAACTTTTGACGAAGGATATGAAAACGGATATACTTCAAAAATATTGGATATATTAAAATCCAACAATGCAACCGCCGCATTCTTTGTCACAACTCCCTATATAAAAAGCAACCCGGAACTGATAAAGAGAATGGTAAATGAAGGTCATTTAGTATGCAATCATTCTACAAAACACCCTTCAATGGCACAAACTGCAAAAGATCCTATAAAATTTGAAAATGAATTTTCTGTAACGGAAGATGCATATAAAAAAGTTACGGGCAAAGAAATGCCGCATTTTTTTAGGCCTCCCATGGGAAAATACAGTGAACTTTCCCTATTTTACACAAAAAAGTTAGGCTATAAAACTATATTCTGGAGCTTTGCATACAACGATTGGAATATCAAAAGACAGCCCTCTCCCATAGAATCTAAAAAAATGATAAGCCGAAGAACACACAATGGAGCAATCATATTGCTTCATGCAGTTTCAAAAACAAATTCTGAAATATTGGACTCCGTGATAAGGGACTGGAAAAATCAGGGATATACTTTCGAGAGTTTAAATAAATTGCCATAAAGATATACATTATTATATGTATCATGTAACTTTACACTTTATATTATAGTATAAATTAGGTATAATTAAATTATAGATTAATATTTTTAATTGTACCTAATTTGTCAATTACATAAAAATAAATATTTTTGGGGAGATATGCATATGAGAATTACACAGGAATCAGACTATGGCCTTAGAGTTGTACTCTATTTGTCAAAATTGGGTTATGGTAAGAAAATTGAAGCTAAATCCATAGCTAAGGATGAAAATGTACCACTTAGATTTCTTCTTAAACTTTTAAGAAAATTAACTCACTCAGGTATAATTAAATCCTACAGGGGAGTTAATGGGGGTTATGCATTAAATCTCATGCCCGAGAAAATAACTTTTATGAGTATAATTAAAGCTATTGACGGACCAATTTATTTGAATAGATGTTTATATGATCCCGGACATTGTACTGCAAATAGAAATGGACACTGTGGTATACACAACTCACTTTTAAAAGTACAAAACAAATTAATCAAAGAACTGGAAAGTATCAACTTCAAAGATATTATGGAAAATAACATCAAATAATTCTGCATGATCCTGTCTGATTAAAAATCAACCAGTTTTAGATCGACTTTTATTGAAGTCTATGACTTTTAACAAAAATTTGGGTATTAATACCAGTCTTTTTATTCTAGAGGGCTCTCTAATAACTCTATACAACCATTCAAGTCCTAGAGCTATCATCCATTTTGGAGCCCTTTTTACCTTTTTTGCAAATACATCAAAACTCCCTCCTACACCCATAAATATCCTGCAGGGAAGTTTATCCATATTCTGTGATATAAAGATATCCTGTTTTGGAGCCCCCATGGCTACAAATATGGCATAGGGATTACTGGATTTTATATCCTCAAGTATGTTTTCACAATCATTTAAATCGAAATATCCGTTGTGACTTCCAGATATATTCAAAAGGGGATACTTTTTTTTCAAATTCTCTCTGCACCTATCGAGAACCTGCTGTCTTGCACCAAGTAAATAAATGGATTTGCCTTTTTTTTCACATTTTTTCACTATGTCTTCCATCACTTCAATGCCCGCTATTTTTTCCTTTACAGGTCTGCCCACAATTCTAGACGCCAAAAGGGTGCCAATTCCATCCGGAATTATTACAGTACTGGGACTTGTAAAATTTTTCAACAGCAGATCATTGTAAAGTCCATTGTAAAGCACTTCCGGGTTGCCTGATACTATATTTACTTTTGAAAATTCACTTATATATTTCATAAGTTCTGATTTACTTCCGTTAAACACATTGTATTTTAGAAGCCTAATAAACATTAAAACGCACCTTCGCTTTTAAATACGGAAAAAACCGTTTTAAACAGGATCTTGATATCCATAAGAATAGAAAAATTTTTTATATATGTCAAATCATAATGGACAGTTTTGCCAAGTTCTATTTCTCCCCTGCCATTTACCTGGGCAAGACCTGTTATTCCTGGAGTGACCAAAAGCCTCTGCCTGTAGGCTTTTGGATACAGCTTAACTACATCAGGTATCTCGGGCCTCGGTCCCACCAAACTCATATTTCCCAAAAATACATTGAAGAGCTGTGGAATTTCATCCAAGCTTGTTTTCCTCAAAAAAGCACCGGATTTAGTCACCCTGCTGTCATCCTTACTCTGAAATACAAAATTTTCTAAATTATCTGGATCGATATCAAGCTTTTGTTTTTCTTCTGCATTCACAACCATTGTTCTAAACTTATATATTGTAAACTCCCTGCCGTTTTTTCCGACTCTCACCTGTTTAAAAATAGCAGGTCCCTTTGAATTCACCTTTACCCAGATGGCAAGTATGATAAAAACCACACTCAATAATACAATTCCCACAGCAGAAAGTACAATGTCAAATACCCTTTTAAAAAAGAACTGCACTGCCTTGCTTTTTATATCTTTTTCAACATTTATCTCTATTTCATGTGCCTGCATAACCTAGTAAATTCACCTACTCTCCTATATTTTACTTATTATACCATAAATATTTCCGTTATAAAACTTTTTTTAATTTATTTAAAATAATAGATCCAAAGACAGTCACCAAAAAAGCACTTACTTCAAAATTCAAACTATCCGCGTGAACATATCTGCCTATGTAATATTCTGTATAAAGATACAGTATGCCCGATTGAACCAGATATATATCATAGGACATATCCGATATATATCTTACAATTTTCATAACAAACCCCTTTTTAAATCTAAAACTAAAAACGAAAAATATAAATGCCGTAGAATAAAGAAGTACAGCAGGTCTTTGAAAAGTTGTAGCATAATCCACATTTTTGTTAAATTGATTTCCGGAGACAAATCCATATATAATTATAAAAACCGAAATTAGAAAAAATAAAAAAATTGAAAAAGCATGTCTATTAAGCTTACTGGAGATTTTGTCAATATTTTTGCCCATATAACCACCTAGGGAAAAATAAAAAATCCAGTATAGCAAATTTTTCTTATCCCAAAACCAATACTTTGAGGAAATATTTCCAAAATAATATGTATCCACCAATAAAAAAATTGTAACCGCAAAGCTAAGCAAAAGCCACCATCTTTTACCCATAAATCTATATATGAACGGAAATATTATATAAAATTCAATTATCAAAGGTACATAATAAAAATGATAAAATACATTCCCATAAATTATATCGTTGATATCCTCCACTATGTTAAAATTCCTGGTTATTATCAATATATAAAGAACACACCACACTATGTACTGCGGAACTACTCTAAAAAACCTCTTCATTATAAATTCAGAATAGCTTTCTCCTTCTCTATAATTTACAGTAAGCCCCATTCCTGAGATAACTATAAAGGCAGGTACACAAAACCTGGAGAGTTGGTTTACTATAAACGATGTATTGTAAGTGGAAGAATATGGCCTGCATCTGTATAGTACGGTTGCCGAAACATGCAGTGATATAACTGCAATTATCGAAAGAGCTCTTATTACATCCATGCCTAAAATACGCTTTTTTATTATGCCTGCCACCCTCTTCCATCAAAATACAAACTGCATTCCTTACACTTCAATTTTGTTCCTGACTGCCTTAAGTATATATTCATATTCTTCAATCTTGGTAAAATGAAGACATACAAAGTAAATTATACTTCCTGCGAAAAAAGATATAAAAATGGATAAAATACTGCCCATCATAAAAGAAGAAATCTCATTCATACAGACATAATTTACAATGTATATAAATATACCCATAATCGCAGAGGAAAAACTTATCTTTAAAAATCCGGAAAAAATTTTTTTCATATTCATTCCGTTTAACTTTTTATTTAAACTCGTCATCATGAGTACTGTGGTTATAATCGTAGAAATCGTAGTAGCCAAAGTCAACCCGGAAACTTTCATATATTTTACAAGAATAAAATTTATAATTATATTTACAATTATCCCTATAAAACTGTTTACCATAGGGGTCCTTGCATCTTTAATGGAATAAAAAGCTTTATTCAATATATCCCTGACCCCATAGGCAATCATTGCAGGACAGTAGAATAAAAGTGCACTGGAAGTCAAATTTGAAGCTGTAAGATTAAAAGCTCCCCGTCTAAAGATCAAATTTACAAGAGGATGTCTCAATACCCCTATGGCAATTGCCGCAGGTATCATGATTATCATTATTATATTTATAGAATTGACCAGGGCCTTCTTATACTCTAAAATATTTCTCTTTGCTGCCAGCTCCGAAAGAGTTGGATATACGATCATGGCAATTCCTA
Source organism: Clostridium lapidicellarium (assembly GCF_041224415.1). NCBI lineage: Bacteria > Bacillati > Bacillota > Clostridia > Eubacteriales > Clostridiaceae > Clostridium > Clostridium lapidicellarium. The sequence continues at coordinate 63,573 of NZ_JBGFFE010000008.1, read as the reverse complement.
TGGCAAATACTTCATAAGCCAGGGTATTTATCTTGTTGGAGTAATCCAGTACCGTAACAGCTCCAAAATATATATTGTTTGCAAAAGACCTGTTTATAAACAAATTCAACTGCACAACTGAGGTACTTATAATTATAGGTACCATCAGTTTAAACATGGAACGGGCATCTTTGTCCTTTATATCCATGACAAACTTATACCTGTACCCAAGTTTCCTGTACCTTGGAACATTTATGGCAAATTGAACGAAAAATCCAATTACAGTAGCTACGGCAAAACCTTTTATCCCATATTTGGACGTTAAAAATACCAAATAAACTATATAGACCAAATTAGAAGACAGTGCCATGGCTGCAGGTTCATAAAATTTTTTGTGAGACTGAAGCACTCCTGTAACTACACTCTGCAAAGTGACAAATACAAGGGACAACAGCATTATTCTGATTATTTCAACCGCCTGGCTATATATATTTACATTTGCAGTAAATCCATGTCCGAATACATATATTATCTGTTTTGAAAATATAATAAGCAAAGCTGTAATTATAATTGTAAAAAAGGTGGAAAGATTTATAATGTTGTTCACAAACCTATTCCTCTTCCTGCTGCTGCTGTGTTCAATATGTTCCGAATTAAGCGGTATGAAAGTTGTAGTAAGTCCATAGCTTATAGTAGTTAAAAGATAAACGAATCCCAATGAAAAATTATATATGTCAGTTATATAAGTTGCACCAAATTTGTCCGCTATAAGCGCATCTCTCACTAATGCTAAAATTTTACCCCCTATTATGAGGAGCATTACTATAATGGAACTTTTTATCACTTTTTTTCCTGCCATCTTATCCACTTCCAACTATTCTTGGGAAAGTATCCTGCTGTATATATCATTGTACTGTCTGCAAAAATTATTCATTGAAAATTTTTTTTTGCAGATATCATACAATCTTTCTCCCATACCCTGCATGTATTCTCTTCTGTCAAAAGCCAATTTCATTTTATTACTTATGTCTTCTACAGAATTCGGATCTACTAAAAATATGGAATCGTCATCTAAAATTGTATCCATGTCACCGACTCTGGGAGCTATAAAAGGCTTTTTTACAGCAGCACTTTCAAGCAGTACCATAGGAGGTGCCCCGCCTTCGCTAAATGACGTCAATATGCCTACATCTCCCGCATTCATAAAATCTATGGCATTCTCACTGTATCCTGCAAGTATCACATCTTCCTGCAGTGCCAGATCTACAATCAAATTCCTCAGTTTAAGCTCTTCCGAACCATCTCCAACTATAATGAGCTTTACGTTTTTTACTTTATCTCTGACAATTCCAAATGCCTCCACAAGCGACATTTGATTTTTTACAGGGTGCATCCTAGCCACATTTACATATACAAAATCCCTATCGGATATATTATATTTTTTCCTTATACCATTCCTATCTTTTTTCAGAACTATCCCATCGCCGGCAATTCCATTGCTGACCCTAAATTTTTTCCCCCTGAAATTTTCTTCATCTAGAATATCTTTTATATAGTCGGATACACATATATAGTTGCCAAAACTCTTCAAACCAGCTTTGCTTAAAGGTGTAAAAATCTTATATTTAATTTTACTGTTTAAAAAATCTTTTCTGAAATCACTATGTACTGTGGCAACCGCAGGTATATTTATTTTGTTTTTTAGGAAGTAATGCACAAAAAAGGCTCTGGCACCGTGGAAATTTACAATATCAATCTTATTCTCCTCTATATATTTCAATATAAAACTGTCATAAGTAATGCTTCTCTTGAATTTCACCGTATTCACACCAAGTCTTTTACTTCTCTCATAAAGTCCTCCTCCACCTATAGTACCTAAGGTGCAGTCAAACATGCGTCTCGAATAAAAGCTCAGATTCAAAACATGATTTCCGCCGCCGCCCGTATCATTCCCAGATATAATTTGTAATACTTTCATAGCTTCCACCTTCAATCAGAAGATATTTAAAAAAATATACTTTTATGTCTTTCCCTATACATCATAGATTGAGATATTGCCAAAATAACCCAGAAATATGTAGTGGTCTTAGGTACAAAAAATAAATTGTCAACCAAATTCATTATATAAAAGGCCACCATTGACGCAAAAAAGCCTGTATAAAAATACCTGTAAAATTTATTTTTTGTGCTTTTGACAAAATTTCTAACTCCTATGAGTGAAGATATGATAATACCGGCAAAAGATATACCTCCTATAATTCCAAGTTCACTTTCCACCTTCAGATAGGAATTGTGACTGGGCCATCTGCTGTATCCATAAAATTTATACTGCGGATATATACTTACATATTTATCGTATAAGCTTACATAGTTTCCATTTCCTACACCAAATACAGGATGATCCTTTATCATTTTTCCCGCAATTTTCCATAGATAGATTCTGGATTGATTTTGGACAGGATCACCTATTGCCACGATTCTGGCCCTCAATTCCGGCAGCAGCATCGATATCACTGCTGCTGTCAAAAGCGGCAGGATAAATTTAAAACTATATAAAACAACAAGAGTTACCAGTCCAACTGCAGTTCCAACAATGGCATTTCTCGATCCTGTAAAGATCAAATCTGAAAACATCACAATCGCCAGAATTAAAAAGAAATATTTTCTTATCTTTTTCCGCTCATATATAAACAACATAATCACGGGAAAAATCCCAATTATTAGAAATGCTGCCAGGTTATTTGGATTATTCATGTTTGCCGTTATTTTAAATTTTGCATATCCATAATTTTTAAATTGGTTGCTTAGCCCAAAACCCGTAAAATACTGATACATCCCATATAAACTTACTATAATTACAGAACCTATGTAAGAACACAGTATTCCATTTAAAAGTTCTCTCCTGTTCCACTCATATTTAATCATAAAAAACAATGCAATATACGATATAAATCTAAGGCTTTCACCGACAGCAAGCTTTTTTTCCACAGCATAACTTACCGAGACAAGCATCATAACTGCAAATACACTCATGAATACAGTCAAATAATTCTTGAAAAAATCCCCTATTCCAATTAAAAATCTATGTCTTGATTTCTTCGTTCCGATAATTTTCAACATATAAAGCAGTAAAATAACTGCCAGCATACAGTCACTAAAAGTAATGCCGTGTATTTTTATACCATCCGGCAATACAGGCAGTGTCAACACATAAGCGCATACAAGCAGATATAAGACTCTATCCAAAATCAAGCTCCCACCTCCATTTCAACCCTTCCTGACGCTACCTATCAAGTACCTTCATAATCTTCACTGAAGCTTTTCCATCTCCAAATATATTTTCCTGCTTTTTTGAAGGTGTAAAGTTCAATATAGCATCCAATATTTTTTTCCTGTCAGTTCCCACTATTTTATTCCAACCATTCTCGACTGTTTCAACCCATTCCGTTTCATCTCTTAAAGTTATGCAGGGTTTTTTCATAAAGAAAGCTTCTTTTTGAACTCCACCGCTGTCCGTAACTATTTTTTGAGAGTTCATCTCCAAATTTATCATCTCGAGATATCCTACAGGATCTGTCACCTTCACATTTTTATTGAATTTAAGCCCATAGTCGGACATATATTTCTTAGTCCTGGGATGGAGGGGAAGTACTATTGTTCTTCCGCATTCATTTAATGCACTGACTATATCACCGAGTCTTTTTATATGATTTGTATTTTCGGCCCTGTGTATTGTAGCAAGTACGTATTCCCTGCCCTCTAAGTGCAGATCTCTTATAATTTCGCTTCTATTTTCAGCCAGCTTTTTAAAATCCAAGATAGCATCAAACATAACATCTCCCACATTGTAGATACCCTTTTTTATTCCCTCGCCCTTTAAGTTTTTTTCCGCTGATTTTGTCGGCACAAATAAAATATTTGAAATGTGGTCTGTAAGAACTCTGTTCTGTTCCTCCGGCATTTCCATATTAAAACTTCTAAGCCCAGCTTCCACATGTGCTACTGGAATCAATAATTTACTGGCACACAGTGCCCCTGCAAGAGTTGAATTGGTATCACCATAAACAAGTACAAGATCAGGTTTCTCTTTTTCATATACTTCCTCAAGTTTTATGAGCATGGTCCCGGTCTGCCTTCCATGACTTCCCGAACCAACGCCCAAATTATAATCAGGCTCAGGTATATTCAGTTCTTCAAAAAAAACCTTAGACATATTCCTGTCATAATGCTGTCCCGTATGCACCAGCACTTCACGATGATGTTTTCTTATTACTCTGGAAACAGCAGCAGCCTTAATAAATTGAGGTCTCGCTCCCACAACTGTTAATATCTTCATGTGTATCCTCCTGTAAAATTTATTATTGATTTTTTAGAAGCTGGTCTTCAGGAACATTTCTGAATTTTACAGCTGGATTTCCTGCAACTATGACAGCTTTTTCCACATCTTTTGTAACCACACTTCCTGCTGCGGCAAAACCGTCTTCCCCTATAACCTTTCCTGGAAGTACAGTTGCCTGTACACCTATCCTGCCGCCTTTTTTAACAGTTACTCCCTTAAAATGCTTATATCTCTCTTTAGATCTGGCTGCAAAATTATCATTTGAAGTTACAACACCAGGTGCAATGAATACATTGTCCTCAATCTCAGAATAAGCTGTAATATATACATTTGTTTCAATCTTGCAGTTTGAGCCGACCTTACAGAAATTCTCCACAGCAGTTCCTCTGCCTATTATAGTTCTGTCGCCTATAGTCACATCTTCCCTTACAGTTGCAAGATCTGCAATAAGTACATTTTCACCTATGGTGCATCCACAGTAAATTACAGTTCCCGCCCCTATAAGGCATCCATCTTTCAGCACTGTGGGTTCAAACTTTTTGTCATCCTTAAATATACTGTTTACAGATCTCATAGGTTCCTTACCTATAACGGTATTATCGTCAATTCTCACATTATTTCCTATAATGCAGCCTTTGTGAATCACTACATTATGACCTATAATGCAGTTGTTTCCAAGTACGACTCCATCCTCCAAGACTGTAAATTTCCCGATAGTTACATTATTGCCAACTTCTGCAGTATTAGATATATATCTCTCACACATATTAACTCTCCTACCTTCATATATTTAAGAATTGAGAATGAAACTGATCCATTCATTCTCAACTCCAAATTACTATTTATTAATTTTTTTAACTCCCGCCATATCCAGAGTTGAAAAATCGCCTATTGGGAATTCAACAGGCATGCCCGTAAGTCTCGATTTATAAGCCGCCAAAACAATAGACATTCCCTTTTTTCCCTCTTTTCCATCTATAAGAGGTTTTGTATTATTATTCACAGCATCTATCATATTTTTGAAAAGAGGTATGTGTCCAAAGCCATATACAGTATCCGGATCTCCCTTTTGAGATTTCAGCACTTCGTCGTCTATATTCCTGTGATCGGCAAATTTCCACGTTTCTATCCTGTTTACAGCAAGTCCACCTATACATACGGTACCTTTTTCCCCAAATATGCTTAAAGTTTCCTCCAAATTTTTTGGATAAACACAGGCACTGCCTTCCACTATTCCTACGGAACCATTTCTGAACCTTATTATTATTGCCCCGAAGTCCTCTGCCTCTATGTCCCTTATAAAAGTATCACACTGTGCATATACACTTTGAATTTCTCCACCCATCATCCACTGAAGCAAATCTATATTGTGTATACACTGGTTCATCAAAGTACCCCCGTCAAGTTTCCACGTTCCACGCCAGGAAGCCTGGTGATAATAGTCCATATTTCTGTTCCACAGTATTCTGGCTGTTCCATTTATAAGCCTGCCAAATCTATGTTGTTCTACTGCCGATCTAAGCTGTTGCACCGGTTTATTAAACCTGTTTTGATGGCATATGCACAATTTCACATGGTTCTTTTCAGACGCAACTATCATCGCATCTGCGTCCTGTATTGAAAGTGCCATGGGCTTTTCACAGATAACATTTTTCCTATTATTCATACAGTAGATGGCTATCTCGGGATGATATCCGCTTTCAGTAGCTACAGTAACTACATCTATATCCTGTTCTTTGAGCATTTTCTTATAGTCGGTATAGACTGCCGGGACATGATCTTTTCCCACTTTATCAACATATTCATTTTTTCTCTTTTCGGCCTTTTCACAGATTATATCACACACTGCAGTTAGAACCGCTTCTTCTCTATTAGCTGCCAGGGCCTCAACGTGCTTATAAGATATCCTGCCGCACCCTATAATGGCAAACTTCAATTTTTTCATAAAAACACCTCTTATCAATAATTGCCCTCAATTTATAATTTATGGATTTTTTCCCTGTTATTTTTTACATCTCTTGTTGCATTTCTTGTATCATAAATTATCTTGGCCCTGTCTACTATGGTCTGATAATCATAACAGCTGTGATCCGTAGTTATAATCACTATATCCGAACTATCAATCTCATTTTTCCAGTTCACTGTTTTATACACTTTGCCGCCGCGTTTAAATTCAGGAATAAATGGATCGTCTACAACTATTTTTGCCCCATTTTTCCTCAGATGATCTATGATCTTAAGAACTGGAGATTCCCTTATATCATCTATATCCTTCTTATAAGCCACCCCAAGCAGGAGTACTTTTGATCCTTTCATTGCCTTTCCATATTGATTTAAAAGTTTCATGGCATTGTCGACTACAAATTCAGGCATAAAATCATTTATTTCTCCGGAGGTCTCTATTAATTTTGTATGGTAGTCATATTCCTTGGCTTTCCATGAAAGATAGAATGGATCAAGCGGTATGCAATGCCCTCCTAACCCTGGTCCAGGATAAAATGCCATAAATCCATAAGGTTTAGTTTTTGCCGCATCTATAACTTCCCATATATCTATGCCCATTCTCTTGCAAAGTACAGCCATTTCATTGGCAAGACCTATGTTTATATTCCTAAAGGTATTTTCAAGTATCTTTTCCATTTCCGCTACTGCAGGGCAGGACACGGTGTATATCTCACTTTCAAGTATATTTCTATAGAGAGTTGCTGCAACTTCCGTACATTCAGGTGTACATCCCCCTACCACTTTTGGAGTGTTTTTAGTCTTGTAATGTTTATTGCCCGGATCCACCCTTTCCGGTGAAAATGCCAGGAAAAAGTCTTCTCCACATTTCAATCCACCCTTTTCAAGTATGGGCTTTAATACTTCTTCCGTAGTGCCTGGATAAGTCGTACTTTCAAGTACTACAAGCATTCCCCTGTGAAGATATTTTGCAACACTTTTAGTGGAATTTACCACATAGGATATGTCCGGCTGTTTATAAATATCCAGTGGAGTTGGAACACATATTGAAACTGCATCTACATCCTTGACAAAACTAAAATCAGTAGTTGCCTTGAGTTTCCCCTCTTTTACCAGTCTTTCCAAGTCCGAATCCACTATGTCACCTATATAATTAACTCCTTCATTTACCGATTTGACTTTTTTATCCTGAACATCAAATCCGATAACCTGGTATCCTGCTTTTGCCTTCTCTACAGCAAGTGGAAGCCCTACATAACCTAAACCAACTACACCCAATCTAGCTTTTCTGTTCTCCAATTTTTCTATTAATTCATCTTTCAATTGCGACATGTTTTTACCTCCTAGTTTAACTTGCTCATACGTTTTTCATTATAATACATACTTTTTTCTTTGTCACCTTAAGCTTTTTTATTGCTTTTCCTTTGCAATAAAATCCAGTATGTCTTTTTCTATTTGGTGTCCGCATTCTTTCGGGGTTATTTTCCCCGATGTCAAATTCTGCATTATCTTGTTAGTATTTTGAAGAGCCTGTGTTTCAGTCACATTGGGCAATATTTCCCCATATTCCGACTGTTTTACAAAAGTCCTGGCTTTTGCATCGTTTTTTACTTCCTTTATATTGTAGTCCGTTTTAAAGGGGGGAATTCTTCCCGTTATCTTAAAAAGCGGTTTGCTGGAATTATCTATAAGATATTTTATCAAGCTCCAGTCGGCTTTTTTATATTCCGATCTCGGGCTCACATAAGCCACCTGGGCTGTGACAAATGATGTCATCTGCCTGCCATTGTATTTTGGAAAGGGCACTACAGAATAATTAAGTCCCGATTGATCCAGCTCCTGAAGATCCCAGGAGCCGCTTATGTAAAAACTGGTCTTACCGTCTTTAAAATTATTTCTGGCGGTTATACTGTCTACAGTTTCCGGCATCAACTTGTATTTCTGAACCATATCCCTAATCATTGAATACCCTTTAACTGCATTTTCATTGTTGAGTCCTATGTCTTTCACATTATATCCCTTATTATTTTTTCCAAAAATATATGCTCCGTTGGCCTGGAGTATCGGAAAGCTCAAATAAAAATTATTTATATCATATTGAAAACCCTGTTTCCGACCCATCGAAATCAATTCTTCAAAGGTCTGGGGAAGTTTTTTCACCTTGTCTTTATTATAATATAACCCATAGGTTTCTATAGACAGCGGGATACCGTACATTTTATTGTTAAAGGTAACAGTTTCAAGAGCTGACGGTATATATTTATCTTTATCTATCAAGTTGTCAGGAATTTTAGTCAAAAGATTTTCACTGTGAAGTTTTTCCATTCTTTCATGTGATACTCCAAATTCTATATCCGGTTCCATATTTCTTAAAGATGCCTCAATATATGCCCTATTGTCACCTTTGTCTGAATGAATTACCACTTTGTACCCTGAAGTCTTTGACCATTTATCAGCAAGAGTTCTGAGTTCAGTTATTTCAGGATCCGTAAAATGAGACCAAACTACTATTTCTCTGTTGTTATTCCTTCCAGCTGTATCTGCACATCCTGTTGAAAAAAACATAAATATTAAAATCACAGTTACGAGTTTACAAAATTTCTTCATTAGAACTCTATTCTCCTTTTCACCGCATTGATAATATATCTGAATCTATCTTTTAAATTTACTTTTAATCATATTGATTATATTTGTAAGTTCCTTCACTTTCAATAATATCAGCATCAGAACATAAATTCCCACTGCAGTAACTATGCAGATGATTATTATAATAAGCTGTCCTTTGAATCCAACTAGAAAATTTCCTAAAAAACGATATATGAAAAATATGCATATTCCCATAACAGATGCTGAAGCTGTTATCTTGCCTCCAACCATAAACATGTTAACACCATTTACACTTCCAACTCTCTTTCTGAGATCCTTGACCAAAAGCACACAGCTCACAAAAGCAGAAATGGTGGTAGCAAGAGTCAGTCCTCCTATTCCCATCCTTTTTACAAGCATAATGCTCATCACTATGTTTACCCCTATTCCTATGGCCCCGTTTATCATGGGTGTTATTGTATCCTGCAGTGCATAAAAGGATCTGTTGAAAACATCCCTTATTCCCCAGAATACCAATCCTGAAACCAGGAAAAAAAGAGCTTCCGCTGTCATATCAACTGCTGATTTATTAAAAGCACCGTGCATAAAAAGAACACTTATTATGGGGACTCTCAATATAAGCAGACCTACGACTGCAGGAATAACTATAATATTTATGTTATTCACCGCGGAACTTATGTGATATTTAAATTCATTGAAATTTTTAGTACTTACATCCCTGGAAAGTGAAGGAAAAATCACTGTCACTATGGCAGAAGCAAAGGTAAAATATACAAGCATATTCATTTTATTTGCATAATCAAGTGCCACTATGCTGCCAATTGCAAGACCTGATGCCATTCTTTTCTGAACAATTTCATTGACCTGATTTACACCCGTTCCAATAATGACCGGTGTGATAAGCGACATCATTTTTTTTATCCTGGGTTCCTTAAAATCTATTTTAAAGCTGTACCTGTAGTTGTTTTTTATAAGCCACGGAATCTGTATAACTATTTGAAGCCCATTTCCAATCATAGTTGCCACTGTAAGTCCCACTATTCCATAATGTGTTCCGGTCAATATGTACAATATTATAGGTATATTCATCACTATTCCCACTAAGGCGGGAGCAGTAAAATCATCCAAAGTTTGAAGTATTGCAGTGTACCCGCTGTTCAAACTCAGGAAAAGTATATTTATCATACTTATTTTTGTCAAAAACACAGTTAAATTATATCGTTCTCCTGTAAAGCTGGCAATTATATTTACAATGTCGTCGGTAAATATCCATCCCAGGACACACAAAAATAAGGATATGATCATCAATATATTCATTATGTAATTGGCAAATCTGAACATTTCATCTTTGCCATCTTTACTGTAACATTCACTGAGTATCGGAATAAAAGTTGTAGTAATGGCAAGGCCGAATAAATTAAACATGAGATTGGGTATTGCAAGTGACATAGTGTAAGCATCCGAACTAACAGAAGCACCAAAAACACTTACAATAAGAGCATCTCTCACAAAGCCCAAGACTCTACTTGCCATTGAAATAACCATTACCACACCAGCAGACTTTACAAGCTTATTACTTTCCATGTTTTCCTCCAAAATAATTAACTGCACTTACTTTAAGTATTTTATCACTAATTAATTTTATATACAATTTATTTGCGGCCTAAAAATATCTTTCCCAATACAGGTATTCTGTCAAATATCAATTTGGACATCAATATGGGCATAAAACCTATAAAGAGCATTATTACAATTACCACGCTGTAATTAAATTTGAACATCTGGTAAAATAAAACTCTGGCTCCTGTTTGAAAGAACCATGACAATAAATATACATCATAGCTGTATCTTCCCAATCTCCTGAACAGCTCTCCCATTGAAGAGTTGACCATAAGCTGGGATACCAGCAGAAATATACTGCTTCCAAGAAGGGCCGTCAATAAATTATAATAGGGATATATAGCCTTTCTCACATCAAAAATATTCAAAGTTATAAGAAATAATGAAAATACTGTAATCACTATATATTTATTTCTATTCTCAATATTATTCCATTTGTCATAAACAGTTCTCAAATAAATACCAAAAAAGAAATAAAACAGATAATGTATTATTCCATATATATAAAATAAACCAACCTGTTTTGTGAAAACAAGATTCAGAACCAAAGTTATCAAAAGTGCCATACGAACTGGTATTTTGCTAAAAATAGGAGCTGCTACGAATATGAAAAACAGCGTATAGATAAACCAAAAATACTGTATTGGAATATCAAGCGGATAAAAAAGTATATTTATTATAAGACTGTTCAATTTGACAGGGCGTGCAGCAAAATTATTCATGTATAATTTTATGGGAACTGCCACCAGCGAAACTGTAAAATATGGAACCATCAGCCTCTTTATCTTTTTATATACATAAGAGCCATAACCCTTTAAATTCTCTATTTCATATATCTTATAGGCAAAAAACCCTGATATAATGAAAAAAAATGGCATATGAAAAGAATATATAAGTTTATATATATATGCATAAAAATTGCTGTTATTGAACTGCGAATCAGGGAAAGAATGTCCTAGAACTACTAAAAATATACCTATCCCCCTAGCTATATCCATATCTTTATAGTACTTCTTTATCATGTGTTACCTCCCAGAATCAAATAGTTAAAGCTCTTTTGGAAGCAAATAGGCCAAAACAAGTCCAAGCCCAAGTCCATTCGTAAGCAGTGTAGTAAGTATGGGTCCATTAAATAAAGCCATTATTCCGCCAAATAAAATTGTACCTACCAGAAATATATTCTTGGTTTCCACAGATTTAATTATTATCATTATAAAATAGAGAAGTATTGAAAATAGAATTACCCCTACAATGCCAAAATTCATATAGGCGTCTCCATACCACGTCACGTTGAGCCTCATGTCGGGCCTTCCATAATAGACCGTTGCCATATAAAAATTAGGGTCCATGTTGTATATATTCTTAAAAAAGTGACCTAGTATGCTCTGGGATAAAAGCATCTTGGGATACATCCAGAAAAAATCATAGTATTCCAGTGCTATAAGGGAAGGCCACAGAAATATTCTTATTATTACAAGAAGATATATTGACAATTTTTTGAGGAAGAAAGCAGCAAGGCCAAGTATTACGGCAAGTGCCATCATCTTTTCAATCAAACTTCTCTTTATGCCGTACCTCAATATCATTCCAAAAAATGGAGCTAAAAGCAGTACTGCAAACTGACTTTTATAAGCTGCATATCCATATAAAACAACTTGTAATGCAACAGGTATAATCGCGAACTTATATTTTTTCTTATAGATAAAATAAGCAAGTATAAAAGGATTTATTATGTTTCCAAGCCATTGGACAAAATAATCTGTAAGCCTTCCCGCTTCTTGTCTATAATTTAACCTTACAGCATATACATTTTGAAAGGATTCCAATATTCTGGTTGGAAGTCCCAATTTATATATCAAATAGGAATAACCAATAATCATGAATCCCACAACACCTATCCAAAAAACCCTGGGTTTTACTGATATCTGCGGTATCTTAAAATTCATCCTACTTACCAAAATCACTCCAATAACGGCAGCCGCAGTTATTATATATATGTATATTCCCGAATTTTTGCTTTCTCCAAGACCGCTCATAGTGTAAACAACTAAAAGGGGGGTAATACTGAGAAACAAAAATAAGAACCAATACAAACTGGTAAGGCCCTGGATTCTGTTTGGCAGTAAAAATACAACGGTATAAATTACAGCTATCACCAGCGGGAGCATGACAAGCGCCCTTCTAAGAATTCCAGAGTTTATTACAAAATTAAAAGATTTATAATATTTAATGGAACATATGTATCCTACAGTCAATCCTGCTACTATAAGCAGGTATACTGCAACAGACAATATTTTTCCGTTTCTGCTTTGCCTGTCATAAATTTCATCTATCATCAAGCGGACCTCCTTATTCAATTGATTTAAAGAATCCACATATAGTTCCCAATCCGTAAGCTATATGCAGCAAAAAAAACAGTACAAACATGCAGGGCATATATCTTATTCCATTTCTTATCCCTATATTCATGGATTCCAGAATATCCACTGCAAAATAACTGGCCAGAGCCAGAATCTCTATAATTCTACTTACAAGAAAAAACTTATAAGTTATCCCAAATATCACTATGGTCAAAAAAAATACAAGAGGAACAAGGTGCCTTATTCTAACTATTTCTCTATTATTTACAATAGAGCCGCCTATGGCCTCTCCATTTTTAAAATTCTGGGAGATTATTTTTCCTACGCTGCTCCTGGGCCTGTAATAGGAAATTATATCTTTGTTCTGGTATATTTTATATCCAGCCCTCAGTATCCTGTTGTTTAAATCATTATCTTCACTTCTGGATAAATTCTCATTATAAAAACCTATTTCATCAAATATCCATCTCCAAAACGCCCCGTTCCAGACGGTATCAACAAAACCCTCATAATCTTTCTGCCTGAACTTGGCAACCCCTATGCCAAACTTACTTTCATGTAAAAAAACTATACAATTCTCTATATAGGATTTTGATCTCAAAAGATATGTGGGTCCTCCCACATTTACAACTTTTTGCGATTTCATTCTATTCAGGGTTTTTACACACTGGCCAACATAATTCTTATCGTAGATCGCGTGGGCGTCAACCCTCACAACTATGTCTCCCCTTGCCATTTTTATCCCCTTGTTGAGTGCCGCAGATTGAATTTTCTTCTCATTATCTATCAGCAGCAATTTTTCATTGGTAAATTTCCCTATTATATCCCTCGTAGAATCTGTAGACATTCCATCTAATACCAATATCTCAATAATGTTTTCATAAGTCTGATCCACTATGGATTTAAGACATTTTTCTATATACATTTCCTCATTATATACTGGAATTATTATTGAAACTGAATTTCTGTTACACATACAAATCTCCTCTTAATCTTTTATCAGGTGGTTCTCCCGCCGCTGTAAATCATCTGCCATATATTCTACTTAACGTAGGTTCATTCGATTCCCAGAAATAATTATCTTTCATTTTTCTCATACTGCCAATCATCTTTTCCTTTTCATGCGGGTTCTCCACAAACCTTCCTATTATATCCTCCAATTCTCCTTTAAGATCACTTCCATCTATTCCGTATCCGAAATTATTCTTTTTAACCTCAAATCCAAATTCAGTTGCAGCATTTGCAATAATTGGAGTTTCAGTTATTATGCTCTCAAAGAATTTATTTGGCATAGATATAGCTGCCGTATTTCCCGGGTAAAAGGCATAGGTCACATCAATATTTCTATATAATTTTTCAAGCTCATCTATATGATATACTCCCCTTATATATACATTGGAAAACTTTTTTGAATATTCAGCAAGTTGTTCAGAATATATTCCTCTTCCGCAGATTATGATCTGTACGCATTTGTTGTATTTTTGGGAAGCATCGATGAGTGCCTTTATCTCATCATAATATCTCACCGACCCTATAAAACCAATTCTAAGCTTGGAGCTGGGCACTTTTTCTATGTTCCCAAATAGATTTTTATAAGGTGCATTATTTACTATGTAGATATTCTTGCTTATTTTACTGTAAAGCTGTTTCATCTTTGGGGTAACAACTATATGGGCATTCACTTTTTTAAGAAGATGTCTTTCCATCAAGACAATTGCCCTGCAAATAAATTTATTTATAAAACCAGGCCTGTTATAAAAATACATATAAAAGAGATCATGTTCATCATATACAAGTTTCAATTTAAGTTTTCTATTTACACCGGTCCCTATGAAAAGTCCATCAAAATCATGACAGTGAATGGCCTCAAAATCCTTATTTTTCAGATAGCTATATACTTCCTTTTTAAATTGTAGAAATTTAAAAATCTGTCTGTATCCGGAACCATATTGGGCTTCTCCAAAAAATCTTACTATTTTTATACCATTTAAATTTTCTTCTGGTTTATCCACATATGTTCCATCCCTGTCCCAACATAAAATAGTGATTTTATGTCCCAGTTTTGTAAGAGATTTTGCCTCCTTATAAACTCTGGGATCAGGATCAAATCCATTTGTAAGCAGCATAGCAATGTTCAAAATTTTCTCACCTCATAATTTCATCATATATATCAATAGTTTTTTGTGCATTTCTAAACCATGTAAATTCACTGAGTACAGTATTTTTCCCATTTTTTCCAATTTTCTTTGCGGCGGCTTTATGACTCAATATATAATCTATGGTATCTGCCAGATCATCCACATCTTTAGGTTCGACTAGAAAACCGTTTTTCCTATCTTCAATGACATCTTCTATCCCCTGTCCTTTAATACCAATGACAGGTATGCCATTGTTCATCGCCTCTATGTAAACTATGCCAAATCCTTCCTGCCAGCTTGGAAGTGAAAATACATCACATTTTGAAGACATGTACTTTATCACCTCCGAATGGGGTAATTTCCCCAAAAAAATTACATTTCTGCTCAGATTCAAATCCATTACAAGTTTCTTTAAATTTTTACTCTCCTCGCCGTCTCCAATTATATAGTACATGATATTGGGATATTTTTTTACAAGTTTTGACAATGCATTTATATTCAGATCAATTCCCTTGGTTTTTATCAAAGATGATACACTGAGCATAACATACTGTCCTTTAAGTTCAATTTGTTCATCTATGGCATATTCTTCCGGATTAATTCCATTATTTATAACTACAGTTTTATCTAAAAGGTATTTTTCTTTTATCACATTCCTCAATTTATTACTGACAGTTATTATTTTATCTGCAAATTTCAGGACCCTGAACACATTCTTTCTGCAGCTTTTATTCTTTTTTATAGTATATTGAAAATCCTGGCCATGAATTGTCACCACTAAAGGTACCTTATACTTTTTATCAAGAATCATACTGGCAAATCCGACAGGTATCGCAGTATGGGCATGTATGACATCAAATTTGAAATTCCTATATATTTTACCTATAGTCTTTTTTATCCCAAGATACATAAAAAAGCCTGAATTCTGTAAAAAAATTCCCTTGGGAATTTCAAAATATCTGGGGTAAAAAACTTCCACGCCATCAAGCACTGCTTTGTTCGGAACCTGAATATAAGCTCTATATTTTTTTACTACACCTAAAAAAGCTGGAACATAAGGCACCGGGCATACCACTTTTACATTGCATCCCTCACCTATAAGTTTCTGAACCTGCTTATGGACAAAAATACCCAAAACACTATTGATAGGTGAAGGATACATATGTGAAATAACTAGCACATTCTTCATGGTCTTATTCATCCTTTTGATATTTTTTTCTCTTATAAGTTGGCACTTTTTCTTCTATAAGTTTAATTACCTGTTCTCTATCGCCATTTACTACTTTTCCAAAATCCTCTATGGATTTTTCTACAAAATTCATATCTATCCTGTTTGGTTTTTCCACAAATATTTTATCGTGTTCTGTAGAAGTCAAAGCTACTTCATTCATAAGCGGTTCTTCATACAACTTTTCTCCCGGCCTGAGTCCAGTATACTTTATCTTTATATCCACACCGGGTTCATATCCGGATAAAGTTATGAGATCCTTTGCCAGATCTACTATTTTTACGGGTTTACCCATATCCAGGACAAAAATTTCACCCCCACGGGCTATAGCACCTGCCTGAATAACAAGCTGTGCAGCTTCGGGAATAGTCATAAAAAACCTGTTTATCTCAGGGTGGGTTACTGTCACAGGACCTCCATGGGCTATCTGCTTTTTAAAAAGTGGAATTACTGAACCATTGCTTCCAAGCACATTTCCAAATCTCACAGCTACATACTCAGTTTCACTGTCCTCGTCAAAAGCCTGCACCATGATTTCACAGAATCTCTTAGTGGCTCCCATAACACTAGTTGGATTAACAGCCTTATCCGTGCTTATCTGCACAAATCTTCCCACCTTGAATTTATCACAGCATTTAAGTACATTGTACGTTCCAATTATATTATTTTTAACCGCTTCAGCAGGATTGTTCTCCATAAGCGGAACATGCTTGTGGGCCGCTGCATGAAAAACCACCTGGGGCCTATATTTCTGAAATATATCTTCAAGTCTATTCACATCTCTTATAGAACCTATAATTATTTTTTTATTCAACTTGGGATATTTATAATTCAATTCCATTTCCACATCATATACATTGTTCTCATATATGTCAAATATTAAAAGCATCCCAGGTCCGAACCTGGCTATCTGCCTGCACAGTTCAGAGCCAATGGATCCTCCTCCGCCCGTTACAAGTATAACCTTTCCCTTTATGTATTTATTTATATTTTCATTGTTCAGCTTTACCTCTTCTCTCCCCAAAAGATCTTCAATGTTCACATCTCTTATTTTGGACATGTTGACATTTCCATCTATCATTTCATATATTCCGGGTAAAGTTTTAAGTTTGCATTTTGTGGTTTTACATATGTTTATAATTTTCCTTTTGGTCTTAATATCTGCCGAAGGCATTGCTATTATTATTTCTTCTATACTTTTGTCCTTACATATTCTCTGGATTTCATCTCTTCCACCCAAAACCTTTATTCCGTTTATAAGCTTTTTCTTCTTTGCCCTGTCGTCGTCTATAAGACCTATTATATCGTAATTAAAATTCTTATGTTTTTTTATTTCCCTTATAAGCATGGCTGAAGCATCGCCCGCCCCAACTATGAGGAGTCTTTTTTCTCTCCTATTCTTATACTCCCCTTTATTTCTATCCTCAGACACCCTATATACAAATCTTATTCCTCCCAGTGCAAGCACTGACAATATCCAAAAAATTATGTGAACTGTATAGGGAAATCTATAGAACCTGTTTTCAAGAAATTTATAATTTATAAGATAGCTGTAAATTATAAATATCAGATTGGCCAGAGATACGGAATATACTATGGAAAAAAGCTCCTCTACAGAAGCATATTTCCATATTCTGTCATATAGATTGAATATCTTATTCATTATCAAAGTTATAATCACTACAGGAATAATGGAAAGTTTTAAGAATATCATATATTCCGGAGGTATATTAAAATCAAATCTGAGCAGCAGAGCAAAATAAAGTGAAGCTATCAGAAAAAGTACATCGTATATTACAAGTTTTTTATCTTTTTGCATTTCAACACTTCCTAGGATCATTGTAAAAGTCTTGTATAAAAACTCTCTTTATCTATTTTACATCATAAGTAAAATTATTCAACATATTTTTAATTTGCGATCTTTACCGCAATCAAGTCACAAACAATTTATTTCTCTTTCAATTTATTATATACACCCTTGAAAAGCTCCTGATTTTTCAGATTCAACAGATATTTCATAAAAGGTATTTTCAGCTCGTTTCTCTTAAGTGCATATTCCACTGTAGCTTGTAAAAAGCCAAGCTTGTCACCTACATCATACCTCCTTCCCTCGAAAGTATATGCATACATAGCTTCATTTTTTGCAAGTGTCCTGAGTGCATCTGTAAGCTGAATCTCACCCCCTTTCCCCGGTGTAGTATTGTCCAATATTTCAAATATAGAAGGGGTTATTATATATCTCCCAAGTATGGCTACATTGGAAGGGGCCTCCTCCACCTTAGGTTTTTCTATTAAATCCTTGACCTTATATACTCTGTTTTCTATATACATACCCTTGACTATGCCGTATTTATAGACCTCGTTTTTATCTACCTTCTGCACGCCTATAATTGAAGTTTTATATTCATCATAGCAATTTATAAGCTGTTTTAAACAGGGAATTTTGCTGTCCACTACATCGTCGCCCAGCATTACTGCAAAAGGTTCATCCCCTACAAAAGTTCTGGCACAATTTATAGCATGGCCCAATCCCTTGGGTTCTTTTTGCCTTATATAATAGATATCCGCCATATTGGATATATCCCGTACCATTTTAAGAAGATCTTTTTTACCTTTTTTTTCCAATTCTTGTTCCAATTCCACCGACTTGTCAAAATGATCTTCTATTGCCCTCTTGTTTTTCCCGGTTATTATAAGTATTTCCTCTATTCCAGAAGCCACTGCCTCTTCTATAATATACTGTATAGTAGGTTTATCCACTATAGGAAGCATTTCCTTAGGCTGGGCCTTGGTAGCAGGCAAAAACCTGGTTCCAAGTCCTGCTGCCGGTATTATAGCTTTTTTTACTTTCATATTCAAAGCATCCCTTCCATAATTTTATTTATAGATCTCCCCAATAAATATTCATGTTAAATGCCTTTTAATCAGGTATATTTTTAATTATATTCTCCAGCTGCAGCACAACTTCATCTTTTGGATCCAGCTTCTTTGCTATTTCCAGATGTATTTTTGCATCCTTCAATTTTCCTGAATTCAAATAACACATTATAAGATTCGTGCATATTTCCACGGATTTAGTGGCTTCAAAAGCTTTTCTCAAATAAGCTATGGCGGTTTCATAATTCCCCAGAGAAGCATAATTAATTCCCATTTCATTTACAATTTCCACTATACTGCTATCTATATTCAACGCTTCATTCAGATAATAAATAGCCTTTTCGTAGTTCTCCAGCATCCTGTATGCAACAGCTATATAATAGTATAAAAGGGCATTGTCCCCCCATATGTCCAAAAGCGGTATTAAAAGTTTTAAAGCCTCAGTGGGATTGCCAGGATCACTCTCCAACAGCTCTTTACCTTTGTCATAGTTCACAATGGATATCATCCACTGCTTTAAATTTGTCACATCTGAAGTTTCCTCTCCACCCTTTTCTATATAGGTATTTATGCAAAATAATGCCCTTTCATAATCACCGTCTTCTTTTTTTAAAAGGGCTTCATAAAAATAAGGAAGCGCATAATTTTCCTTAAGTTCGGCCTTCTCTAGAATATTCATTTCTTCTTCTTTATATACATTGTCTTTTCTCCTGAGTTTATCCACCATAATTATGAGTTTATCATATAGTTCTACGGTATCTTCTAAAATAGACAGTCCTTTCAAATTTATATAGGCATCCTCATAGTTTTTTTCTTTAACATACCTTGCAACTACGCCTTTTATAAATTTGCCATTGCCTCTATGGCTGCCCAATATTATCTTATAATATTTACCAAATTTGAAATTTTCATCTGCCCCCAACACATAGTACATTCCTTCGACAAAATAACCCAGAGGTATATTCTCCATGTTTTTTTCAGATTTGACATCCTCTACAATATATTTGGAATTCACGGGCAAATATATATCCTGTGGAATTTTGACTTTAAATATTTTTTCTACATTTTCCCTGCTGATTTCCAGAAATAAAAATTCAGATAATTTTTCTGCAAAATATGATTTTATATCCATAAATTTCTATCACCTACAATACTCATCATCAATCCGCACTTTTAATTACATCCATGACATTTTTCTCAAGTGCTGTCATTTTGTTTCGAGAATTCTCCAAACTGTTTCCTATCACAGAGAGGTATATTTTTATTTTGGGCTCCGTTCCAGAAGGCCTTACCACGAACCACGATTTATCTTCCATAACAAATTTAAGTACATTTGACCTAGGTAACTTTATACTGCTTTCACTTATATTCATCAAGTCCTTCTTCACACCCAGTTTATAATCGAACTTTTCAACTATTTTCACGCCGCCGATGGTTCTTTTCATGGAATGTCTAAGGCAGTGCATTATGGTTTCAATTTTATCGTGTCCCTTTTTCCCTCTAAGTTCTATCGAAATAAGTTTCTCCCTGTAAAATCCATATTTTTTATACAGATCCATCAGGGCATCATAGAGGCTCTTGCCCTTCATCTTATAGTACAAAGTCATTTCACAAACCAAAGTAGATGCAATCACAGCATCCTTATCCCTTACAAAATCCCCGGCTAAATACCCATAGCTCTCTTCAAATCCAAATATAAACTTCCTATCTCCGTTTTTTTCAAACTCCTTTATCTTTTCTCCTATATATTTAAATCCGGTAAGCACATTTATAAGGCCCACTTTATAATTTCCTGCTATATCAGCCGCCATATCCGTAGTAACTATAGTTTTGACTATCTCCCCATTTTCAGGAAGCCTGTCAAATTCTTTCAAGGAAGACAGTATATAATCTGTCAAAAGTACTCCAACCTGATTACCCGTAAGTATTTTATATTCACCCTGAGAATTTTTTACCACTACGCCAAGTCTATCACAATCCGGATCCGTTCCAAATATTATATCCGGTTTTATATCCTCTGCCATATCCAGGGCAATGTGAAAAACTTTTGGATCCTCGGGATTGGGGTAAGCTGCAGTCGGGAAATTCCCATCCGGCTTTTCCTGTTCTTTAACCACAAATACATTTCTATATCCGAGTTCCCCTAAAGTTCTTCTAACCGGTATATTCCCAGTTCCATGGAGAGGCGTATATATAACTTTCAGATCTTCTGCATGTGAGCGTACAAATTCCTTCCTTATTACCAGATTCTTTACCTTTTCTATATAGGACGTATCTATTTCCTCTCCTATAATGTGGAGAAGGTTTCTGTCCACAGCTTCATCCATGCTGATATGTCTTACTTCTGAAAAACTCTTGATATCCTCTATACTTAAAAATATCTCATTTGCCCATGCATCCGTTATCTGGCCGCCATCTTCGCCATATACCTTATATCCATTATATTGCTTCGGATTATGAGATGCCGTTATTACAATGCCAGCTTTACATTTCAGCTTTCTCACTGCATAGGAAAGCATTGGTGTTGGATGAAGTGTTTTAAAAAGTTGGACTTCTATACCGTTGGCACATAAATTACATGCGGCAGTCTGTGCAAATTCTTTGGACATTATTCTGCAGTCATAAGCTATTGCCACGGAAATATCTCCTCTATACTTTTTTATGAGATACCTGGATAATCCTTCCGTGGCTTTTCCTACGGTATATATGTTCATTCTGTTTGTTCCCATTCCTATTATTCCCCTGAGACCGCCTGTGCCAAATTCTAAATCTTTATAAAATCTATCTTCTATTTCTTTTTCGTCGTCTATATTTTTTAATTCCGATTTTCCTTTCTCATCTATATAAGGTGAGTTTATCCAATATTCATATTTTTTTCTATAAATACTCATATTATTTTCCCCCTATATGCAATATTTGATAACTACTATTATACTATAAAACAAGATTAAAAGCACTTGAGCTTATAATTTTATATTTATATAAAAATACGGTTTAAAAGTTGAATTTATAGATCAATTAACATATAATTATATTAGTTTTTATTAATAACGTTCATCCCTTTAATTTCAAGAATTAGAGGGGTATTTTTATGAAGGAAGGTGCTTTATCAAGTTGTATAGATTAGATCAAAGTGAAACACCGCTGTTTGACGCACTGATGGAATACGTAAATAGGAAAACCATACCTTTTCATGTCCCGGGTCATAAAAAAGGTGTCGGAGCAGATCCAGAGTTTAAAAAATTTATGGGTGAAAATCCTTTTAAAATTGATGTCACCGTGTTTAAGCTGGTTGACAGCCTTCATCATCCCAATGGTCCTATAAAAAAAGCCCAGCAGCTCGCTGCTGATGCATACGGCTCTGATGCTGCCTTTTTCTCAATTCAAGGTACATCCGGAGCCATACAGGCCATGATAATGTCTGTAGTAACTTCTGGAGATAAACTGATAATTCCCAGAAACGTCCATAAATCAGTTACTGCCGGTATCATATTAAGTGGAGCGGTACCTGTTTACATGCAGCCTGCCCTGGATAAAAAAATAGGCATTGCACAGGGTGTCACACCTGAAACCGTAGAAAAAACATTAAGGGAAAATCCCGATGCAAAAGCAGTTCTTATAATAAATCCAACTTATTATGGAGTGGCTACAGATATAAAAAAGATTACAGATATTGTACATAGCTATGACATACCATTGATTGTAGATGAAGCCCACGGACCTCACCTTGCTTTTAACGACAACCTACCAATCTCATCTATACAAGCTGGCGCAGACATGTGTTCTCAAAGTACACATAAAATAATTGGCGCTCTGACTCAATGTTCCCTACTTCATGTAAAATCGAAATATATAGATGCAAAGAGAGTTCAACAGGTTTTATCACTGATTCAAACCACTTCACCTTCATATATCTTGATGGCTTCACTGGACTGTGCCAGAAGACAAATAGCCCTTCACGGAAAAGAGCTTTTGGATAAAGCTATCAGCCTTGCAAATTATGCCAGATATGAAATAAACAGCATTCCAGGTTTTTACTGCTTTGGAGAGGAAATAATCGGAAATGAAGGTGTGTTTTCCCTGGATCCCACTAAAATAACTATAACCTGCAGGGATTTGGGAATTACCGGCTATGACCTGGAGATGATTCTGTCAAACAAATACCACATCCAAATGGAACTGTCGGATATATACAATGTCCTGGCTGTGGGCTCCTTTGGTGACACAAGGGAAAACATGGATGCTCTCATCCATGCCTTAAGAGAAATAAGCAGTGAATACTACGGTAAAGGAACCAGAAAATCAGATTTTCTAGATATACCTGCGATACCAAAACAACTGATAATTCCCCGAACGGCTTTTAACTCTACAAAAGTTCCAGTAGCCTTAAAGGACAGTGTAGGTATGATAAGCGGTGAATTTCTAATGGCGTATCCACCTGGAATACCCGTACTTTGTCCCGGAGAGGAAATAACAAGAGAAATAGTAGATTATGTCCGGGAATTGAAAAGCACCGGTTTGTCCATTCAAGGTACGGAAGACCCCGAGGTTGAATATATAAAAGTCGTGAAATCAGATAATTCTAAGATCAATATATAGAGTACAATATTGTACTCTATATATAAATACAAGTTTCATAATAACCTTTTCATTTTGATTTACATTAAGAAACAACCGCTCCAAGAGCTATGGAATAAAGCTTCGACATAGCGCTATTTGTCCTGGACACCAACACTACAGGGCATTTGGCTCCAACTATGACTCCTGCATTTTTCGCACCTGCAAAATATGTCATGGATTTTCCAAGCAAATTGCCGGCTTCTATGTTGGGAACCAATAATATATCCACGTCACCTGCCACTTTGCTTACTATTTTCTTACGTTCTGCGGAAATTTTAGACACTGCCACATCCAGCGATATTGGTCCGTCAATTATACATCCTTTTATCTGACCCCTTCTATTCATTTGAGTCAGTACTGCCGCATCCAAAGTTGACTGCATATTTGTATTTACAACTTCCACCGCACATATGGGGGCAACTTTAGGCAGTGTTATCCCAAGTTTACTGGTTACAAAAATCGCGTTTTTCACTATTCCAATTTTTTCTTCCAAATTAGGATAAGTCAGCATTCCCCCGTCTGTCAGAAACAATAATTTATGATAAGCTGGTACTTCATAGATCATTACATGGGACAAAAGCTTGCTGCTTCTAAGCCCAGCTTCTTTGTTTAGAACAGCTTTTAGCATATCCGCCGTTTTAAGCATACCTTTCATTATAAATTGGGCTTTCCCCTCAGATACAAGCTTTACAGCCTCAGCCGCCGCTTTAAACGGATCTTTTTCATCTATTATTTCTATATTATCCCTGTGCAAACTTTCCCTTTTTAAAATATCAACTATATTTTCTTTATCCCCAACTAAAATGGCATTTACGATTCCAAGTTTTACCGCTTCCGTAACAGCTTTCAAAACCTCTACATCCTGAGCTACAGCTACAGAAAGTACCTTTTTAGTTTTTCCTGCAGCTATATCCAAAATCTCCTCTAATTTTTTCACCATTTTTATTTCTTCCTTTCCATATCCCCACAATTAAAAACACCAATTCTCCATTATCTGTTATACAATATTCTGCTGTCTATATCTTTTACAGACTTGCATCCCGTTAAAACCATAGCAGATTTCAATTCACTTTTTAAATTTTCAACATACAATTTTACTCCATCCCGCTGGCCCCCAAAAGATGCAGTTACAAAAGGTCTTCCTATAAGCACGGCATCTGCACCAAGCGCCAGCATTTTAAGTACATCTACACCGCTCCTAATTCCGCCATCTGCTAATATTGTAACCCTGCCCTTGACTGCTTTAGCTATATCCGGAAGGACATCTGCCACTCCCGGTGTCTGATCTAAAACCCTGCCGCCGTGATTTGAAACCACTATTGCACTAACTCCGGCTCTTACAGCAAGTTCTGCTTCATCGGCCGTCATTATACCCTTCAATATAAATGGGAGCTCGGTACTTTTAACAATTTCTTCTATCTCGTCTATTGTCTTAGGTCCTACAGGCTTTCCATGGATCGCCAAAGTTATAAGACCTGCTGCATCTATGTCCATACCTACGGCAAACACTCCCGCTTTTTCTGCAATTTTTATTTTACCTATAACATTTTCATTTTCCCAGGGTTTTATTACAGCTATCCCCCTGCCGCCATATTCCTTTAATTTTTGCAAGTTAGTTATCAAAAAAGAATCTACGGCAGTATCCCCTACTATGGGATATATTCCTCCATCCAGACATCCTCCTATAATCCAGGATATATATTCTTCTTCAGTAAACTTTCCCCCCATATTCAGAGTAGTTCCGGAAACCGGAGCTGCCAGCACAGGTATGTCCATCTTCTTTCCGAACAGTTCTACAGAAGTGTCCGGATTTTTGGCGTCGTGTATAACCCTCATATTCAACTTATATCTATTTAGTGCATTAAAATTTTCCTTGAAGGAATCTCCTGTTCCCTTTCCTCCCATACCTGGTACTTCACCGGCACAGGCATACCCGTTGCACACAGGACATACCCTGCAGCTTCCTCTTAAATTTTCACGTGCCTTTTTTAATACATCATCATAGTTCATAGCAAATAATATCATTAAATAATATATTAAATTCCAATTATTTAATGAATTCTCCCCCCTTTTTTGTAATTTATCCATAATATAAAATTTTACATAACAATTATATCATATTTGATTACTTTAACTCCACCACTGTAACACCTGTACCACCTTCACCATACTCTCCCAGCCTGTAGCTTTCTACATGGGAATGACGCTTGAGCATATCCGATATGGAATTTCTAAGTACCCCAGTACCTTTTCCATGTATTATAGTCACTTCCTTCAGGCCGCCTAAATAAGCATCATCTAAATATTTATCCGTTGTATAAATTGCTCCCAGGGAATCCATTCCCCTCACATCCAGGGAAGGAGAAACACTCCTCAAATTCAATTTTGCCTCTCTCTTAACTCTCTTTTTCCCATTGTCCGAGTTATCTTTACAAGCTCTTAAATCCTTTAATTTCACGGTTATTTTCATGATCCCAGCTTGAACCTGCAGTTCTCCTTTAGCATCAGGTTTAGTTAAGACCACCACTTTTTGATTTAAAGAAGGTATAAATACCTTCTGGCCCTCTTCAACCGAATTAAGTTTTTCTCCTTTTTCAGTCCTGCCTTTATACAGTTCCTCCTCAGTTTTTTCCAATTTATTTTTTAATTTTTTTCTATTTTCCTCCAATTCATGTCTTGCCGAAGAAGTATACCCGGCTTCTTCAAGTTCTCTCATATTCTTTAAAATTTTGTCCGCATCCTCTTTGGCCTGTTTCAATATTTCTTTTGCTTCCCTCTTTGCTTCAATTATGGATTTATCTCTTATATTCTGGAGCTTATCTGATTTCTGCTGATACTTTGATCTGATCTTATCCGCTTCATTTTTCAAAATTTCCGCTTCCCTGGCATAACTTTCAGCTTTTGCCCTTTTTTCCTGAAGGCTCTGGATTAAATCTTCAAACTCTAGAGCATCCCCAGTTATATTTTTTCTGGCATCTTCTATTATATATTGGGGTAGTCCAAGTCTTTTTGATATTTCAAAAGCATTTGACTTCCCCGGTATTCCTATCATAAGCCTATATGTAGGTTTCAAAGTCTCCACATCAAATTCCACTGAAGCATTTTCCACACCTTTACTTTTCAATGCATATATTTTCAATTCGCTGTAATGTGTTGTAGCTACTATCGTACACCCTCTATTTTTCAAATTTTCAAGTATGGATACCGCCAGAGCTGCACCCTCTGTGGGATCTGTACCTGCACCCAGTTCATCAAATAATACCAAAGACCTGTTATCCGATTTTTGAATTATATTAACTATATTAGTCATGTGGGATGAAAAAGTGGATAAATTCTGTTCAATACTCTGTTCATCCCCAATGTCGGCAAATATCTCAGTAAAAAAACCTATAGTTGAATTTTCTTTTGCAGGTATCATGAGACCGCTCAATGCCATAATATGTAAAAGTCCTATGGTCTTGAGAGCCACGGTCTTACCCCCCGTATTTGGTCCCGTTATAACCAGACAGTTGAAATCTCTGCCTATATGCATATCCATTGGCACTACTGCCTTTTTATCTATAAGAGGATGTTTGCCCTCTATTATATCAACCAGCCCATTTTCATTTACATTCGGTACGACTGCATTTAATTCACTTCCAAACTTAGCCTTTGCAAACACAAAATCCAATTCCCATATTATATCTGCATCAACTTCAACTGCATGTATATTTTCATATATCTCTCCTGATAATTCAGTCAATATCCTATCAACTTCTGCTTTTTCTTTCAATCTCAATTCTTTTATTTCATTATTTAAATTCACAAGCCCCATGGGTTCTATGTAAAGTGTGGCCCCACTTGCACTCTGATCATGAACAAGACCCGGTACCATGGCTTTATTTTCTGCTTTCACAGGCAGCACATATCTGTCTCCCCTCATAGTATACAAATTATCCTGCAGATAGGAAGAATAAGTCCTCACAAACGAGTTTACCCTGCTTCTTACAGAAGCATTCTTATTTTGTAGATCTCTTCTAATTTTGTATAATTGAGGGCTTGCCTTATCTGATATCTCCTCTTCGCTTTCTATGGACATAGAAATTTTATTTTCCAAATCTTTTAAGATTATAATATTTGAACATATATTTTCTATTATCTGGAAATGATTTTCATCTTCTCTAGTACTTATATACTTTTGAAATCTCCTTGCAGCTTTTAAGATGGCACCTATTTTCAAAATCTGCCCCGGCACCAGTACAAAGCCCTTTTGAGCCATTGCTATGCCCTTTCTTACATCATAGACACCTTCAAAAGGCGGATTGCCTTTAAATACCAGAAGACCCAGCGCCTCCTGAGTTTCTGCAAGATGTCGTTTGACCTCATAAACATTGTCATAGGGCTCAAGTTTATCTACCAAGTCCCTTGCCGCACCAGTATTTGCATATTCCTTCAGTTTTTCCTTTACTTTATAGAATTCCAATATTTTTAAAGATTTTTCATTCATTTAAATATATCTACCCCTTCAGTTAAAAAATGAATCTGTCAATATCGATTTACTTCACACCATTTTTATAGTGTCCCCGGGTAAAGCGGCTAAAATCACCTTCAAATACCTCTTTTTGAAAATATGACAGTATCTTTTTAGTTTCATCATAATCTTCATCAATAAAATCTGCCCTAAAACTGTCAATTCCCATATCTCTCAATTCCTTTACATTTGATATCAAATTAACAGGGACTGTATTGTATATATAGCTTCTGCAAAATCTATCTGTTCTCAACGCAAAACTTTTTTTCTTTCTGTCTAAAAGTGAAAAAGTTTCTTCTCTACAAACTCCGCTGCAGTTCCTAAAACTACATTTGTCTCCAACTGTACTTCCTATAACACAGTATTCACTTACCATAAGTTCTATCTTCCCATATATCAATAACTGTGTCTCAGTATTGCTTTTTTTTATAATATCCTCTATTTCATGCCTGTTCAATTCTACACTTAGACAATCTCCATTTGTAATTTTACCATAAAAATCTAGTGCTGGACTATTGGTTATATTTAATTTATAATCCCCTAAAATCCTCACTTTATTTTTAAATTCATTTATCATGCCTAAATTAGCCGTAACTATGCCTTCAATGCTGTCTAAATTTTCGTCTATAAATTTTTTTACACAGCTGAATTCTCCTCTTATTATATTGGGTATTTTGACATATATTTTTTTAGGCTCAAGACTTCCCAAATCAACTTTAATTTTTTCTCTTTGAAATGGATTTATACATATATACTGAAAATCCGATTCAAGCACCGCCCTCAACTGTTCATCGGTACTCACAAATATTATTTTAGAAGGTAATTTTTTATCGGCAAATCTATTTTTCACAACAGCCGGATGGTGAATTTCATCTTTCAAATTGCTATCTCTTCTGTTTTCAATTAATACATATTCTTTAATTTTCTTCAGGAGATCTCTTCTAACTTCATTTAAAGCAGATATGGGTAAAAAGCCATTTTCAAAACATTTAAATTCTATATTTTCAAATTCAAATATTTCTTTCCCCGTTTTATTTAAACTTTTGCATATTCTCTCCTTACTCAAAGGACATTTCAGCGCTTTTTCAACCTTCTTGCCTTCCACCTTAAAATCAATACCACCGTAACTAGTACATAATGCAATGGGCTTTTTTTGCTGAAACCGCACTATCAGAGACAATTTGAACTTTTTCAGAAGTGCATTTCTATAAATTCCCCGTAAATTCTTATTTTGAGAAAAATCAGAAGTCTTGTATACCGCATTTTCCCCATTCTCCCTGTATTTATAATCAGGGGAATTCAACTTTACACTTTCACCACCGTGGGCTTTCAGTACTTCTTTATTTCCTCTAAATATTTTTGAAACAGCAAAACCTTGATTTGCAATTTTCACACCATCACCTACAGATATATCTCCCGTTAGGGAAATCATCCTGCCATCCCTATTAACACGGCCTATTTTTATTCCAGTATTATTGGGAAAAGAATAAGACATCATATCTCTTCCAGTATTCCCAAAAAGATAGGCTTTTGAAAAACCTTCCCTGTTAAATAACTGCAAAAGATTTTTCTTGCTGTGATTTAGACAAGATATATTTTTCAACATTACAGGGTTTTTATAAAAATTATCTATCACATTTCTATACTCTTTTACTACCCCTGCAACATATTCAGGTCTTTTCATCCTGCCTTCAATTTTCAAAGAATATACACCAGTTTTAATTATATCTCCTATATTCTCAATAGTACACATATCCTTAGGGCTTAAAAGATATCCCTTTTTCCTGCTTTTACCTTTTGCATCTATTATCTCATAAGGCAGTCTGCAGGGTTGAGCACATCTTCCTCTATTTCCGCTTCTTCCCCCAATGATACTGCTCATAAGACACTGCCCCGAATAGCAAATGCAGAGTGCACCGTGTATGAATATTTCTGTTTCTATTCCAAGATTTTTGGATATATGCCCTATTTCCTTCAGGGAAAGTTCCCTTGAAAGCACTATTCTCTTAAATCCTCTCTTGTTTAAAAAAGTGGCAGTTTCTCCATTATGTACAGTCATCTGCGTAGACGCGTGTAATTCAAGGTTTGGAATCATCTCCTGCAAAACGGAAGACAGTCCTATATCTTGCACTATAAGAGCATCTACTCCCATATTATATAAAAGTTTTGCGTATCTATAAGCTTTATCCAGTTCTTTTTCTTTAATTATAGTATTTACAGTCACATACACTTTGGTATTGTTGAGATGACAATATTCTACTGCATTTTCCATATTTTTATCATCAAAATTCTGTGCATAAGCTCTTGCTGAAAATCTATTTCCTCCAAGATAAACGGCATCTGCCCCCGCTCCAATTGCAGCATACATGCTTTCCAGATTTCCCGCCGGGGCCAACAGTTCTATTTTTTTCATCAATTTTTTCCTCCATATAGATTATATAATAAATCAATATAATTGAAAATCATATATTATTTTATCTTTTTTATCTTTTTAACCAAATACCACTTAAAATTTGTAACAAAAAAGCAAAAAAATTTATATATTATAACTGAAACAATTTTAAATTATTATACAAGAGAATAGTACTCGAAAAGTGAGGAGGAAAATTTATGGCTTTTTATACGGCTTATCCGACAGATGATGTATATATATCTCAATTCTTTGCAAATCAAAATTTTGTTTCATCATCTGTTTTGTATACAGGAGAATATGTTCAATACAATAGATGCCCAGATAATTATAGAAGCCTATTAAAATTTGATATAACAAATGCGTTGCCTTCTGAAGTCACGATAACAAATGCGACTTTATTTCTTTATGTAAATCGAAAAGAACAATCCGATTGCCAGCATATGTGTCAGCAGGTGAATATTTATAATAATTTAAGTGATTTTGACGAAAGTTCAGTCACTTGGAACAATATGCCTAATATTTCCCTAACACCATATACCATAATGGTAACAGATGAAGATGTTTGCAATTATATACAGATAGATATTACAAGTCTAGTTATTAACTGGTATGAAAATACAGTTACAAATAATGGAATAACTCTGGTTAATTCAGAAGACATTATAAATACAATAATAGGTTATGACAGCAGTAGAGGTAATCACACTCCATATTTATTGATAAAAGATGATTGCTACCAGGATCCCTGTGAAGATCCCTGCCATCCAATATGTCCACCTATATGTCCAACGGGTCCTACANGGTTAATTCAGAAGACATTATAAATACAATAATAGGTTATGACAGCAGTAGAGGTAATCACACTCCATATTTATTGATAAAAGATGATTGCTACCAGGATCCCTGTGAAGATCCCTGCCATCCAATATGTCCACCTATATGTCCAACGGGTCCTACAGGACCTACTGGTGCAACGGGTACAACCGGACCTCAGGGAATTCAAGGTCCTACTGGTGCAACTGGCACTACCGGTCTACAAGGAATTCAAGGGCCAGCTGGTGCAACAGGTGCTACCGGATCTCAAGGTATCCAGGGACCGACTGGAGCAACAGGTGCCACTGGAGCGACAGGCTCTCAAGGTATTCAAGGTCCTACTGGAAACACCGGAGCTACTGGGTCGCAGGGAATTCAAGGACCAACTGGAGATACTGGACCTCAAGGTGTACAAGGTGCTACTGGAGCTACTGGTTCTCAAGGAACAATTGGTCCAACTGGACCTCAGGGTATTCAAGGAGTAACCGGTGCAACAGGTGCTACCGGGCCTCAAGGTGTACAAGGACCTACCGGTGCTACCGGAGCAACAGGGCCGACAGGAGCTACTGGCGCTGTTGGGCCTCAAGGAATTCAAGGACCAGCTGGTGCAACAGGTGCTACTGGATCTCAAGGTATTCAAGGACCAACTGGAGATACTGGACCTCAAGGTGTACAAGGTGCTACTGGAGCTACTGGTTCTCAAGGAACAAGTGGTCCAACTGGACCTCAAGGCATTCAAGGAGTATCCGGTGCAACAGGTGCTACTGGATCTCACGGTATTCAAGGACCACCTGGAGATACTGGACCTCAAGGTGTACAAGGTGCTACTGGAGCTACTGGTTCTCAAGGAACAATTGGTCCAACTGGACCTCAAGGCATTCAAGGAGTAACCGGTGCAACAGGTGCTACTGGATCTCAAGGTATCCAGGGACCGACTGGAGCACCAGGTGCCACTGGAGCTACTGGTTCTCCAGGAACAATTGGTCCAACAGGACCTCAGGGTATTCAAGGAGTACCCGGTGCTACTGGATCTCAAGGTAGCCAGGGACCGACTGGAGCACCAGGTGCCACTGGAGCTACTGGTTCTCCAGGAACAATTGGTCCAACAGGACCTCAGGGTATTCAAGGAGTACCCGGTGCTACTGGATCTCAAGGTATCCAGGGACCGACTGGAGCAACAGGCGCTACTGGACCTCAGGGAATTCAAGGTCCAACAGGAGATACTGGGCCTCAGGGTGTACAAGGTGCCACTGGGCCAACAGGTGCTACCGGACCGCAGGGCATTCAGGGACCTACTGGTGCAACGGGTACAACCGGACCTCAGGGAATTCAAGGTCCAACAGGAGATACTGGGCCTCAGGGTGTACAAGGTGCCACTGGGCCAACAGGTGCTACCGGACCGCAGGGCATTCAGGGACCTACTGGTGCAACGGGTACAACCGGACCTCAGGGAATTCAAGGGCCTACTGGTGCAACTGGCACTACCGGTCCACAAGGAATTCAAGGGCCAGCTGGTGCAACAGGTGCTACCGGGCCTCAAGGTGTACAAGGACCTACCGGTGCTACCGGAGCAACAGGGCCGACAGGAGCTACTGGCGCTACTGGTGGAGGCGGTGCTATAATTCCATTTGCATCAGGTCTTCCCACTTCATTAACAACCATTTTAGGCGGAACTTTAAGCAATGTAAGCCTTATTGGGTTTGGAAATGCAGCAGTTGGCGTTGACATTGAAAGCGGTGGCACTATTGATCTAACAGGAGCTGCAGATACCTTGCTTAATTTTGCACTTTCGGTTCCCCGCACAGGCACTATTACTTCAATATCTGCATACTTTAGCACCACGGCTTCATTAACCCTCATAGGATCAACCATAAGCATTACTGCACAGTTATATCAGTCGACCGCTCCAGATAATACCTTTACTCCTATTCCAGGTGCTTCTGTGACATTATCGCCAGCATTGACAAATATAATTTCAATTGGCTCAATCAGCAGTGGATCAATTTCAGGTCTTTCAATACCGGTAAATATAGGAACTCGTTTATTAATGGTGTTTTCAGCAGATGTAACATCTGGTGTTGATGTAGCAGCAATTATCGCAGGCTATGCAAGTGCAGGCGTCGATATTAATTAATCCAATTTCTTACTAAAAGGACTGCTGCATAATTGAATTATGCAGTAAGTTCTTTATAAAAATACCTTCTCAAACATAAGCCGTCATTTACTGCCTTAAAATTATATATCCTTCTACACGGATATCAAAGTACAAAATTCAAAACTCAATGAAATGAAAGAATGGAGATGATATATTGAAAGATCCCATAACTGTAAGTCTATGTATGATAGTAAAAAATGAAGAAAATACAATAAAACGATGTCTATCGTCAGTTAGAGATTTAGTTGATGAAATAATAATAGTAGACACCGGTTCTTCCGACAGCACGAAAGATATATGTAAAAATTTCACGGACAAAATATATGACTTTGAGTGGACAGACGATTTTTCATCGGCAAGAAATTTCTCGTTTAGCATGGCAACTGAGGACTATATACTGTGGCTTGACGCAGATGATATTTTGCTTCCCGAAGATATAAAGAAATTTAAAATCATGAAAGAGTCTTTTGATTCTTCTTTAGACTCTGTAACCATGAAATATAATGTTGGATTCGATGAATATGGGAACACCACCTTAAGCTATAGAAGAAACAGGCTAGTTAAGGCTTCTAGAAATTTTAAATGGGTGGGTTTTGTTCATGAATATCTAGAAGTACATGGCAATATCTTTAATTCCGACATTGCCGTAACACACAAGAAAATAAACTATAGTCCAAACCGCAATATACAAATGTATGAAAACAAATTAAAAAAAGGCATACATTTTTCCCTGAGAGACATTCTCTACTATGGAAATGAGCTCTACGATCATAAAAGATATAACATGGCTTTTCAGTATTATTCTAAATTTTTAAAATCAGACAAAGGATGGTCAGAAGATAAGATAAGAATATGCAGCAATATAAGCGATTACTGTTTATCAGTAAACAAATTTGAGAAGTCCAGAAAATATATATTTAAAAGTTTTGAGTATGACAATCCCAGGGCTGAGGGGTGCTGCAGAGTTGGATTTTCATTTCTAATGGAAAATAAATTACATCAAGCTGTATTCTGGTATGAGATGGCTTTAAAATTAGAGAAACCCAAAAACAGCCTGGGCTTTTTTAATGATGCTTACTGGACTTGGATTCCACATCTTCAGCTCTGCGTTTGTTATGACAAGCTCGGTAATCATAAATTAGCTTATTTTCATAATGAAATGGCCGGTAAATTCAGGCCCAATGACAAGCGAATACTGTTCAATAAAAAATATTTTCAAAATATAGGTATATATAAAATGTAAAACACAGCAGCAAATTTTATCATCTTCTTAGGCTGCCTGTTGAAATCCGACTTTTACTGATGATTTCAGTTTAGGCAGCATAAAATAATTTTATAAGGGAATTGAACTCAAGATCCTTTCCTAACTCCCCATACCAGATAAATTTTACTGTTTCTCCCGATGTTAAAAGTATAAATGTTGTAAATATCTACAACAGTACTATATCTCTTTAAAATATCAAGTCTGGAGTTAAACCACCTAACATGCCCTTTAAAGTAAAAATTAGGTACAGAAAATATAATATTCGAACCGGATCTGAGCTTCCATATCAGCTCCAAATCTCTATTCAAATGCTCCAATACCTCAAATAAAACGACTGTATTATAATCTTCCTTTATTATATCAGAAGTATAGGCATCATCCGCTTTAAATAAATTTCTGTATTTATCATTCCTTATTCTAGCTATTTTAATTGCTTCACTGCTAAAATCTATGCCCCTGTATTTCACTATGCCATTGTCAAATACAAGATTGGCAAATTGACCCGCACCACAGCCTATATCTATAATGCTGGCATCTTTTATCTTCCTTATAATCTCCATACTCCTGCTCCAAACAGGAAAATACCTTGTTCTGCTGTAGTGTTCAAAATAGGTTTCATTTAGACCTCCATTTCTGTATAACAAGTCATAGAATGAACTCCGTTTTTCCTCAAAATGAAAATTATCTTCGGGAAAATTAAAAATGACTTCATCAAATGTATTAGTTAAAATATCCGTAAGATGTTTTCTTCCATATTTTTTAATTTTATCAGTTACTTCTAAGGACTCTCTGCCACCGCTCTCCCAATTCTCAAAAGATTTTAATACATACTCCTTTATACCATCTGTATCACTGATTTCAAAATTTCTACCTCTCCGGGTTTCAAGAATCAATTTTTCAACCAAACTGTTCCTGGGAGATAAGGATATTATATGTCTACACAGCCTTAAATATTCGAAAACCTTGCCTGTATAAACTGATTTTAGTCTTGTACTGCCACCAATTATCAGCAGAAGCAAATCCGCCCTGCTGGCATTTTTCAAACTATTCACATGCGGCATATAACTCAAGATTTTTATTATCCCGTATATATCAATACTGACAATTTTATCTAGAATGTATCTTTCAACTTCTCCTACAATTTCTACACTTATTTTTTCTTTGGGTATCTTCTTTTCCTCTATCAACTGATTTACAGAAATTATAAAACAAGACGGATCTATTTCAAAATAAAGAGAGCCGTTGAAAATTATTGTAAATTTATCATTTCGCTTTTTATCATAGCCTTCTACACTTTCAAAATCATCTTCATCGTACCCGTTTGTAATGGTCATCACCTTATTTTCAGGTAAATGAAATTCATTTATATAATTTTCACTTGAAATTTCACTTACAGTCAGTACCTTATCCGAATATTTCAATATATTATCTTCCATTTTTCTCTGCATTTTATACAATATAGATTTCCTATCCAAATCGAAATAGGGATTGTTTGTCCATTCATCTCTAAAATCAGATATCCAGGGTTTTCTATACTTTTTCTTTAAATAATAACCTGCTATATGATCAGAATAGGGTCCGGAAGTTGAATAGATCAGATCTATGCCATCAAAATCAATGATATCTCCTATTTTATCTACAACTTCCATGGCCCAGGTAACATTTATATCAGTGACAAAAGCAAGTCTCTTAAAATTGTTTTGAAGTTTTAGTAACTGAAACTCATATTGTTCTGTCAGACGATCGTCCTTTACAATCCCCGCATAAAAATCTACAAAATCTTTATAATACCTTTCATCCGCACTTGCTTCTTTTATCCTAACAATCTGAATATCATCCGGAATTTCACAGAGCAATGTATTGTCTTTAGGCATAAACTCACAATACAATACCGTAACAACTATGGGTTCATAATTGAATTTTCTCAAATATTTTACAAATTTCAAGGTTCTCTGAACCCCTGAACCCCCTATGGGCGGGAATATATATGCAATAATTAAAACTTTTTTTCTCCTCTTATAATCTTCTATTTTCTTTAAATTTTCATACTTGGCAATTTTTAATTTGACTGCACTAAGCATTTCATCTTTAGAAATGCAACCTATTTTTTTGTATAAAACATAAGCATTTATAAGTTTACCCTGGATCTCATATAATCCGGCCATAACATACAGCAAATTTACATTTAACGGATCTGACTCCAACCCTTTGCAGAGTACGCTGTAGATTTTATCTAAATTATTTTCCATATTTTCACCTTACAATATATGATTTAATCTAAGTATTTTAAGCACACTGCATACTCTTTCATCCCAGCTGTTGTCAAATGCAAATTTTTCTCTCAATAAAGACAATTTTTCATTGTCTTCATCAACCGATTTAATTATATTTTCCATAAAATCATATTTTCCACCTGATATATAACAGAGATCTTTTACTTTCACAACCTCTTCTATAGCAGTACTGACTACCGGTTTCCCCAAAGACATATATTCATACAATTTTATGGGATTACAGGAATTTGTCATTTCATTTACTTTAAACGGTATGATGCAGCAGCTGAAATTATTGATATAATAGGGAAGCTCTTCATATCTCTTTTCCCCTAAAAAATATACATTGCCGTTCAAGTTTATGTTTATTTTCCCACATTTGGCTCCTACAAACACAAAATTATAGGTGTTGTTTGACGATATATATCTCACTAAATTCCAATCTATCCAGGTTGCTATAGCTCCTGCATATCCTACAATCTTTCTATTTCGGGGAATATCTTCCGGAATCTTGTTTCTACCCGGGGAAAAATTATCTATATCCAATCCGTTTTTAATTGCATAGACATAACTGTGCCTTGAAAAAAACTTTCGGTAAAGCCTGTCCGATGCTGTAAATACTATATCTGCCGCATTTAACATATCTTCTATATATAAGCTCCAGGTTTCAAATTCACAGGAACAGTCATCTACTACATCGTATACTATATAATCATAGATCATACTGTTTATTCTAGTTATTTGCTCCGGTGAAGAACACCACAATATTATAGGTCTGCTTAATTTTTCATAATTGATATTATATTTTTTACCGATCTCATATAAATTGTCATTTATTTTTATAAGGTATTTTTTATTTATATTATCTGTATAATAAACAGTATATCCTACTTCACTCAACTTTTTCATTATCTGCTGGGGTCTCTGGTACATCCTGTTATAAGGGATCGTAGGCATTTGGATAAAAGTGGCCATTTTACGTATCCTCCCGCTTTATATCAATCTGCAATACATTTATAACTTTCAAATAAGGGACTTATACAATTTCTCCAGTTATAATTTTCAATTACATGGTTTTTCAGTTCTTTATGTTTTTTAATTTTAAGGCAGTCAATTATAGCTTCTCTTATACTGTGTTCATCATATGGATTGCAGTAAACGCACATGTCTCCAAAATACTCCCTTGCACTTCCCTCTACAGTTGAAACTATATTACAGCCTACAGCGGCTGCCTCTAAAGAAGATAAGCCCGGCGTTTCCACAAAGCTCGGCAGCACATGGATTCCTGCATATTTATAGGCACTGTATAAACTATATTCATCCATAAAGCCCAAATATCTCACATTTTTATAGGACATGCATCTGTTAAAATAACTTATGTCGTTTATACTTCCTATAAGTACTAACTGCAGTTTCAATTCGCTGCATATTTTACTCAAGACAAATTGATTTTTCCTGCTGCATATTCTTGCCACACAAAGTACATAATCCCTTAATCCATATTTTTTCTTAAAATTATATGAAGTTTTATGATTGGTTTCCACACCATTATAAATTACCCTGTAGGGAATATCTATTTTAAAATCCTTCCGGATCTGATCATTTTCCAATTCACTATTGGGATATATTAATTTACACCCTTTCAATATTTCTTTTCTATGTGTATCCAGTTTATCCCATAA
The DNA here is from genome assembly GCF_041224415.1 of Clostridium lapidicellarium. Lineage (NCBI taxonomy): Bacteria > Bacillati > Bacillota > Clostridia > Eubacteriales > Clostridiaceae > Clostridium > Clostridium lapidicellarium. Next base: position 24,733 of record NZ_JBGFFE010000008.1, on the reverse strand, counting down.
AAATAAATTTCTTTCATCTCCTGTATAACTATAATATTTCTTTAGATTCCAGTATATGGGTGACAGCACTACAGGTTTGTCATAGACTTTAGCTCTCCTATAGTATTCATAAGTTTCTTCAACCCTGGTTAAATTAAAAAGATGTATTATGTCATAGGGAGAATAATCACGCACAGAACCTGTATTTATATCAATTTCTAATCCCTTTTCTCTTAAATACTGGGCCGTCTTGATAAGCTGTACAGAATCCCCTGCAAAATCTCTAAAACAGTCCCCCCTAATGCAAAATAAAATTTTCATAACAAATAAATCCTTCCAGACAAGTTATCTCTCAACTTATTATATGCATATCTTGCTCATCGGATATAAAAAAAATTCGAACTAATATTATTATCAGTTCGAACTCTATCTTGTCCCTTTATTTAAAAGAGGATTTTTCTGTTTTTTTTCTTTTGCTAAATTTATTTGATTTTCTATTAATTTGTGCTGAAGATCTATTATCTTATACTTCTCGGATTGGATTTGAAATTTCAGTTCCTTATTTTCCTCTACAATTTTTGTATTTTCCTTTACATATTTCTGGGTGGTTTCCTTTATTATTTCTATTTCCTCCTGGAGTTTTTCAATTTGTTTGTCCTTTTCCTTCAACTGGCCGCTGTTTTGAATTTTTTTTAATTTTTCTTTAAGCTCTTCATTGAGCTCTTCCGTATATTTAAGCTGTTTTTTTAAAGAATTAAGCTGATCTTCATAAACCTTCTCAACTTTTTTTAGCTCTCCCACCTGCTTTGACAGATCAGCATTTTGATCCTTAACCTTCAGCATATCATCCGCCACATTAAGAGCAGATAGAATAGCTGCTGAGGAAGTGCTTAATTTACTATTATTTTCTAATATGTTTTTTACCTTTTTGTCCACATAACTGGCTACTTTATGTAAATATTCCTCTTGCTCGTCGCCCTTTAAATTATATTCAATTCCATTTATAAACACCGTAACTACATTCATTTATTAAACACCCTCTCAGATCCATCCTGTTTCTCCCTATTCTCTATAAGAATATTTTATCACAAATACTGTATATGTTAAATATTATATTCAAGTTTAAATATTCATCAAGTGATTCCAAGGTCCAGAGAAGTTTACAGCTGAACCTCAGAATAACTTACATTTATCTGAGTTGTGCTCCAAACTTATGTTCCAATGCCTTCAATACCTTATCGTGAACTTTATTTACTTCTTTATCTGTGAGGGTCTTATTTTCAAGCCTGTAGGATATGGAATAGGCTACACTCTTTTTCCCTTTTGCAACCTGCTTGCCTTTATATACATCAAATAGCTTTACGCTCTCTATCATACTTCCTCCCTGTTTCTTTATAACGTCTTCTATTTCCTTTACCAAAATATCTTCATCCACCAGTATTGCCAGATCTCTCGTAACTGCTGGGAATTTAGGGAGCGGTTTATATTCCTTTTTCCTGTTTGCATATTTATAGAGCACATCCAAATTCAATTCAGCCACATAACATTTTTCATCGATCCTGTAATTATCCAATACACCGGGATGAATTTCACCCAATATACCTGCAAAATCCCTCTTTATATACAGTGATGCAGTTTTCCCCGGATGAAAAGTCAGATTATCGCTTTCCCTTTCAAAAGAAAATCTTTCTATATTCAATGCTTCCAATATATTTTCAACTACACCCTTTAAACTAAAGTAATTCACCTTGCCGTACATACCGATAGTTATGATATTTTTTTCCTGGGGCAGTTTGTTTATATCTCCCTCCGGTATATACACTTTACCTATTTCAAATAATCTGGCCAGTTCATTTTTTCTGGAATAATTTCTGCTTAAAGATTCCATCATGGAGGGAATTGTGGTTGTTCTCATTATACTGTAATCCTCTCCCAATGGATTTTTTATAGCCACTGCATTTCTAAGGATGCTGTCTTCCGGTAAAAGTATCTCATCGAAAGCCTTTCTGCTAATAAAGGAATAACTTATAGACTGATTTAACCCGCTGGATGTAAGTGTACTCAATATCTTATCATCTAATTTCTGTTTTGGATTTTTTCCTCCTCTGGTACTTACACTTTTTATTACAGTAGAAGGTATGGCATCATATCCGTACATTCGTGCTACCTCTTCGGCAATATCTTCCTTTATCTTTATATCCCTCCTTCTAAAGGTAGGTATATATATCTTTAGAATTTCACCTTCAGCCTGAGTATTCAATTCAAGTTTGTTCAAACAATTGGCCATTTCATCTTCAGGTATTTCAGTACCCAAAAAGCTATTTATCCAATTGTAATTCACTTTCAAAATGCCGGGTTCAATTTTTTCACCATATATGTCAATAGTTCCCTTCATAACTTTACCTGCATTCAATTTTTCTACTAAATAGCAAGCTCTGTCTACGGCCATTTCAGCTAAATTGGGATCGAGATCTTTTTCAAATCTGGATGAAGCTTCTGTTCTGATTCCCAGATTTTGAGAGGAAACTCTTACATTGGTCCCATTGAAATTAGCACTTTCAAATACTATAGACGAAGTATCGCTCCTGACTTCCGAATCAAGTCCCCCCATTATTCCTGCAATACCTATGGTTCTATCTCCATCTCTTATGGTAAGCATATTTTCATCCAGCAATCTTTTTTCATTGTCCAGAGTGATAAATTCTTCTTTGCCTTTTGATCTTTCAACCACTATTTTATTGGACCTCACATATCTCATATCATAAGCGTGCATTGGCTGGCCCGTTTCAAGCATAACAAAATTGGTTATATCAACCATATTATTTATGGGTCTGACTCCTGCCTCCAAAAGCCTTTCCTGCATCCATTGGGGAGAATCTTCTATCTTTACATCTTCCACTCCTCTGGCCATATACCTCCTGCAGAGTTTATCTTTCACTTCAACCTTCAATTTATCATTTATGTACTTATCTGAAGATGCAGTATATTTACATGGAGGCATTTTATAATTTTCATTTAAAGTTGCCGCAGTTTCCCTGGCCATTCCTATGATACTGAGACAATCGGGCCTGTTGGAAGTTATCTCAAAATCCAATATGGTGTTTGTCATATTCAATATATCCTTTATATCCCTGCCAACAGGAGTGTCTGAAGGTAAAATCATAAGTCCATACACTGGCTTATCACCGGCAATCCCCAGCTCTTCTTCAGAACAAAACATACCGTTTGACATGATTCCCCTCAATTTCCCCTTCTTTATTTTCACACCTCCGTGAATTACAGAACCATGAAGTGCAACAGGAACTACATCATTTTCCTTCATATTAGTGGCAGCTGTTATGATTTGAAGCAGTTCATCCTTTCCTATATTTACCTGACATATTACCAATTTATCTGCATTAGGGTGCTTTTCTATCTTCATTATTTTCCCTGTAACTACATTTTTAATCTCGTCACCAGTTGTAATCACTTCTTCTACCTTCGAACCGCTCAAAGTCAATTTATCTGCCAATTCTTTTCCTGTAATATCTACATTCACATAATCTTTCAACCAATTTACCGGAACTTTCATAAAAAGATCTCCCTTCCATTTATTTTATTGTTTAAATTAAAACTGATTTAAAAATCTCATGTCACTTTCATACATATTTCTTATATCATCTATGCCGTATTTCATCATAACCATCCTATCAACACCCATTCCAAAAGCAAATCCACTGTAAACCTCTGGATCTATATTGCAATTTCTAAGCACCTGGGGATGAACCATACCACACCCCAAAAGTTCTATCCATCCTTCTCCCTTACATACCCTGCAGCCTTTGCCGTTGCATACAAAACAGGTGGCATCCATTTCTGCAGAGGGTTCTGTAAAAGGAAAATGATGTGGCCTGAATTTTGTCTTCATGTTTTCTCCAAACATCCTCTTGGCAAATAATTCCAAAGTCCCCTTTAAGTTTGCAAAAGTTATACCCCTATCTACTACAAGGCCTTCCATCTGGTAAAATATAGGCGAATGAGTGGCATCCACTGAATCCGCGCGGTAAACCTTCCCCGGAGATATCATCTTTATGGGTGGTTTCTGTTTTTCCATAGTTCTTATCTGTATAGGCGACGTCTGAGTTCTAAGTACTACATCGTCGTTTATGTAAAACGTATCCTGCTCTCCTCTAGCCGGATGATTTTTAGGTATATTCAATGCCTCAAAATTATAATAGTCCTTTTCAATTTCAGGTCCCTCTTCTATAGTAAATCCCATGGAGATGAATATTTCCTTCATATCTTCCAGAACCTGTTCAAGTGGATGGCATTTCCCGATATTTTGTCTTATGCCGGGCATTGTTATATCGATTGTTTCACTTTTGAGTTTTTCCTCCGTCTTAAGTTTCTTTACCTTTTTTGATTCTTCCTCTATGGCATTTTCCAGAATTGATCTTATTTGATTGGCAAGCTTTCCAACTACAGGTCTCTCTTCCGGGGAAAGGTTTCTCATTCCTCTCAGTATCTTAGTCAATTCACCTTTTTTACCCAGATATTTGACTCTTATATCCTCTATGCTGAAGCTGTTTTCCCTGTTCTTTAATTCTTTAAGAGCATCTTCCTTAATCTTCTCCAATTTTTCTCTAATCATATTAAATTCTCTCCTTCCCAGCTTTAAATTTAAATAAAAAAAATTCATCCCACAAGGGACGAATTTCTGCATTCCGCGTTACCACCCAAATTAATATTATATAAATAATATTCTCTTTGAAAATCTAACGGCATTACCGCCAACTGCTACTTTTATTTCACAGACAGTACTCCGGAGTGAACTTCAGCATACAGCATTTTAAAAAAGCTTTCAGCCTTAACTTTTTTTCTCTGAAAAATATCAAATATACTTACTTTCTCCTTCACAGTATAAGAATTTAAACTTTTTTATTATCTATACTTTTAAATGATACCTGTAGTTTTACCTATTGTCAACATTAAGTTCTAATCTATGCACTCAATTGTTTTTTAGCTATGTTAACCAGTTCTGTAAATCCCTCAGGATCTTTTATCGCTATCTCCGAAAGCATTTTTCTATTTATATCAATACCTGCCGTTTTTATTCCATTTATGAATTTCGAATAAGAAAGTCCGTTCATCCTAGTTGCTGCATTTATTCTAGCTATCCAGAGTTTCCTGAAATCCCTCTTCTTTAATTTTCTTCCCACATATGCATTTCTCAAAGCCCTTATAACTGTTTCATTAGCTGCTTTAAACAATTTACTTTTACCGCCGTAGTATCCTTTTGCAAGCTTTAACACTTTTCTGTGATGTTTACGAGCATTGACAGCCCTTTTTACTCTTGCCATTTTAAAACCTCCTTTTTAGAATTTTTTACTTATACATAAGGTATCAATTTTTTCATTATTTTTTTCTGAGTTTTTGATACATATCCCGCTTTTCTAAGATTTCTTTTAGTTTTTGTGCTTTTTTTAGTCAATATATGACTTTTATAAGCTTTTGCCCTCTTTAACTTACCTGTTCCTGTAACCTTAAATCTCTTTGCCGCACTTCTTTTTGTCTTCATTTTTGGCATAACAATTTCCTCCCTTCAATTATTTTTCTTTGTCCACAATGTCATAGTCATGTTTCTGCCTTCAAGTTTTGGTTGTTTCTCTATTAAGCTGACATCTTCAAGTTTGGAATAAAAATTATTCAAAATCTTTCTACCCATGAAAGAATGACCGGCTTCTCTACCTCTAAACCTTACAGTAACCTTGACCTTATCTCCAGTAAGCAAAAACTTCTTTGCATTTTTCGCTTTAATGTCGATGTCATGTTCTTCAATAGTAGGACTGAGTCTTACTTCTTTTATATTTATAACTTTTTGTTTTTTCCTAGCCTTTTTCTCCTTCTTGGATTGTTCATAGATAAATTTCCCATAATTCATTATTTTACAAACAGGGGGATTCGCCCTCGGAGATATCAAAACCAAATCCAAATTTTGCTCTTCCGCAAGTTTCAAAGCCTTTTCTAAAGGCACAATCTCATCCTTATTACCTCCGTTATTGGAAACAACTCTTACTTTTTTTGCAGTTATTTTATCATTTAAAAGAAAACCTTTCTTTATATTCTTCACCTCCTAAGTGAATTAAACAAAAACATTAAAATAAAAAAGGACGGCTTCTGCCGTCCTCTACATACATGAAATAAAAATTCATAAAAAGCTTTCACAAACCTTACTGGCCATGCCGTAAGGTGAGAAACGGCTGGTTTCTACTTAACGAACTATATTATACTATTTTTGTCACTGCAAGTCAACATCAAATTCTTCCAATCTTATACATCACTCACTTTTTGAGAAATTTCCTCTTTAAGTTTCGCTATAAAATCATCCAGTGACATGGAACCCAAATCTCCATTTTTTCTACTTCTCACAGATATACCCTTTTCCTTCACTTCTCTATCTCCCAAAATAATCATATAAGGTACTTTCTGCATCTGGGCTTCTCTTATTTTATAGCCTATCTTCTCATTTCTGAGATCAGCTTCCACTCTTATATCCTCATCCTTAAGCTCCTTGATTATCTTATCTGCATAGTCCTTCTGATCATCTGTAATATCCATGACTTCTACCTGTACCGGTGCAAGCCAAGCTGGAAATGCTCCTGCATAGTGCTCTATGAGTATTCCTATAAATCTCTCTATGGAACCAAATACAGTTCTGTGTACCATAACCGGTCTGTGTTTTTCTCCATCCGCCCCTATATAAGTTAGATCAAATTTCTCCGGCATCTGGAAATCCAACTGCACTGTTCCACATTGCCATGTCCTTCCAATACAGTCTTTTAAATGGAAATCTATCTTGGGTCCGTAAAAAGCCCCATCTCCTTCATTTATCTTATAATCAAGGCCGGACACTTTAAGTGCATCTTTAAGTCCGTCAGTTGCGGCGTCCCATTCTTCCTTAGTTCCCATGGAATTTTCAGGTCTTGTTGAAAGTTCAACAAAATATTCAAATCCAAATACCTTGTAAAAATCATCTATAAGTTTTATAACCTGAGTGATTTCATGAGTGATGTCATCCCTTGCCACAAATATGTGGGCATCATCCTGAGTAAAGCACCTTACTCTCATAAGTCCGTGAAGTGCCCCTGACTTCTCATGTCTGTGCACAATTCCCATTTCAGCATATCTCTTAGGCAGGTCCCTATAAGAACGTATGCTGTTTTTATAGATGAGTATAGCTCCCGGACAGTTCATAGGCTTTATAGCATAATTTTCGCCGTCTATTTTAGTAAAATACATATTTTCCTTATAATGATCCCAATGTCCCGATTGATGCCACAACTCCTCATTTAATAAAATTGGAGTCATTACCTCATCATAATCGGCTTTTCTATGCATTTTTCTCCAAAAATTCTGAAGTTCATTTCTAATTATCATTCCCTTTGGATGGAAAAACGGGAATCCGGGTCCTTCTTCATGCATGCTGAAAAGATCCAATTCTTTGCCCAGTTTTCTATGATCTCTCTTTTTAGCCTCTTCCATCATCTTTAAATAGTTTTCCAAATCACTTTTCTTTTCAAAGGCAGTTCCATATATCCTCTGCAGCATCTTATTTTTTTCGTTCCCACGCCAATAAGCACCTGCTATAGAAAGAAGTTTTATCGCCTTTATCTTTCCGGTAGAAGGTAAGTGCGGCCCTGCACAGAGATCTACAAAATCACCCTGTTTGTAAAAAGATATGACTGCATCCTCCGGCAAATCCTTTATCAACTGTACTTTATATGGTTCTTTTCTGTCTTTCATGAACTCTATAGCTTTTTCTCTCGGAAGTTCAAATCTTTCCAATTTAATATTTTCTTTTACTATCTTGTTCATTTCATTTTCAAGTTTAACCAAAAGTTCCGGTGTAAATGAAAAATCTGCATCCACATCATAGTAAAATCCCGAATCTATGGCAGGCCCTATGGCAAGTTTAACTTCCGGATAAAGTCTCTTTATGGCCTGAGCAAGCACATGGGAAGCAGTATGCCTCAATATCTTTTTACCGTCTTCATCATCGAAAGTTAGGATTTCAAGTTTACAGTCCTCATTTATCGGCTGATTGAGTTCAACTACTTTTCCATTTAATTTAGCTCCAAGTGCTTTTTTCTTCAGAGAAGTACTCAATTTTCCGGCCACATCAATTACCTTTGGACCCTTCTCCACTTCTATTTTTTTACCGTCTATAAGAGTTATACTTAACATTATTTATTCCTCCTTAATAAATCTTCCGATTTCAAAAATTTCCTTTTTCAAGTAATTTCATCATTCACCTGATAATAAAATAAAAATATCCAATCTTTGGTTAAAGTATAAAAATGAATAAAAAAAAGCTCCTCCCTCTTATGGGACGAGTATTACCGCGGTTCCACCCAACTTAACAGTATAAAGCCAAAGATCTCATACACTATTCTCTCAACCTTTAACGCTGGCCAGCGGAAATACTTAATAAAAATTCAGTATACAACTCCCGGGTGGTTTTTCAACAGATTTTACCTAAGGAATTTTTCAGCTTGCAATTCCTCTCTCTTAAAATAATTGATCCGTCTACTTTTCCCTTTCACAGTTTTTACTTCTATTTGGCTTTATTATATTATTCTAAAATGACTCTGTCAATAAAAAAATTAAATTCTATTAAAATTATTTTTTATAGACTCACATATACTACAATTATTGCAAAATTTAACTCTGCCGGTAAAAACTTTTTCAATAGTATTTATAAGTTCTGGATTCCTACAATTCTCAGCACAGTGAATTACAATTTTACTGGGTGAAGCAGTTATAAGTGCACTTATCAAAATGTCATCCAAATCCGAAGTCATATTTTCGTCATGATTTAATTCTGTGAATTCCTTAAAAAAACTTCTTGTTATATCCCTCTCTCCATCTTTTATTATATATTTTCCATTATTGTCAATTATTATACTTAAATAATCTATTTTACTTTCTTGAATTTCTACAAAATATTTTAAAAGTTTTATAAATTCATTGTATTCCTTGTTTACCATATATTTTTCCACTACTTTGTCAACTATACTCTCCAGATCACCCAGAAGTTCTTTTATTCTAAAAGTTATGAATCCATCTATATTTATTTCATTATTTTCACTTATGCACTTAGATATTTTATCCAGTATATCATTTCTTTTATTTATACATGATATTGAATTTTCATCTATAATTTTCATTCCGCCTTCAAGCACCTTCATGCTCTCCAGCCTGATTTCTTCCAGCTCATCATATTTAAGGAAAAAATATTCATTGGATAAAAAAGCTAAGATATCCTCTTCACAAAATTCTTCTATCACTATATTGTATATAATATTTGCAATATACATATTAAATATATTTCTAAGCTTGTTATCAATTTCCCTATCACAAAATAACTTAAGGAAGTGAGTATTAGATTCCATACTTTCATATATTCCAATAAGCACACCTTTATGTCTGAAATACTCTTTTAGTTCTTGAATTCCCTGTATTATCTCTTTTCTTTCTTTATCGTAAACTATTGTTAATAGCAGCATCTTTCACACTCCCTTCAAAAATAGTATGCATCCAAACAAAATCTATATTCAAATTTCTATTGTCAAATATCGACATTGCAAAATTGGATAAATCTAAAATCACTTTTTTAACTTTAAATTTTGCCTAGAGTATTGACAATATCTAGAACTCAATATATAATATGAATTGTCGTGGTAATAATGTGCTTATGGGCGCATAGCTCAGCTGGGAGAGCATCTGCCTTACAAGCAGGGGGTCACAGGTTCGAGCCCTGTTGTGCCCACCATATTATGATTACGGCCCAGTGGCTCAGTTGGTTAGAGTGCCGGCCTGTCACGCCGGAGGTCGAGGGTCCGAACCCCTTCTGGGTCGCCATTGGGCCAGATAGCTCAGTCGGTAGAGCAGAGGACTGAAAATCCTCGTGTCCCTGGTTCGATTCCTGGTCTGGCCACCATTATTTTGAAGCATGCGGGAGTGACTCAGTGGTAGAGTGCCACCTTGCCAAGGTGGATGTCGCGGGTTCAAATCCCGTCTTCCGCTCCATTTTAGATAGGGCGCTATAGCCAAGCGGTAAGGCAGAGGTCTGCAAAACCTTCATCCCCAGTTCAAATCTGGGTGGCGCCTCCAAACCCAAAAAGATATAACCTAGTTACTGAAATTCAGCAATCAAGTTATATCTTTTCACCCTATAAATCAAATTATCAATTCACTTAAATTTAACATTTCATCTGTAGAAATATTTTAAATGTCAGTTTTTTATTTTCTCTAAACACCTTTACAAACCCACCATGAAGTTTAACTATTTCTTTTACAATTGACAACCCAAGGCCGCTGCCCTCTTCTTTCCTAGATAAATCCCTCTTGTATGATCTCTCAAAAAAATTCTCCATATCTTCATCATCAATTGGAACTTTAGGAATATTTGACACTGAAACTACTGAATAAAAACTATCATTGTATTTTTCCCTACCTGCCTTGAGCTCAACAGTCGTACCATTCTTAGAATACTTAAGTGCATTACTTAAAAGGTTGTTTACTGTCCTTAAAAATAGATCGGGATCTACCTCAATACCAATAGATTCCTGAGGTAATTTGAGTGAAAACTTCAAGCCCTTCCGTATAAATTCATCTTCATCTTCTTCGGTTACCTGCCTTGCCAGTTCATTTAACTGCAAATATTGTTTTTCCAGTATTATGTCATTGGAAGCCAATTTTGAATATTCAAAGAAATCATCCAGCATGTTTTTTAAATACAATCCTTTTCTGTTCATTATATCTATATAATCATTGAGTTCATGTTCTGAATCATATTTTCCATTTTTAATCATATCTATATATCCCAGTATAGTGGTCAAAGGAGTTCTCAGATCATGGGATATATTAGTAAAAAATTCGTTTCTGTTTTTCTCTTCCCTTTCTATTTTTGAAGCCATGTAATTTACATCTTCGGATAATTCCCTGAGTTCATTTTTGTATTTAAGAGGAACTCTTTTGGATAGATCACCTTCAGCGATACTTCTAACCGTTGATTTTATTTGGGATATATAAGATATACGCCTCCATATGAGCATGAAAAATACAATTATGAAGATTAAAACTGCCATCATACCTACAATATTGCTATTATCCAATTTACCATAACCCGTATATATGTAATACAAATAGTACCCATCTTTTACATAATCACACCTGGTTATTTTAACCAGATTATCTCTATGGGCATTTAAAAATTCAAATGTCTTCTTTCCATTTTCAATCTGATTATTATCTAGACTTTTAATTTCCCTGTTGTTTGAAGCTATCACCTTTCCGTCTTTTCTCACTACAAAAATATAGTAAGTCATGCTATATTCTTCACTCATATATTTCTGTAATTCTCCAGGATCATTCATATCCATGTTCTTCAAGTCCCGTTCAACTGGAGTAATCATATTTTTATGTATATATTCGGGGGTATCATTATAACTATTTAAAAAAGAACCCAAAACAAATTCTCTTAAAAAAACTGCAAGTATAAGTGATACAATTACCGAAATAACTGCAGAAAAAACCAGTTCACTTCTGAGTTTAAATATTTTTTTCAATTTTATAGCCCACTCCCCATATGGTTTTTATATATTTTCCCTGTTTAACACTGTCTCCTAGTTTTCTCCTTAAATTTTTAACATGCATGGTTACAGTATTGTCATTTTCCATAAAGGTATCTTTCCAAATTATTTCATAGAGCATTCTGGTGGAATATACCCGACCCCTATTTGATGCCAGTGTATACAAAATCTCATATTCCTTCGGAGTAAGTACAATTTCCCTATTATCTTTTTTTACTGTATGTTCCAGGGTATTTATTTCTATATCCCTAATTTTCAACACGTGGTTCTGCAGGGTATTACTGACTTTAGATCTTCTGAGTACAGCTAACACCCTCAATGAAAGTTCTGTAAAATCAAAGGGATTTACTATGTAATCATCACATCCAACTATAAATCCCCTTATCTTGTCCATTTGCTGGTCTTTTGCAGTGAGAAGTATAACAGGCACACTTGAGAATTCTCTGAGTTTAGACAACATGGTATAGCCATCCATCTTTGGCATCATAATATCTAGAATTATCAGAGAAACTGACTTGGATTCCAAAATTTGCAGACCCTTCTCTCCATCAGAAGCATAATACACCAAGTAATCTTCCTTTTTAAAATAATTCACAAGCATATTTCTTATGTCATTGTCATCATCTATTATCAATATATTTTTCTTCACAACAATCACCCAATTTAAAATTATAGCACTTTGTATTTTCAATCAAAATCCCTCTTACCAAAAACATAACTGCTCAAAAACAGCATAATTGAAGTCCATGCCAAACAGACCATCAATACAGAAAACACATTTATAGTGCTGGTAAGCTGCACAGAAATATCACCGCTTAAAACCCCCATTACATCAACTATATATGGAATGGGCAGAAATTTTACAAAAGCTCCGTATTTTGCCGATACAACATATCTGCCTGCAAAACCAAAAAGGTACCAGACAGCTGTTCCTCCAATTAGTATAAAACTTACAAGGGAGGAAACAAGTGAATTTCTGCAGAAAACCGATATGAGCAAAATTATTGATATAATAGCAGCTGAAACAATTATTGCAATCAATAGCAATTCGATAATTGCACTCCAGAGTGGAATAATTGATCTGCTTCCACTCACATACTTCATCTGTGAAGTTATTGGACTTAACGTAAGAGAACTGTCAAAAACATACCTTGCACCTACATCAAAAGGCAGTCTGTAATCTGAAAAACCCAGATGAATTCCAGCTTCCAATATGAATATTAAGGTACTTGCAATCAACATACCTATATTTAAAATCATGGAAGCAGCAAATTTGGACACAATGATTTTCTTCCTTGAAATAGGCTTTGTAACCAAATTTTTAATTGTATTTGGGGAATAATCTCCTGACACTATATCGGATAAAAATACAATGAGAATAAGTAAAAAAAACACCGGTATAAAATATGTCAGAATTTCCATAGCTGAATACATCCCCTTTGGTATAAGTTCACTTTTTCCTATATTGTATTTTTTCTCATATTTCAATTGAAGCAGCTTGTATTCATTCTCAGGATTATTTTTCTTTTTCAATTTTTGAATCCGCTGATCCAGTTTTGATCTATCATAACTTTTTATTTCATTCAATTGTTTTTCCTTATCCTTTATCTCCTTCTGGGTACTCACTATATCTCTGGAAAATTCAGCTTTTTTGAGTTCTGAATTAGCTTTATCCCTGCCCATTTTTTGGTTGACAAGAAGAGCCTTATATTTCTGGATTTGTACTTCTAGGGTATTTGTCTTCAATATACTTATCAATCCAAAGCCAATTGTAATCATAATAACAATAACAATCCAAATTTTCTTTTTAATTATTATTCTTTTTACTTCCTCCCATATATACTTATTCATCATTTTCCCCCATCATTTCTATGAATTTTTCTTCTAGATTTTGTTTTAAATTAGAACAGGTTCCCACAATTTTACCCTCATTTATAAAAATAACCTTTGTACATATACTCTCTATTTCGCTTAAAATATGTGAGGATATAAAAACACATACCCCTTTCTCTTCAGCTAAAATCTTTATAGTTTTTTTAAGTTCCACAACTCCAATTGGATCCAAACCATTCGTAGGTTCATCCAATATTAAAAGAGATATTTCACCCATAAGAGCTTGGGCAAGGCCCAGCCTCTGCTTCATTCCCAAAGAATAGGTCTTCACTTTTTTATCAATTTTTACACCTAATTTAGAATATTTAATAACATCTTCTATTTTATCTTTTGTAACATTTTCCAGCATACTTGCTATATAATTTAAATTTTGTCTTCCTGTCATGTATCCGTAAAACTCCGGCGTTTCCACTATAGCGCCCACATTTTGCAATGCCTCTTCTCTTTCAGTTTCAAGACTCTTTCCTCCTATTATAATTTCACCTTCATCTGGAAATAACATACCCGTTATAATTTTGATCAGCGTAGTCTTCCCAGCACCATTTTTTCCTACAAATCCGCAGATTTCACCTTTACTTATAGAAAAGGAAATATCTTTTAATACCCGCAACTTTCCTCTTTTCTTAGAAATGCTCTTTAATTCCAGTACTTTTTGTATCAATATTATTATTCTCCTCTCTATAATCTATTTACTATATCCATTTAAAATTGTAAAATATAAAAGTATAATAAAAATATATTAAAAATAAAGAAAAAATAAATTTGAAATAGACGGGAAGTGTAAATTTGAACAGAGTATCAAGAAGTGTACAATCTGTAAAAATATCAGGTATTAGAAAATTTTACGATAAAGTTCTGAAATACCCGGATGCAATATCACTAACTCTAGGCCAACCTGATTTCAATGTACCTTATAAAATCAAAAGAGCCATGATAAAGGCCATTGAAGACAACAAAACTACATATACGCCAAATGCCGGTATTATAGAACTCAGAGAGGAAATATCAAAATATCTAAAGAACCTTCAAATAAATTACAGCAGAAATGAAATCTATGTTACAGTAGGTGGAAGTGAAGCACTGATGGATGTGTTTGCCGCCCTTATAAATCCCGGTGATAAAGTGCTCATACCGGATCCAGCTTATCCAGCTTATGAAAGCTGTGTGAAAATTTTAGGTGGAAATGCAGTCACCTATAATTTAAAAGATGATTTTTCCATAGACTTTGACTATTTGAAAAGAACACTTGAAAATGAAAAACCCAAGGCAATGGTTTTATCCTACCCATCTAATCCCACAGGTGCCGTATTATCCGAAAATGACAATAAGAAACTTCATAATTTGATTAAGGAAAATAAACTGGTTGTAATAAGCGATGAAATATACGCTTCAATAAACTTTGAGGGAGAGCATTATTCCCCGGCCCAATACAGTGATATAAAAGATCAGGTTATATTGGTCAGTGGTTTTTCCAAGATGTTTTCAATGACAGGACTCAGAATAGGTTATGTATGTGCAGTAAAAACATTTATGGATCAAATTGCAAAAGTTCACCAGTACAATGTATCCTGTGCTCCATCTGTTTCCCAGTGGGGGGCTTATGAGGGATTAAAGCGCTGTATGGAAGATGTCAACTACATGCGTTCAAGATTTAAGGAAAGAAGGGACTATATGTATGATAAATTGCAGTATCTGGGATTTGAACTGAATTTACCCAAAGGCGCCTTTTATGTTTTTCCATCCATAAAAAACTTCAACATGGAAAGTGATGAATTCTGCGAAAAACTTTTAAAAGAAGCCAAAGTAGCCGTAGTACCAGGTTCCGCCTTTGGTAAAAAGGGCGAAGGACATATCAGGATATCCTATGCATACAGTATGGACAAACTTAAGTCCTCCATGGGAAGAATGGAAAGCTGGATAATAAATAACTTTTAATTGCCGCACTTGTTTATTTAAATCCCATAATACCGGACTCATTTAAAATATCAGACACATCCTTCCACCTATTTAAAGAATAAATATGGAGTCCATTTATCCCTGCATCTATGAACCTGTACATTTGTTTTATCGTATATTCTTTTCCTGCCTTTTTAAAATCCTCTGGGTTATCACCGTACCTGGCAATTATTTCTGCAAGCTCTCTTGGAATTGAACTGCCGTTGGATACTGTCATACGGATAATGGAGTCTTTTGAAAGGGCAGGCATTATTCCTACATCAATCGGCAGTGAAATGCCCGCTTTCCGGATTTTTTCAACCCACCACTCATACTGATCCACATCATGACACAGCTGTGTCATGATGTAATCCGCACCTGAGTCCTGTTTCACACGGAGGTGGGCAATGTCCTCTTCAAAAGAATTAGCCTGAAAATGCTTCTCAGGATTACCTGCTACAGCAATACAGAATTCAGGAAAATTTTTTCTAATAAATGCAACCAATTCATTTGCATAATTAAAATCGCCCATTGTACCTTTCCATCCTTTTGGAAAATCGCCGCGCAGTGCCAGGACATGATCAATGCCCATGTTCAAATATATCTGCAAGCTTTTTCTTATATTTTCCATGCTATTGCCAATACAGGTAAAATGAGCTACAGGAACAGTCCTCCCACTTTTTTTAATTGCCCTGCAGACTTCGATATTCCGGCCCGCATTAGTTCCCCCTGCACCATAAGTGCAGCTAATAAAATCAGGATTAAAAACATAAAGATGTTTCAAAGTGTCTAAAAGATAATCCATAGGCTGATCCTTTTTTGGCGGAAATACTTCAAAAGAGAATATCATTCTTTGTTTCATAATTTCAGATATTTTCATATGCTTCTGTGTCAGGTGATCGGAGAAATTGCCGGCACATTTTGTGGATGATTTCTCCGACTGACCGTCTCTCACCCCATTTCTTTTTTAGATATTGATTCGATGTTCTATGAAATCAAATTGTCCATGGAATAAAGTCCGTTTTTTCGTCCAGACATAAATTCACAGGCCTTTAAGGCACCTACTGCAAAAACTTCTCTGGAAATAGCAGTATGTTTTATTTCTATAGTTTCACCCTGACCTGCAAATATGACCTCATGTTCTCCTACTATACTACCGCCCCTCACGGAATGAATCCCTATTTCATTATGGGCTCTTTTCCTAATTCCCTCTCTTCCATTTACAAAATCTATATTTTCTTTGATTGAATCCCTTATGGTATTTCCAAGCATCAAAGCTGTGCCGCTGGGTGCGTCCACTTTCTGGTTGTGATGTTTTTCTATTATTTCTATATCGAAGTTTTTATATAAGAAAGCACTTATATCCTTCAATATCTTATTTATAACATTTATACCTATGGACATATTTGCGGATCGAAATACTGGTATGAATTTTGAAGCTTCCTTCATCTTTTCTATCTGCTCCTCACTGTATCCGGTGGTACAAAATATTACTCCAATATTCTTTTCTTTTCCATAGTCAATAAGTGAATCCATCGCATCAGGTCTTGAAAAATCCAATATGACATCGGCTTTTACAGAACATCTGCGTATATTGTCAAATACAGGAAATACACCCTGTCCCTGCCCTGATTTTCTATCTATTCCTGCCACTACGGATAGATTTGAATATTTCTCTGCCAAGCTTCTTACAACTTTACCCATCTTGCCGTTACAGCCATTCAGTATTATCTTTACCATTTCACATATCTCCTTTCTCAAGCTGCTCATTATATGCAATTTAACGTGAAAGAAATTCGTCTTCCACGTTAAATTCAAGAAAATAAACTTTCTATTCACAAAATACTCACAATAATCTTATTTCAATAAGCCATAATTTCCAAGTTCCCTTTTTACCACATCAAGATTTTTTTCTGACATACTGCAAAGTGGAAGCCTCAAGCCACCCACATTCATTCCCAATATATTCATGGCCGTCTTTATAGGTATGGGATTTGTTTCTATAAACATGGCATTCATCAAAGGCAGTGCTTTTAACTGCATAGCCGCTGCTTCCTTCACATTTCCCTCCAAAAACAGTTTACACATCTTGTGCATATCTTCTGGTATAATATTGGCAAGTACAGATATGACGCCTATTCCACCCAGAGAAAGTATCGGTATTGTCTGATCATCGTTTCCCGAATAAAGATCTATTTTATCCCCGCACAGTGCTTTCACTTTGGCAATCTGGCTTATATCACCACTGGCCTCTTTAACAGCCTGAATATTCTCTACCTGGCACAATTCTTCAAGTGTTTCAGGTTTTAAATTCAATCCGGTCCTTCCCGGTACATTGTATATTATCATAGGAACCTTTACATCTGAAGCAACTGCCTTAAAATGCTCTACAAGCCCTTTTTGCGTAGTCTTATTGTAATAAGGTGTAATTACTAGAACTCCATCTACACCTATACTCTCCGCCCATTTGCTCATATTCACGGCAGCCTCAGTACAATTGCTTCCTGTTCCAGCTATAACCGGAATTTTTCCATTAATCGTATCTACAGTAAATTTTATAGTATCTTTTTTCTCCTTTTCCGTCATGGTAGAAGCTTCTCCAGTTGTCCCACAAATTATAACAGCATCAGTACCACATTTAATATGCCACTTAAGTAATTCTTCCAATTTCTTAAAATCCACTCCATTGTCATTGAAGGGAGTAATTATGGCAACTCCTGAGCCTTTAAACAAACTCATAATAACACCTCATTATTAAAATATTTAATAAATACATTATTTTTCACTTTTTATCCGAACGCTGCCGCTGCTAACACTTCCAGCTTCTCAAAGTGGAAGATAGGCACTGCTGCGCAGGACCTAAGAATCACTTGATTATACATTCTGCTATTTGAACAGCATTTGTAGCAGCACCTTTTCTTATGTTGTCTGCTACAACCCAGAGATTAAGTCCCTTATTCAAACTAAAATCTCTCCTTATTCTGCCTACAAACACCTCATCTTTTCCGGCACAATCCAGGGGCATTGGATATACTAAATCTTTCACATTGTCTTTTAATATTACCCCATCACAGTTCTCATACAGTTTGAATATGTCCTTTACATTGAAGTCCTTTTTAAGTTCTATATTTATACTCTCACTGTGTCCGTATACTACAGGGACTCTAGCCGTAGTGGCCGTAATTCTCAAAGTGCCGTCATGAAGGATTTTTCTGGTTTCATTTATCATCTTCATTTCTTCCTTAGTATAGCCGTTATCTAAAAAAACGTCTATATGGGGAAGTACGTTTCCCGCTATCGGATAGGGAAATTTCTTGGGAGGTTTTCCCCTGTAGCCTTCTAAAAGATCATTATAACCGCCCATTCCGGCGCCAGATACGGCCTGATATGTAGAATATACTATTCTCTCTATACCATATCTATCGTACAGGGGTTTAATTGCCACCACCGCCTGTATGGTAGAACAGTTTGGATTGGCTATTATTCCATTATTCCATTTTATGTCCTCCGGATTCACTTCAGGGACCACTAAAGGCACCTTTTCATCCATTCTCCAGGCACTGCTGTTATCCACAACCACTGCACCATATCTTGAAAATATAGGTGCAAACTTAAGGCTCACACCTGCACCTGCTGAAAAAAGTGCAATATCTATTTTCTTATCTTTTATGTTTTTCTCTTCCAGTTCTTCTACGACAAAATCACTATTCTTAAATTTCAATACCTTACCTCTGGATTTGGCAGAAGCATATAGATACAGGTTTTTTATCGGGAAGTCCCTCTCTTCCAATATCTCAAGGAATTTTCTTCCAACCATTCCAGTACATCCGACTACCGCAACATTATAACTCACGTCAGTGACCCCCTTTTAAAATTTATAAAATCAGCTGCCATAACCTTATTAAATATTTTACACTAAATTACTGAAATATGTTAATGAAAATAATTTTTATTTAGAATCAAAAATTACACAAACCATTCTCGGTACACAACATATTATGAAGTACAATATTTATATATATTCACCGATGAATCAGCAGCACCAGAAATTTTTAAACATTTATAACTTTTGTAAAAGCTAAGATAATAACCAGTATTCCAACAAATATCCTATATACTGCAAAAACTCTCATGGGCTTTCTCTTTAAAAAACCTATAAACTTATCTACAACTACCAGCGCCACTAAAAATGACACTACAAATCCTATGACAAGTCCAATTATTTGAATGGAGTTCATGGATATTTTTAGTTTTATGAGAGATAATCCAGCCGCCCCTATCATAGTTGGTATTGCCAGGAAAAAGGAAAATTCTGCCGCAGCTACATTGGTGAGTCCGCCAACCCAGCCGCCTATTATGGTAGATGCAGATCTCGACATCCCCGGCCATAATGCCAGACACTGAAAGCACCCAATTTTAAATGCCTGTATTACATTTACATCTTCAATTTTTCTGGTACTGTTCCCCTTCCTATATTTGTTTTCCATACATATCATGAGCACACCGCCAAACACAAGCGCACAGGCAACAGTAATTGAATTGAACAACTTTTCCTGAATAATGTCCTTTAAAAAATATCCGGCAGCTGCAGAAGGTATAAAAGCAACTAAAATACTAAACCAGAGCCTGAACCCCCATTTGCCAGGCGCAAGATTTTTAAAGGAGTTAAATATCTTGTTCCAGTAGAGAACTACTATAGCCAGTATTGCCCCAAGTTGAATCACAACTTCAAACATATCTATGTATACTTTATTATAAGCAGGTGCCTTAAAATTTATCAAATTCCCCACTATTATCATATGTCCTGTAGATGATATTGGAAGAAATTCAGTTATCCCTTCCACTATTCCAATAATAACAGCTTTGATAATAAAGATTATTTCCATATTTTTTACTTACCCTCTTCCGTCTGATATTCAAGACATCAATGTCTTGTTATATTTATATTTATACTTATAATTAATACAATATTACCATTATACTATTATTATAAGTTCTTTAACAATACATAAAAATTAAATTAAAAACAAATTAAAAATAGAGCACTGCAAAATTGCTTTTCAAAGCAGTTTTACAGTGCTCCGTTAAGATATCACATCTACATATGGCTTAAGGATTTAACTCTTGGGCCCGCACCTGCTATGTCTTTTATATCTTCTGAAATTCCATCGAACCTTTTAAAATTATCATAAAATTTTACAGCCAATTCCTCTGCTTTGTCATCATAGGCTCCTTTGTCTTTCCATAAATTTCTTGGGTTCAGTATCTCTTTTGGAACACCAGGACATTCTGTAGGTATCATCACTTTAAATACAGGATGTTCTGTAAATTTTACATCTTTAAGTCTGCCTTCCAGGGCCGCCCTTACCATAGCTCTTGTATACGGCAGATCTATTCTCTTCCCCACTCCGTATATACCGCCTATCCAGCCTGTATTCACCAGGTATACTTCCGTATTGTATTTATCTATTCTTTCACCCAACAGCTTGGCATAAACTATGGGATTCATTAACATAAAAGGCTCACCAAAACACGCAGAGAAAGTAGCTTCAGGTTCAGTTATTCCCCTTTCCGTTCCGGAAACCTTGCTGGTATAGCCGGACATAAAATGATACATTGCCCCTTCTTTGGACAATTTTGATATAGGAGGCATTACCCCATACGCATCTGCTGTCAAAAATATCACAGCTTTCGGATTTCCTCCAGCTCCGCTCTTCTCCACATTTCCTATATACTCTATAGGATAAGCTGCCCTTGTATTTTCCGTATATCTATCGTCATTGTAATCAGGTATTCTATATTTATCTAAGACTACATTTTCAAGAACAGTTCCAAATTTTATAGCTTCATATATTTCATGCTCTTTTTCGCTGTCAAGTCTTATGGTCTTAGCATAACATCCGCCTTCAAAATTAAATACACCCTTATCACACCATCCATGTTCATCGTCCCCGATCAATTTCCTCCGGCCGTCTGCCGACAAAGTTGTCTTTCCTGTTCCCGACAGTCCAAAAAACAATGCCGTCTTTCCGTCATCTCCTATATTTGCAGAACAGTGCATAGGCATAACTCCTTTTTGAGGCAGCAAAAAATTCATCACCGAAAATACGGATTTCTTTATTTCACCGGAATAATGAGTTCCACCTATCAATATGATTTTTTTATCAAAATTTATAAGTATAAATGCTTCTGAATTAATTCCGTCTTCTTTACCCCTGGCCTTAAAACCGGGAGCGGCTATTACATTGAATTCCGGTTGAAAATTTCCAAGCTCATCATAATTTGGTCTTCTAAACATCTGGGTAGCAAATAGAGCTTGAGATGCATTTTCACATATCACTCTTATGGGCATGGAGTACTCTTTCAATGCTCCTACAAATCCATTGAACACAAATATATCCTTACCCTTTAAATATTTTATGACACTATCATATAATTTATCAAATATCTTTTCGTCTATAGGTAAATTTGTCTTACCCCAATTTATCTTATCCGTTGTACTTCCCTGTTTAACTATAAATCTGTCTTTAGGAGATCTGCCCGTATATTTACCTGTGTTGATTGCCAATGCTCCCTTATTGGTCAGAATCCCCTCACCTCTTTTAATTGAGAATTCCACCAATTGCGCCGGTGATAAATTTTCATACATATTTCTATATTCACTAATATTCAAATATGACAAGTCAGCGTTCATGTTTCTTCCCCCCAAACAATCTTATACTTATATAATATACTATTTAAAGAAAAATGCAACAAAAATGCAGTAAAAAAATTATAAACAATATATTTTTAAAGATTTTTGATTGAAATGTTGCAATAACATACTCTTTATCACTATTTTTTTAATATTATGCTATTCTTTTTTCATATATAGTATCTCATATTAAATAAGCAATTTTCCGATCAGTCAAAAATTTTTTTTGCTTTTTTAATGTAAAAAATGACTGTATTGTATTATAATATTTACGAGTTAGTCTACTTAAGTTTTTTCTTATATAAAGGTGGTGTGAAAAATTAATATAAAATCCTTTTTTAGTATCATTATTTCCAAAATCATAATAAAGCTGTCAAAAATTTTATTTAAGGGTGGAAGTAATTTTCCCGGAAAAGTAGCATTGAAATTAGATAAAAATATTTTAAAGGTTATATGTAAGAATTACAGAATCATACTCATAACTGGTACAAATGGTAAAACCACTACTACAAGCATGATATACAATATATTAAAAGATGCAAATGA
Source organism: Clostridium lapidicellarium (assembly GCF_041224415.1). Classification (NCBI taxonomy): domain Bacteria; kingdom Bacillati; phylum Bacillota; class Clostridia; order Eubacteriales; family Clostridiaceae; genus Clostridium; species Clostridium lapidicellarium. Next base: position 2,053 of record NZ_JBGFFE010000008.1, on the reverse strand, counting down.
ACTTGTAATAACCAACAGCACAGGGGCGAACATGATAACCGGAATAACCTCCTGTTTCATAGAAAACTATTCATTTGGGAAACATCGTAAACCACGCTATGCAGTTATAGAATGTGATGAAGCAAATGTATCTTTTTTCACAGAATACGCAACTCCGGAAATTATAGTCATTACAAATCTATTCAGAGATCAATTGGATAGATACGGGGAAGTTTATACTACCTTGAACAAAATCCTCAAGGGCGTTGAAAAAACTCCTCTTTCAACCATGGTTCTAAATGGGGACGAATCACTGTTAGGAGATTTGGATTTACCAAATAAGATCATTTACTACGGATTTAACTGTTCTCCGCTGAAAAATAAAAAAGTAAATATCAATGCCGACGCCAAGTTTTGTAAAAAATGCAAGAGTCCCTACAAATATAATTTCATCACATATAATCACCTAGGTGATTATTATTGTGAAAACTGCGGCTACAAGAGGCCGGACTTAAAATACACACTGGATGAAATAAAACTTCAGACACCTGAAAAATCATTGGTTTCAATAGACGGCGCTGAATACTGTATAAACCAGCCGGGCATATATAATATGTACAATGCCCTGTGTGCCTATTCCACAGCTAGAACATGCAAGATATCCACTGATTACATATATGACTCCCTTAAGAAACAGCAAAGCTCTTTCGGAAGGCAGGAAATTATAAATATAGGAGACAAAAAAGCTAAGATAATTTTAGTAAAAAATCCGGCAGGTTATGATCAGGCCATAAACACTATAAGCCTCGACAATAGCACTTTCAATCTGGCTGTACTTTTAAACGACAATTATGCCGATGGAAGAGATGTATCCTGGATATGGGATGTAAATTTTGAAAAATTATCATCTCTCAGTATAGATAAAATAATGATATCCGGTATAAGATTATACGATATAGCTGTTAGATTGAAGATAGCAGGACTGCCGGTAGAAAACTTCATACTTTGCAAAACCTATGAAAAACTGGTGGAAGAAATAAAAAGCTGTAAATTGGACACCGTGTATATATTGGCCACTTATACTGCCATGATAAATTTAAGAAAATTTCTCAATGCAAAGGGCTATATAAAAAAATTGTGGTAATTTTTTGAATCAACAGGAGGTATATAAAATGGAATTGAATATATGTCATTTATACCCTGATCTGCTAAATGTATATGGCGATCTTGGAAACATTCTTATATTGAAATACAGGGCACAACAGAGAGGAATATCCGTAAATGTATCCAATATATCCCTTGATGACGCTTTTGACAGTTCTAAATATGATATAACCTTTTTTGGCGGCGGACAGGATTATGAACAGTCCATTGTATCAAAAGATTTAGTTCAAAATAAAAAAGAGGAAATAACAAAATATATCCAAAACGGAAGAGTGTTTTTATCAATTTGCGGCGGTTATCAACTTTTGGGAAAATACTACTGTACACCAGATGGAAAAAAGCTTCCGGGTCTCGGTGTACTGAACATATATACGGAAGGTGGAAATAAAAGATTCATTGGAAATACCGTTATACACAACGAAAAATTCAATGAGACCTACGTAGGATTTGAAAATCATTCCGGAAGAACTTACATAAATGATCTTGAGCCCTTTGGAAAAGTAATCGAGGGTTACGGAAACAACGGTGAGGACGGTTTTGAAGGATGTATTTATAAGAACTGCCTGTGCACGTATTTTCACGGTTCTCTTCTTTCTAAGAACCCTGAATTGGCAGATAGGCTTATATACGAAGCTCTTTCGCAAAAATATGAAAATGTAGAGTTAAAACCCCTGGATGATAAATTTGAAATGGCCGCTAAAAATTTTATAATAAAACGTGAAACTAAAAATAAGAAAGATCCTATTTAAAAAATAAGATCTTTCTTTTTATATCTAGAGTCACCTGATTATTAATTATAATAACCTTCGCTGCTCTTTTAAACTAAATTATTGTAAACTATTGCACTTTTGGAACCGAACCGCCGCTTTCCCTTTTGCCGGAGCTGATTTTAAAGTAAGAACCGGCAATT
>NZ_JBGFFE010000068.1:0-435 GCF_041224415.1 Clostridium lapidicellarium | reverse complement strand
TATGATTTAATTGTGATAATGTCTTAGTATACCGCATTTGATTATGTCCCAGATATATAAGTTTATAGTATAATAAAACCTCATGATTAAAAAGTGGGGTGGACAAAATTAGAAAGGTAGTTTTGACAATGAATGAAAATGTGAAGTATAACATAATCAAGAAATTAGTAGAGAGTAATGGTAACAAGCGAAGAGCCGCCATACAGATTAACTGTACTGTTAGACACGTTAACAGAATGATTAAGGGATATAAGGAACAGGGAAAAGCCTTTTTTATACATGGAAATCGTGGCAGAAAGCCTGCCCATTCTTTAGATAATTCCACAAAGCAGACTATTGTTGACTTATACCGGACAAAATATGAAGGCGCCAATTTAACTCATTTTTCAGAACTCTTAGAAGAATTTGAAGGAATCAAAGTTTCATCAAACACCA
>NZ_JBGFFE010000067.1:0-476 GCF_041224415.1 Clostridium lapidicellarium | reverse complement strand
GGGAACGTTCATAGATTTGTGTAAAATAGAATAGATAGAGTAAAATCCATTTGGAAATTACTATGGGATTAAGCTCCTGTAGTAATTTTTATTTTTTAGGGAATAACTAATAATGGAATGTTGTAACTTTCTAATAATAGTATTGTTTGCAATAATACTATTATTATTCATTTTTATACAAAATAGTACAGGCAATAATTTTATATAAATGGTTCTATTCTCTCTTTAAACATTATAGTTAATTGAGCAAGTGTATTACCCCAGTTTGGATAAGGTGATGTCCATTTTAGCATTATTTGCTCTGTTGCCAGGTATAGTGCCTTCAGAAGAGATTCATCTGTAGGAAATACTGTTCTTACTTTGGTGAATTTCCTAAGCTGCCTGTTGAAACCTTCCAGAGCGTTGGTAGTATATATTATTTTTCTTATATCTTGAGGAAAGTCAAAATATGTAGATAGATTTTCCCAGTTATTTTG
>NZ_JBGFFE010000066.1:0-516 GCF_041224415.1 Clostridium lapidicellarium | reverse complement strand
ATATACGAATCAGCGTATAAGAACTTATGTTCTGGCAAATACTAATAATATAGTCAAATATTATTGGAGGGAAGATGATATGCCGGAAGATAGAGTTCACCATGAACACGATGTAGGATACAAGTTTATATTTTCCCACAGGGAAACATTTCTGGAACTTCTGCGGGGATTTGTCAAAAAAGACTGGGTCAATCTCGTGAGAAGCGAGGACCTGATGCTGGTTGACAAGTCCTATGTGCTCGAGGATTTCAGCGAAGAGGAGTCGGATATAGTATACAAGGCAAATGTAAACGGCCGTGATGTGATATTTTATATTCTCCTGGAATTCCAGTCCAGTGTGGACTACAGGATGCCCATGAGGCTGCTGTTTTATATAGTCGAGATATGGAGGGAGATCCTGAAAAACACCTCAAAACGTGAGAGGCGGAGGAAAGACTTCAGGCTCCCGGCAGTTGTCCCCATGGTTCTGTATAACGGGAAAAACAGCTGGACCGCCTATAGGAACTTCAGGGATAT
>NZ_JBGFFE010000065.1:0-532 GCF_041224415.1 Clostridium lapidicellarium | reverse complement strand
ATTTACTGGATTTCAATTCTTCCTGACTTCTTCTGTCCTTTCTCGGCTTTCGGAAGTACAACCTTTAAAACTCCGTCCTTGAAGGAAGCCGTTATGTCGCTGTCCTTCACATTGTCTATATAGAAACTTCTCCTGAGCTCTCCGCAGTTTCTCTCACGCCTTACATATCCATTGCCTTTGTCTTCCTTATTGTCATCTCTCTTTGCAGATATTGTAAGGTAGTTGTCGTTAAAGCTCAAATCTATAGCATCTTTTTTCACTCCCGGAAGGTCTGCTTCAACTACATATGAATCATCATTTTCCTTGAGGTCAACTTTAAAACCCCTGCCGAATCCACTCACCGCCGGTGCAAAGAAATCACTGTTGAAAAACGAATCTACAAAATTCCTGAACGCGTCAGCCTGACTTAAGAAATTATCTCTTTTAAATGGAACCATATCAAACATGGTACATACCTCCTTATACATTCTACAAGATTTTTTACCGATTATCTTTTTTATCGGCTGTCCTTATTTACAGTATTATAATACAA
>NZ_JBGFFE010000064.1:0-636 GCF_041224415.1 Clostridium lapidicellarium | reverse complement strand
TGGTACTATGTCAAGAAAAAGCACAAATTAAAATGGGAAAATTCTAAGTAATCCTATAACTTTAACTTGCAATTGATTCATCAAATTTTGCAGTCTTTTTATATACTTTTTCAAACTCGTTTGGCGACATATAATTGCAGTGGCTGTGAATTCTTACAGTATTATAAAATGTTTCAATGTATTCAAATACAAGAATATATGCATGGCGGTAATTTTTAATTCTAAAGCGATTTATCCACTCACGTTTTATAATTGCGTGGAAGGATTCAATACAGGCATTATCCCATGGATATGCTTTTTTAGAATAACTAAGTACCATTTTTGAAGCAGCTTTTCTATATTCTTTTGACACATATTGCCTGCCCCTGTCGCTGTGTATGATGACTGGATTCACAAGTTTTCTGTTTTTCTTAGCTTTATTAATAGTATCAATAACACAAGAAACCTCCAAAGTTTTTGAGAGTGTCCAGGCTATAATTTTTCGTGAGTATAAATCCATAATACTTGCAAGGTATACAAAACCTGCATCAGTCCAAAGATATGTAATATCTGTACACCATACTGCATTTGGTGCAATAGGGTTAAACTGTTCATTTAGAATGTTTTCCAGCTTACTGCTGAAATCAGAATCCTTTG
>NZ_JBGFFE010000007.1:0-121138 GCF_041224415.1 Clostridium lapidicellarium | reverse complement strand
CTAATAATTAAAACTTTTTGGGACATTTTCAAAATTAGTTGACATTATAAATATTGCAGTCATATCAAAAATGATGCAAATATGGTAGTTACTAGTAAGCCAAGTGTAACCGGTATTAGGTTTCTTTTTGCAAGTTCGAAGGGGTTTACTTTACATATGGCTGCAACAGGTATTACAGCCCACGGTATTACAGTTCCACCTCCAATCCATATGCCTGCTATTTGACCTAGAGCTGTGAGGGTAGATACGCCGCCGCCTGCTGCCGCAGAAAATAGTTTTGCGATGGATCCTACTAGTGGTATTCCTGAAAATCCTGATCCGTCTAGACCTGTTATAGCACCTACTATGGTCAAAGTCCCGGATGCGAACAGCGGGCTGGAGGGAGTGATATTTGAAAAAGCTGCCCCAAGGTCATTGACTATACCGTGGGAAAACTGGGGGAGTACTTTGCCGAATATTTCTGTAAAAGCTGAGTCTCCCAAGTAGAAGAAAGCTGCAATTGGTATGACTATACCAAATATTTTGAATCCAAATATAAGGCCGTCTACAATATGGGTCGTAATTTTTTCCAGGCACCTTTTTCGATAAGCTATAATTGAAATCAAGCTCAAAATAAAAATGGCAGTTCCACCTATCAAAGCTGTTGCATCTCCTCCCTGGAGTTTGCATGCAGACATAATTACTATATCCAAAACAAATATAAATATTATGAATATAGTTAGAAATTTTCTGAGTATGCCAGGTATAACTATAGTATCTTTTTCCTTTTTTGTAATTGTTTCTTCCCGTTGAAAGTTCATGTTTATATTCCCATTTTTCATATCTCTCCTGAGCAGATAAAAAGCTGTAATTGTAGTAACTGCACCCATAACTATGGTAAGAGGTATGCTTGCAGATATCACGCTTGAAACTTTTATTCCGGCTGCATCAGCTGTGAGTTTAGGGGCTGCCTGTATTATGAAATCGCTGGATAATGCTATCCCGTGACCAAATAGATTCATAGCTACTGCGGTACCTATTGGCGGGAGACCTACTTTTTTTGCTATGGGTAAAAATAATGCCCCGATGAGGGCTACGGCAGGGGAAGGCCAGAAAAACCAGGACAAGGTCATCATTACTATTCCTATGATCCAATAGCACATCCAGTAGGATTTCATTATCTTTTTAAAGGGAGATACCAGCTCTCTGTTTATTCCCACTACGACGAGAACGTTGCTCATTGCAGTTATTATAGATATTATGAAGATTGTGGGCATAAGCTCCTTGGTTGCATGAACTAAGCTGTTGAAGATTCCTATTATGGATTTAGGTATGGAATTTGTTGCAAATATTCCCAAAGTGAAAATACCAATGATACATATGAGAGATATGTCCCGCTTGAATATCATGGCTATGATTATTATTAAAATAAATATAATATAAATATAATGTAGGTTTATCAATAAAACATTCATATATAACCTCCGTATGAAATAGGTATACTACCAACTTATGCGGAGGAATTTTTTGGGGTGATTATAAATTTTATTTATTATATGGATACTTGACTATGAAATTATATTTGATATGTTTTAATTAGCTGGTGTTTTTAAATTAGAAGGGAGTATACAATTGATGAAAGATTATTTGAGAATTAAAATAATTTCAAAAGATAGAATGGGCATAGTACTGGATATTTTAAAAAAATTTTGTGAATATAATATAAGTATACATTCACTAGAAGTTTTCCCGGAAAAAGTATATATAAAGTTGGAAAATTTGGATGAGGGGAAAATCTCAGAACTTATGTATAATATAATGTCAATGAAGGAAGTGGTTAAGGTCCAAAGAGTTGAGCTTATCCCCTATGAGAGGGATGAAAGGAGGCTTTTAGCCATAATAGATGCCGTTCAGGATGGAATCATAGCTATAAATTATAGAGGTGAGGTAGAACTTTTCAATAAATATTGTGAAAATATATTCAATATAAAAAAAGTAGATGCCCTTGGGAAAAATATTAGGGATTTTCTTGGATTTGATGCTCCTATTATTGATATTTTAAAAACTGGGAAAGGCTATAATAACATAGAACTGAAAGTAAAAAACAAAAAGATAAATATTCATTATATTACTACAGGCCGACCGGTTAAAGATGATAGAGGCGATACAATGGGAGCAGTTGCTTCTATTAAAGATATAAATGAGGTAATAGAGTTGTCCAATGCCATTACTTCAAAGGAGGATAGGGCTTTTAAGGATATTATAGGGAACAGCTCTGTTATGACAGAGGTAGAAAAAGTATGTTCTGCTGTAGCTAAAAGTACATCTACCGTGCTGTTGAGAGGCGAAAGTGGTACTGGAAAGGAGCTCTTTGCAAATGCAATCCACAATTTGAGCCTTAGAGCAGATGAAAATTTTGTGACCTTAAATTGTGCATCCCTGCCGGAAAATCTTATTGAAAGTGAACTCTTTGGATATACTAGAGGGAGCTTTACTGGCGCGAGGGAACAGGGGAAAGAAGGGCTTTTTAAGGCAGCAGATAATGGGACTATATTTTTAGATGAAATAGGTGAACTTTCACTTCCGCTGCAGGCAAAACTTTTAAGAGTACTTCAAGAGGGCACCATACGGAAAATTGGGAGCAATTTAGAGGAAAAAGTGAATGTAAGGGTAATTGCAGCTACCAACAGGGATTTAGAAAGCATGATAGAAAAGGGAACTTTTAGGGAAGATCTATATTATAGGCTCAATGTAATTCCAATATATATACCTCCGCTCAGAGAGAGACTGTCTGACATACCCGCATTGGTGAATTTTTTTATAAATAAATTAAATAAAAAGTTAAATAGGAATATAAAGGGTGTGGGAGTAGAATTCATGAAAAAATTGATGAAATATAAATGGCCAGGAAATGTAAGGGAACTTAGGAATGTTATAGAAAGGGCAATGAATTTATGTTACGGTGATATTCTAAATGAAGATAATTTAATTGTCAACCTTCCCAAATATAATGAATATGCAAGATCTAGGGAAAAAACAAATACTGATATCACTCTTAAAGAAGCTGTGGGAAATGTTGAAAAGGAAGTACTTGCATCTACGTTGAAAAAGTACAGCAGTCTTAGAAAAGCTGCAAAGGTTTTAGGAGTGTCTCATACCACTGTGATGAATAAGATAAAAAAATATAATATAAGATAATTCTCGGATCTAGGTGTGACTTGTCAGAAATGTAAAGAATAGTTTCCTGTTGTAAAATAAAATTGCCATAGTTTAAAATCTTTGGCAACTATTTTTTACAGTTTGACCCAATTATTTTATTTAGGATATGGTATAGTATTTGCTTTAAAAAATAGTTGAGATTTATATTTTAATTGGGAAGGATGAGCTTAATGAGAAATATAACAAAAATGGGTTTTGATACCAAGGCCATACATGGTGGAAATATAAGGGATAGGCAGTTCGGATCTTTGGCAACTCCCATATATCAGACATCAACCTTTGTATTTGACTCGGCAGAGCAGGGTGGAAAACGATTTGCAGGTGAGGAAGGCGGATATGTGTATACCAGACTCGGAAATCCAACCTGCAGTGCGGTGGAGGAAAAATTAGCCCTGCTTGAAGGCGGAGAAGCTGCAGTATCTACTTCTTCGGGTATGGGAGCTATTTCTTCAGCTCTTTGGACTGCATTAAAAGCCGGCGATCATGTGGTTGCATCTGACACTTTATATGGATGTACTTTTTCCCTTTTAAGTCATGGACTTACAAAATTCGGAGTGGATGTGACTTTTGTAGATGCTTCTAACCTGGAGGAAATAAAAAATGCCTTGAAACCAAATACAAGGGTAGTTTACCTTGAAACCCCTGCAAATCCAACTTTAAAAATCAATGACATCAGGAAAATATCTGAGGTTGCCCATAATAATAATAAAGACTGTTTTGTGATTGTCGATAATACATTTTGTACCCCATATCTTCAAAGACCTTTGGAATTGGGTGCCGATGTAGTGGTTCATTCTGCAACAAAATATTTGAATGGCCACGGTGACGTTATAGCCGGTTTTGTCGTTGGAAAGAAAGATTTTATAGATGATGTCAAATTTTCTGGATTGAAAGATATGACAGGTGCTGTACTCAGTCCATTTGATGCATATCTTATAATAAGAGGTTTGAAAACCCTGGGAATAAGAATGGAAAAGCACTGTAAAAATGCCATGGAAGTTGCTAAATTCCTGGAGACACACCCTGCGGTTGGTAAAGTATATTATCCTGGACTTGAAAGTTTTGAATACTATGAACTTGCCAGAAAACAGATGAAATATCCGGGTGCCATGATTTCTTTCGAGTTGAAAGGTGGAGTTGAAGAAGGCATAACTGTTATGAACAACGTGAATGTTGCAACCCTGGCAGTGAGTTTGGGAGATGCAGAAACTCTTATAGAACATCCTGCTTCCATGACCCACTCACCTTACACTCCAGAAGAGAGACATGCTGCTGGTATAAGTGATGGACTGGTAAGGTTGTCTGTTGGTCTTGAAAATGTAGAAGATATAATAGCTGATTTGAAACAAGCCCTTGATTTAATAGTAAAATAATTTATAAATATGAAGAGCATACAGCAAAAATCCGGAAGAGAATATATTTTCTTTTCCGGATATATTTTATATATGCTTTTTATAATTGAATTCAAGTAATATTATTTTAATAAAATTGAAAAGATATATATGAAAGAGAGGTGAAATATACATGAAGAAAAAATTTACCAGATCAATAAGCATATTTATCTTTACAGTGTTTTTTACATCATTTGTAAATGCTATTGGAATATCTCAAGTGTACTCCGAAGGGATTCTTGAACCTGTAAATGAATCTGTAAGCGTTGAATCACACCTTAAAATAGATTCCAAGAAAAAGGCAAAGATTCCAAAGAGATTCAGGAAAAGCACGGATAATATAGATAAAAAAGATGTGAATCTGAAAGGGTTATCCATATTAAATGCTTCAGGAAGTGCGCAGTTTACCGGAAATAACATAAAAATTCTGAAAGAACAGATAGGAAATGTACCTATAGCTGTAATTGACTTAAGGCAGGAATCTCACGGATTTATAAACAACCTTGCGGTCAGCTGGGTTGGTGAAGATAATAATAAGGCTAATAAAGGATTGAGCAGGGAAGAAGTATTGAAAGATGAAAGTGAAAAGCTCAAGGACATTGAGCTGAATGAAGAGATTGAAATTGACGGGAAGGAAATAATTCCAGCTGAGGTTCAAAGCGAAAGAGAGCTGGTGGAACAAAATGGTATGAATTATATCAGAATACCTGTTACGGACAATGAGAGACCTTCAGATGAAATGGTGGATTATTTTATAAAAATAGTTAAAAATATGCCCGAAAATACATGGTATCATTTCCACTGCAAGGCTGGTATTGGAAGAACTACTACTTTTATGACAATGTATGATATGATGAAAAATTCCAAGGATGTAAGCCTTGAAGATATAATGGAAAGGCAAGTGCTTCTGGGAGGTAAGAACCTTTTAAAATCCGGCTATAAACCTGGAAGCTTTTCGGGGGAAAGATCTGAATTCATAAAGAAATTTTATAAATATACGAGGGAGAACAGGGATAATTTCAATACAAGCTGGTCTCAATGGTTGAAAAGCAGCAGTGAAAATTAATAAAAAAGATTTGGCATTTTTCCATAATGCCAAATCAAATTTCAAATTTGAGAAATTGGGAGTTGTTTCAAGCATGGGTAGATATATCTGGGCTCCAAGTACAATGACTGTTTTCATTATATTTTATTTAATGCACTGTCAAATTCAGAAATTATACTGTCGATATTCTCAAGTCCGGTGGAAATACGTATTAGTCCCTTTGATATATTTGCTTTTGCGAGCTCATCGTCATTTAATGCCCTGTGAGAAGTTTTTACTGGATAGGATACGGATGTAGCTACTCCTGCTAAACTGGGCACAAACTTTATGCTGTCAAGTGATTTTATGAGTTTACAGGCACTTTCTTCGCCGCCTTCCACGTCTATACTCATCATTCCCCCGAATAGATTATTGGAAAAGTTTTTAATTGCTGTTTTATTGGTAGGCGAGGATTTTAATCCGGGATAGAAAACATTTGTTATCTTGTCGTGGTTTTCCAAGAAATTTGCCAGTTTCATGGCATTATTTGAATGCTGTATCATTCTGATTTCCAATGTTCTAAGACTTCTTATGAGGAGCCAGCCGTCAAAAGGACTCATCATTGGCCCATAAAGTGCAGAAATATTTCTTATGTTTTTAATAAGTTCTTTGTTTGAAACGGCAATCCCACCAGTTATGTCGCTGTGACCGCATAGATATTTTGTAGCACTGTACACGACTATGTCAGCACCCAATCTTAATGGCTGGCATATTATAGGAGTTGCAAAAGTGTTGTCTACAATCAATTTTGCATTATGCAAATGAGTGATTTTAGATATTTTTGGCAGGTCGGCAATTTCCATCAATGGGTTTGATATAGTTTCCACATATACCAATTTCGTGTTTGGTTTAAAATATTTTTCCATATTGTCTTCAACAGCGTTGATAAAAGTGACTTCTATGTTAAATTTACTTAATTCGTTTTTTAAGAATTGATAGGTTCCTCCATATAATACATTGTCTGCTATTATATGATCACCGGATTTTACCAGTGATAAGATTGACATGGTGACGGCAGCCATTCCCGAGGAAAAAACTTGTGAATCTTCTCCTTCATCAATACTGCACATTATTTCTTTTAAGACGTCATGTACAGGGTTTCCATTTCTTGAATATATATATCCTTTAGAGTGACCTTCGTATACACTATCAAGGGTTTCCACGTCATCGAAAGAAAATACTGAAGTCATAAAAATAGGTAAAGTTTTTGGCTTTGAAACAGAATCCGGATTTTGTTCACCCTTATGTATGAGATTTGTCGCAAACTCTTTTTTCATAATAAATTCCTCCAAATATTGCTGATATTAATTTTTAAAATATAAAAAGAGCCAGCTTAACACATGTAAATAAATTACATAACACATAATTAATACTGTGCTAAAGCCAGCCTCTAGTGTCTCTAGTCTGCTAACATATAAATTAGCTGAATTATAGCACACAAATAAAACTTAATCAAGTTCGATGACTTGAACATTTACCTATCTGTGCTTTACATTTTTCTCTATGAGCTCCATGAAAGTATCCGGCGGTGTCACTTTTATTGCGGGATTTTTATTCAGCTGTTCTATAACTTCATATATGTCTTCCATACTTTTACTCCAGGCGTGTACATATACGAAGGTATATGCATCGGATTTGCTTGTGTCCGTGTAGCCTTCTTTTACATATTCGTTTATATTTTTTACCAGATCACTGTTTTCTTCTATTTTGGACCAGAGCAGATCCCTGCAGGATACTATAGGTTTGCCTCTGCTCCAAATTATTCTACCTTTATAGTCATCCTGCCTGCGGTAATCTAAGTAAAATATGCCCCGTATGTTCGAACAGGCAGTGTATTTATCCCAGAGTTTTTTATTGTAAAAAGAACGGTCATCTAAGACAGAAACATATTTTTGATCTGTGTTCTTCATGTAGTTATTTAATCTTTTTAAAAAGGGCTTCAGGGAATCCGCTTTGAATTTACTGGGATACACGTATCCGTTTCCTGAAGGGGATACTATGAAATAATCCTTGAAAATGCCTGAAGAAGCATTTTTATAATAGAATTTTAAAACAGTTGGTGCCAATTCATACAGAGATGGACTTATGCTGAACCCCATGTTGAAACTGCCTCTTTTAGGTGAACCGTACCATTTTGAAGATCCGAAATTGCTTCCAAGATTCCACTGCTGGTTGTCTCCATCTGACATGACGAAAGTTACATAATGGGTGTTTTTTGAGGCTGCATTTTCTATGGTATCTGTTTCATTTTTTTGAGTTATGGGAAAAGAGGGGAAAGCACTTAATACTGTCAAATTGTAGGACCAGTCCGCGGGAATCACACTTACTCCATTTTGGGAGGCTGAATTTATATTTTCTTTCTCGTCAGGTCCCCATCCCAAGCATATGGAGTCTTTTTTCATAGATCCGAAAACTTTATTCCTGAGGGAGAAGTTTTCTGGATCATCCTCGTAAAATACCAGAGACTTGCTCATTATGCCATAGTCTCTTAGGGCTGTGTCCCTCTTTGGAGATAGTTCAATTACTGTTGAATGGTTGAGACCCTTGTTCCAAAGATTATTATAGGCCCAGTATTTGTCAGTGCTTCTACAGTCCTGCTGCATTTTTATACCTGCAGCTTTGGCTTTGGATTCTATGGATTTATCTATGGCTATGGAGTTTTTTAAAGCTGCCAGGGAGCAGGCATTGTTTATCGATGGATCTTTTTTGGAAAAATTGTCATAGAGGACGTAGCCTTTTATAAATTTTTCAAATTTATTTAGAAGGTACCAGGGATCATCCACCATAATATAGTTGACACCATAATTTTTTTTAAGATCCTCCAGCCATATTTTATAATCCGGCTGGTTTTTATTTAAGGTATATATCTGGGAGTCGGATTTGTCTGATATTACTCCCTGAAGTGTTGCTATCATGGTATTTTCTGCAGCACTTAAATTATTCTGCTGTATTACATAAAGATATTTTGGAACTTTTGGGTTTTTTATATAGTGACTGCCTGAAAAGGCGTTTGTATTTGTACAAATTAGGCTGCTTAAAAGGATGAAAATAACTGCCGGAATTAAATTTTTTAATTTCATATAGGTTCGCCTCCCAATTCTAGTATGTAATTTTTTGCCGGATTATATTAATGGGGGGAAAGGGAAATTTGGATGGTCTATAGAATACATAATATATAATCATAATTAATGTATAATCATGGAGGTAATAAAATTGAAAGTACTTCTTGCACCAGATTCCTTTAAGGGCAGTCTGCCATCGAGAGGTGTATGTGCCGCACTCAAGAAGGGAATATTTAAAGTATCAGCTGATATAGAGGTAACCGAAGCTCCAATTGCAGATGGAGGTGAAGGAACAGTGGATGCAATTATTACATCTGCCGGAGGGCAAAAGTGTGTTGAATGTGTTGCGGGACCGCTGGGTGATAAGGTGAAAGCATATTATGGAATCCTGAGAAATGGCACGGCAGTTATCGAAATGGCTTCTGCGTCAGGGCTGTACCTTGTTCCCAAAGATAAGCGGAACCCTCTTGTAACTACATCTTTTGGCACTGGCGAGCTTATAGAAAGTGCTCTTGACAGGGGATGCAGAAAATTTATAGTTGGAATTGGAGGCAGTGCTACAAATGACGGTGGAGCAGGAATGCTTCAGGCTCTTGGAGCAAGGTTTTTTGATAGATACGGCAGGGAGATTTCCTGCGGCGGCGGAAATCTTGACAAGCTTGTAAAAATTGATTTGAGTAAAATGGACAAAAGAATTTATGAGAGTCAATTTATTGCAGCTTCAGATGTAAATAACCCTCTGTGCGGCGAAAATGGAGCTTCTGCCGTATATGGGCCTCAAAAAAATGCAACTCCCAGGATGGTTGAAATATTAGACAGGAATTTGCGTCATTATGCCGGTGTTGTAAAGGATATCTTTAACGAAGATCTTTCAGAAACAGCAGGCGCAGGTGCGGCCGGAGGCCTTGGGTTTGCACTTATTGTGTTCTTGAAAGCGAAATTAAAAAACGGGATAGATATTGTAATGGATGTTACTCACATGGAAGATAAAGTTAAAAATAGCGACCTGATAATAACAGGTGAGGGAAATACCGATTTTCAAACCTGTTTTGGCAAAGCACCCTCCGGAATTGCCAAATTAGCCAAGAAATATGATAAACCTGTTATCATATTGTCCGGAGGATTGGGAGAAGGCTATAAGAATCTGTATTCTATGGGGGCAACTTCTCTTTTTAGCATTGAAAATAAGCCCATGAGTTTAAAAAATTCTATGGAAGATACTTCTGACTTAATCGAGGATAGGATGGAGGATATTATGAGAACTATAGCGGCATTTTACCGCTGATTTTCGATTCCGCAGTATAAAAAACTATTGACATTTGATTTTTTATACTCTATTATATAAAATAAGCATGAAAAAATTAGGTAAATATGGAGAACGCAAAGATAAGGATTAGTAGATATACTGTTTTTTTGCAGAGAGGGGAATGAAAGGTGGAAATTTCCCAAAGAGGTGTGTTGAACCTGCCTTGGAGTTCTGTATTTGAAACGATAGTAGGATACAGCGGTGAAATCATCGTTATAGATGCAAGCAGAGTGAATATATTTGAATATGTTAAATAGGGTGGTACCGCCGTATGTGACCTCGGTCCCTTGTGAGGGGATTGGAGGTTTTTTTTGTATTTAAAATTATTATTTAGATTTTGGAGGTAGTTAAGTTGGATAAAAAATTGGTGGAACAGATAACATCTAGAGATGAAGATTTTGCTCAATGGTATACGGATATTGTAAGAAAAGCGGAGCTGGCAGATTATTCTAGTGTAAGAGGATGTATGATAATACGGCCGTATGGCTATGCCATTTGGGAGGGCATTAAAGAATATGTGGATAAAAGACTCAAGGAATCAGGTCATCACAATGTATATATGCCTGTACTTATTCCAGAGCATTTACTTCAGAAAGAAAAGGAACACGTAGAGGGATTTGCGCCGGAAGTAGCCTGGGTAACCGAGGGAGGGAATGAAAAGCTTTCAGAGAAACTATGTGTCAGGCCGACTTCGGAGACACTGTTTTGCGATCATTTTGCTAAAATAATTCATTCCTATAAGGATTTGCCGAAATTGTATAACCAATGGTGTTCTGTAGTGAGATGGGAAAAGACAACTAGGCCGTTTCTGAGAACAGCTGAATTTTTGTGGCAGGAAGGTCATACTATTCATGCCACTAAAGAGGAAGCTGAAAAAGAGACCAGGTATATATTGAATTTATATTCTAAACTGTGTAAAGATGTTTTGGCCATGCCGGTAATTCAAGGTAAAAAAACTGAGAGCGAAAAATTTGCAGGTGCCGTTGACACTTACACTATTGAGAGTCTGATGCACGATGGCAAGGCTCTGCAGGCGGGTACATCCCATTATCTGGGTGAAAATTTTGCCAGGGCATTCGGCATACAATATTCTGACAAGGAAGGTAAGCAAAGGTATGTACATTATACTACCTGGGCTGTGACTACCAGGTTGATCGGTGCTATAATAATGGTACACGGCGATGACGATGGCATGGTTATGCCTCCCAGGATAGCACCAATACAGGTGATTGTAGTACCTATAGCACAGCATAAGGAAGGTGTGCTTAAGAAGGCATATGAATTGAAAGACAGGTTGTCTAAGGTTGTGAGAGTTAGAATTGACGATGATCCTGATAAAACAGCAGGCTGGAAATTCAGTGAATACGAGATGAAAGGTGTTCCAATCCGCCTTGAGGTAGGACCGAGGGATATTGAGAAGAACCAGGTCGTACTGGCAAGAAGGGATACGGGAGAAAAAATAACTGTGCCCATGGACAATTTAGAAAAAAATGTGACTGATCTTTTAGACAAAATTCACAATTCCATGTTTGAAAGGGCAAAATCTTTTAGAGATAATAATACCAGAGATGCCTTGAATATGGATGAATTTAAAGATATACAGGAAAATAAATCTGGCTTTGTCAGGGCAATGTGGTGTGGAGATGCTAAATGTGAAGAAAAGATCAGGGAAATTACAGGAGCGACTTCGAGGTGCATTCCCTTTGACCAGGAACGTATTTCGGGCACCTGTGTATGTTGTGGTAAAAAGGCTAGTAAACTGGTTTATTGGGGAAGAGCATACTAAGCAAGTTTAATATGTCATAATTTATAAAGCATTTATTAAAATTCAGGTGAAGAAGCTTCACCTGAATTTTAATAATATATAATTTTTGGAAACATACATAAATGAATTGAAATATGATTTAAAATGCTGTCAAATTACGTAATATATTGGCTGACAGATTGGCTGGGAATAACTTTAAAAATATTTTGCAAATATTATTTAGGAAAAAGGTTATTTATTGTTATAATATAGGTAGGGTTACAAGCTGAATAAAGTGGAGGCTATAATATGAATAATAAAAAGCTTAATAAAAAATTTAGCCACAATAATAAGTGGAGGTACCTTATTTATTATGCAATATTGGCAGCCATGATTATATTTATAATAAATGAATATATGAATGGATTGAAATCTCAGCATATAAAGTACAGTGATTTTGTGAAGGCCATCAATCAAAATAAAGTTTCTGAAGTACAGATAAGTAAAGACAAATTGATTATAATTCCGAAAGTCAAAAATGATGCAAATAAAGGTAAAGTTCTCTATACGGAAAGAATAGACGATCCTGATTTAGTAAAAAAATTGGATAGTGCTAAAGTCAAATATGGAGGAATACCCCAGGAAAATAGTGCCATAAAAGGATTCTTTGTAAATTGGGTTCTGCCATTTATAATAATTGCATTTTTGCTTCAGTTGTTCCTGGGAAAATTGAATAAGAAGATGGGCAGCGGAGTGATGTCATTTGGTAAAAATACTGCTAAGATATATGCAGAAAGTGAAACTGGTGTAAATTTTAAAGATGTGGCGGGCCAGGAAGAAGCCAAGGAATCTTTGGTGGAAATTGTAGATTTTCTCCATAACTCTCAAAGATATGTTGAAATAGGTGCCAGGCTTCCTAAAGGGGCACTTCTTGTGGGACCTCCGGGGACAGGCAAGACTCTTCTTGCAAAAGCAGTGGCCGGTGAAGCCAAAGTGCCTTTTTTTTCAATATCAGGATCTGCATTTGTGGAAATGTTTGTTGGCATGGGTGCTGCGAGAGTTAGGGATCTGTTTCAGCAGGCCCAGGAAAAAGCTCCCTGTATAGTGTTTATAGATGAAATTGATGCTATTGGAAAAAGCAGGGATGGGAATGTATCGGGAAATGACGAAAGAGAACAGACTTTAAATCAGCTTTTGGCAGAAATGGACGGATTTGACTCATCTAAAGGCGTAGTTATATTGGCAGCTACGAATAGACCTGAAGTTTTGGATAAAGCTCTTTTGAGACCCGGAAGGTTTGACAGGAGAGTTATAGTTGATAGACCTGATTTAAAGGGCAGGGAGGATATTTTAAAAGTGCACATAAGAGGTGTGAAAGTTTCGCCGGATGTGGATTTAAATAGTATAGCGAAGGCTACTCCTGGAGCTGTAGGTGCGGATTTGGCAAATATAATAAATGAAGCTGCACTGAGGGCTGTGAAAAATCATAGGTTCCAGGTGAATCAGGGAGATCTTGAAGAAGCGGTGGAAGTGATAATAGCCGGGAAGGAAAAGAAGGATAGGATACTTTCACCTGAAGAAAAACAACAGGTGGCATTTCATGAAGTCGGGCACGCACTTGTGGCAGCCCTTTTAAAGCATACGGATCCTGTTCATAAGATAACCATAGTTCCGAGGACTATGGGGTCACTTGGGTATACTATGCAGCTTCCCGAGGAGGAGAAGTATTTGAATACGAAAGCTGAGATGCTGGATCAAATATGTGTTATGCTGGGAGGAAGATCTGCAGAAGAAGTTAAATTTAACAGCATATCTACAGGGGCTGCTAATGACATTGAAAGAGCTACTCAAGCTGCCAGAAGAATGGTGACTATCTATGGCATGACAGATAGGTTTGACATGATGGGACTTGAATCCATGCAAAACAGGTATTTGGATGGAAGGCCAGCCCAGAATTGTAGTGCAGAAACGGCTTCTATTATTGATGAAGAAACTTTGAAAATAATAAGGATGTGTCATAAGAAAGCCAGGGCACTTCTTAAAGATAACATAGAGTTGCTTATAATAATATCTAAAAGACTTATAGAGAAAGAAACTTTGATGGGAGACGAATTTATGGGTATTATAAAAGAGTATAAGGAGAAGAAAAAAGAAGAGTCTTCTAAGGGAAATTTGATTTCAGATTAGATATATAAGTTAGCGAAATGGAGATATATATATGTGGAGAGATGATTTGGAAAAAGAGTTAAGTAAGGAAATCCAGTTAAATCTTGAAAAAGAAAAATTAAAAAAAGTATTGGATCAGATAAATACGAAAGTGCTAGATTGTATAGAACTTAGAAAAAAAGTTGTTAAATATATTCTGGATTTAAGAAAAAAAAATCTTGAACAGTATGAAGATGATGAGGATAAAGTTGTTGAATACTTTGATCATGAGATATATACAAAAGAAGAGCAGTTTAGACTGGTCAACAAGAGTATAAGAGAACTTACCATATTGAAAGATTCTCCTTATTTTGGAAAAGTGGTTTTTGAAGATAGATATGGTAGGGGAAAAATATATATAGGAAGATTTGGAATGAGCGATAAGGAGGGATATGAATCTGTTATAGTAGATTGGAGATCACCTGTATGCAGTTTATTTTATTCAGGAAATCTGGGGGAAACCAGCTATAATTCCCCTATGGGGACAATAGAAACGGATATATTGGGTAAAAGGCAATTTATTATAAAAAAGTCTAATCTTGTGGGGATGTTCGATTCAAACAAAGATGTGAAAGATGAAATATTGCAGATGGTATTGAGCAAGAATGCCGGAGAAAAACTTAAAGATATAGTAATGACCATACAGGAAGAGCAGGACAATTTAATAAGACAGCCAAGGGAAGGTGTTGTTGCTGTAAATGGAATGGCTGGCAGTGGTAAAACCACTATAGCTTTACATCGGGTGGCATATCTTTTATACAATTATAGAAAACTGCTCCAGAGGAAAGTGCTTATACTGGGACCCAATAGTATTTTTATAGATTATATTTCCATGGTATTGCCAAGTTTAGGAGAAGAAGAAGTTGCCCAACTTACTTTCAGTCAGTTTGCTAAAAGTATTTTGAATTTGACGGATATTATGGACTTAAAGGATTATATGGAAAATATTCTAAGTGGTGATAAACAATTTATTGAACAGGTGGCTCATAAAAATTCTTTGGAATATATAGGTGATTTGGATAAACTAGCTGACCGTGTGGAGAAAAATTGTTTCAAAGCGAAAGATGTGCTTTTTTATAACAAAGTAATAGTTACCAAGAAAGAAATTCAGGAGATGCTGTACTGCTATTTTAAAAATATGCCTCTGTTTAAAAGAGGTGTAAGATTAAAAAGAGTCATATATTCCAGGATAAAAGATGAGAGAGATATTTTAGTTAGAGCTATACAGAAAAAGTATAAAGATAAAATTAAAAGTATGACGAAAGAGGAACTCAATATCAATGGAATAAATTTGGAATTCAGGGAAAAAAATGAAATAGAAGAGGTTATAAAAGAAGTCATAAGGATAAAAAAATATAAACTTAAATGGTTGGAAAAGCCTGATATAATATCTGTATATAATGATTTTAATGGTAACAGGGAGCTTACTTATGATGATCTGGCTGCTATTTTGTATTTGAGAATAAAGCTGGAAGGCTTGAAGTACAGGGAAAAGATAAAACATATAGTTGTAGATGAAGCTCAGGATTATTCCCCGCTGCAGTTCAAAGTTATAAGGGAACTTACCGATTGCAGCTCTTTCACTATAGTGGGAGATGTTAATCAAAGGATTATACCTTCAGATGAAATTCCTGCTATGATGAGATTAAAAGATATTTTCCCGGATTTAAAGGTGAAAAATTTTTCCCTGAGCAAAAGCTATAGATCTACAAATCAAATAACTGATTATGCCAACCGGTATTTGAAAAAAGGCAGAATTATACCCATGGTTAGAAAAGGAGAAGAAGTTTTAGAAAAGCAGGTACGGACCTTGGAAGAACTTGCAGGCGATGTATTGGAAGATATTGAGCAGCTGAAAAACAAAGGGTATGAAAGTATTGCTGTGATATGTAGAAATTTAAGGGATACAGAGAGGCTGGGGAAGGTACTTAAGAAAAACATGTATATAAAGGTGATAAGCGGGGAAGATATGATTTATTCCAAGGGAGAAGTCATACTTCCAAGTTATCTTGCCAAAGGTCTGGAATTTGATGCTGTTATAATGATCGATAATTCTTACGGACTTAATGAAGAAACTTTAAAATATATAGTAATTACAAGAGCATTACATGAGCTTCATGTATATAAAATTTCCTCTAATACTATGACAATAAAAAATAGTTGAAATTGATAAATGTTTGTGGTAAACTTAGAACAATTTAATAATTGACTACCTAGGGTGGAGGCGCTGTAATTAATAGTATTTATTTTTAGTCGGCGGACATTTGAAAAATAAAGAAAGGAATTACGGCCGAAAAATTAGTTTGGCAGAACTAATTTTGGCTTTGTACAGAATATGTACAAAGCTGTCACTAAAATAGCCTTAACCGATGTATTTCATTGATGAAACTGGGAAAGGCTATTTTAGTGGAGAGCTACAAAGGTACACAACTAAGAGTAAATAAGTACAGTAATAGGTGTGTCCCTCTGCTGTGCTTGTTTTTTAATTTTAGGGAGGAGTATTATGGCAGTTATTGTTCAAAAATATGGAGGAAGTTCTGTTGGAACTCCTGAAAAAATAAAATCTGTAGCTAAGTCGGTAGTAAACAGAGTAAAGAAAGGTAATAAGTTGGTGGTTGTAGTATCAGCAATGGGGGACACTACGGACAATCTCATAGCACTGGCGAAAAAAATTACGGATAATCCGGATAAAAGGGAATTGGATGCACTTTTGTCCACCGGTGAAATGAGATCCTGCGCCCTGCTTGCCATGGCGATTAAGGATTTAGGATACGATGCAGTGAGTTATACAGCTTATCAGATCAGCATAAAAACCAGTGGACAATATGGTAAATCTCTTATAGATGATATAGATGAGGCAAAAATAAAAAAGGCTCTAAACGGCGGGAAAATTGTAATTGCAGCTGGATTTCAGGGAGTGAATACCGAAGGTGATGTCACCACCCTTGGCAGGGGCGGTTCTGACACTACAGCTGTAGCCATAGCGGTAAAATTAAGGGGAACATGTGAAATCTATACTGACGTGGATGGAATATACAGCGTGGATCCAAGAGAATATAAAAATGCTAAAAAACTTAGGGAAATAGATTATGAGGAGATGCTTGAACTTTCGAGTTTGGGTGCTCAAGTTATGCATTCCAGATCTATAGAACTTGCTCAAAAATATAACATACCTGTATATGTGGGATTGAGCAACAGCAATATAAGAGGAACAGTTATTAAGGGGGTAGATGATGTGAATTTGGAAAGTAAGCCTGTAACGGGATTGGCTACCAGTGACGATGATGTGGCGGTGACAGTTAGAGATATTGATTATGATATAAATATTATTGCAAATTTGTTTGAAAAAGTGGCCGACAGGAAAATAAATGTTGATATGATAAGTCAAACAGCACCTATAGGTAACAAGGTGAATGTATCCTTCACTATTCCCAAAGTTGATCTGAAGGAGTGTCTAGATATTTTAAAACCCTATTCTAAAGGCGGGGTACAAATTGATATAGATGAGAATATAACTAAATTTTCCATAGTAGGTATAGGGATGAAGACTACATCGGGAGTGGTTGCCAAGATGTTTAAATTATTTAGGCAGAATAACATATCCGTGAAGATGATAACTACTTCTGAAATAAGAGTTACCTGTGCCATAAATCAAGAAGATAAGATCAAAACAATAAATCTTATAGCTAAAGAATTTAACTTATGATGAGATAATTTGAGAACCTTTAGGAGGAAAATGGCATGAGATTATTTGGAAATATGGAAGTCAAGGACAATAATTTATATGTCGGAGGCATAAATGCAGTGGATCTTGCAGGTAGATTTAAAACTCCGCTTTATATAATAGATGAAGATTTAGTCAGGGAAAGATGTAAAATATATTATAGGACTTTTGAAGGATATGAAAATAATAAGATAACCTATGCGGGGAAGGCATTTTTAACTTTGGCCATGTGCAAAATAATAGATAGTGAGGGTTTATATTTGGACGTGGTATCCGGAGGTGAACTCTATACGGCTTTTAAAAGCGGTTTCCCGATGGAGAAAATTTATTTTCACGGGAATAATAAAACGGCAGAGGAAATTAAAATGGGAATAGATTTTAAAGTAGGCAGATTTGTAGTGGATAACCTCTGCGAAATGGAGGAGGTAAACTCTATAGCCAAAGAAGAGGGCAGAGTGCAGAAAATACTGCTGAGAGTAACTCCCGGCATAGAAGCTCATACACATGAGTATATAAAAACAGGGCAGGTTGACTCTAAATTTGGATTTACCATGTTAAATGGTGAAACCATGGAATTTATAAAAAAGGCCATGAATATGTCCAACCTTGAATTTGTAGGTGTCCACTGCCACATAGGTTCTGAAATATTTGAATTGGAACCTTATGAAGATGAAGTTGAAATCATGATGAATCTGGTAAAAAAAGTGAAGGATGAAACGGGCTATGAAATAGAAGAGCTGGATTTGGGGGGAGGATTCGGAATATACTACAGTGAAGAGGACAGCCCCAGGCCCATAGAAAGTTTTTGCAGTGCCATATTGAAAAAAGCCAAACTGGAATCGGAAAAATTGAATATAAAACTTCCGACATTGGTAATAGAACCCGGCAGATCCATAGTAGGTAATGCCGGAACGACACTTTATACCGTAGGAGCTACAAAAGATATTCCCGGTGTAAGAAAATATGCATTTGTAGATGGCGGCATGACGGACAATATAAGACCTGCTCTTTATAAAGCCCATTATGAATGTGCCGTAGCAAACAGAGTTCACAGTGATTGTGAGGAAACTGTAACTATAGGTGGAAAGTGCTGTGAATCCGGGGATATATTGATAAAAGATGCAAAACTTCCGCCGGTCAGGACGGGGGATATCCTGGCAGTGTTTAGTACAGGGGCCTATTGTTACTCTATGGCAAGTAATTATAATAAAGTGCCTATTCCGGCAGTGGTTTTAGTAAAAAATGGAGAAGCCAGGCTGATTTCCAAAAGGCAGAGTTTTGATGAAATGATAGAAAATGAAATAATGGTTTAGTTTAAATCCATACTTTCTGTAAATTAATATTTTGTGTTTTATTGGAAACAATAAATATTACGTAAATTCTTTTTTTACAGGAAGGATGGATTTTTTTATGCTTTATATTATGGGTACAGCTGCAATCATATTAATTGTGATAATTTATAAATATTCAAATAAATGTGGAAATACAGATGACAGTGCGATGGATAATATCCTTGCCTTCAATATGAGTAAGGAGGAATTGAAAAAATATGCAAAGGAAATGACTGTTATTCCAGCAGTTAATGGAAAGAAAAGCTGTAAAAGAAAACTCATACGCAACTTGGATAAAGAATATAAGAATATTTTGGACGGATGCAGTTTTTTTGAAAGTGAAATCAAAAGCAAAATAGAGGTAGCTTCATGTGCCGAATGGCTTTTGGATAATTTATATCTTATAAAAAAAGAATATAAGGACATAAAAGTCAGTGTATCGGGCAGTTATTATAGAGACCTTCCCGTAATGAAGGAAGGTGTTATGAAAGGATATCCTAGAGTATATTATATTGTCAGGGAAATGTTGTCTCACACTTATGGCATTGTAGATGAAGATACCATAGAAAGTTTTATAAGCTCTTACCAGGAAAATAAAATATTAAAGGATTGTGAACTCTGGGTACTTCCCATAATGGTGAGAATGGCACTGATTCAAAATATCAGCGCTGTGACAGGAAATATGGTTCTCATGCAGAAAGAAAAAGACAGGGCTGAAATTACAGCAGGAAAAATTATAAATTCAGGGAAAAATACAGGAGAAAAAATAAATTTCACATCCCATTTCACGGAAAAATTCATACGGATATTGAGGGATAATCTTATAGAAGATGCAGAGATATATGATTGGATAAATGAAGAACTATCTAAAAAAGACAGCAGTATAGGGAGAATGGTTAGCATTGATCATCAAAAGCAGGGGATATACCAGGTTTTGATGGAGAATTCCATTAAAGGGATAAGGGAGATATGTGCTCTAAATTGGAGGGAAAATTTTGAACGCCTCAGTTATGTGGAACAGGTTTTAAAGACCGATCCTTCAGGAATTTATGATAAAATGGATTTCCGTTCAAAGGATTATTACAGACGTAGAATAGAAAAATTATCCCCAAAAATAGATGTACCGGAATCCTTTATAGCGAAAAAGGCAGTGGAATGTGCCGGGGAGGTTCCTGAAACTTCTGAAAAATATGAAAAACATGTAGGCTATTATTTGATAGATAAAGGTATGGAGCGCTTAAAAGAAAAAATAAAGCCCGGAGGTAAAGAAACTACCCATATTATGACGCCGGAATTTTATATAGGCAGTGTATTGTTTGGAACTATTTTCTTGGATACTTTAATTAGCGGAATAAGTTTTTATTTTGAAGATCTGTATTTTTGGCAGTACATATTGGAAATAGTTATTCTTTTGATACCTACCAGTGAAATATTTATATCGATATTTAACTGGAGCATAAATAAACTTTCAGAACCCAGGTTTATACCAAAAGTAGAATTCAAACAAGGCATACCGGAACAGTTTAGCACTGCAGTTGTTATACCTGCCCTTACAAGTCATAGAACTAGGATAAAAGCTCTCATTGATGACCTGGAGGTATATTATCTGGCAAATAGGGAGGAAAATTTGTATTTTGTACTCCTTGAAGATTTTAAAGATAGTACCAGGAAAAAAGAACCCGAGGATAAGGCTCTGGTGGATACTGCACTGTATGAAATAAAAAAACTCAATGAAAAATACGGAACCGAAGGAAAAGACAAGTTTTATTTTTTGAGCAGATACAGAAAATACAATGAGAGGGAAAATAAGTGGATTGGATGGGAGAGAAAGAGAGGCAAACTTATGGAGTTCAATTCGCTTATAAGGAGGGATAAAAATACAAGTTTTGATATTATAAGCGGTGACATAAGTAATTTATATAAGGTGAAATATGTAATAACTCTGGATGCAGATACTGTTCTTCCCAAGGATACAGCTAAATTGCTTGTGGGTGCCATGGTTCATCCACTGAATGTCCCCTACCTTGATAACAAAAAGGTGGTCAGGGGTCACGGCCTGATGCAGCCTAGAATAAGCGTAGGCGTGGTAAGTGCAAATAAGACCCTTTATTCCAGAATTTTTTCCGGGCAAACTGGTATAGATTTATATACTACAGCTGTTTCGGATGTATATGAAGATATGTTTGATGAAGGTATATTTACTGGAAAGGGAATATATGACGTGGATGTTTTCAACAGCATATTAAGAGGTGAAATACCGGAGAATACAGTATTGAGCCATGATCTGCTTGAGGGATCCTATGTAAGGGCCGCCCTTTTGACTGATGTAGAACTTATTGATGGATACCCTGCCTATTATAATTCAAATTGTAAAAGGCTCCACAGGTGGGCCAGAGGAGATTGGCAGTTAATGCCATGGATCTTCAGGAAAAATTCCCTGAATAAATTGTCCCGGTGGAAGATATTTGATAATTTGAGGAGAAGCACTGTGCAGCCGGGTGTAATGCTTCTTATTATAATAGCACTGACTTTGTTTCAAGCTCCCAATAATTTACTTGCAATAGCTTTGATCTCTCTATTGTGTCCTATATTATTTGACATGTCCGAAACTGTGATGTCTCATACAGGGAAAATAAAACTCCCGAACAATATTATAAGCTTTAAGAATACATTGGAGCAGTTTTTGCTCTTACTGAGTTTTTTACCTCACAAGGTTTGTTTGATGCTGGATGCTATAATAAGGACAATTTACAGGGTATTTATAAGCAGAAAAAATTTACTCCAATGGCAGACGGCTGCAGATGTTGAGGCTGTTTCTTCTAAAACATTTAAAAGTTATTTGAAATCAATGTGGCCATGTGATGCTGCTGGAGCAGTTACAGCCTTTCTGGCTTTTGAAAACAATGTTGATACCCTGCTCTTTATGATGCCCTTTTGTATACTTTGGTTTTTAGCGCCGTGGATAGCATTTAGTGTAAGTAGAGAAGAAAAAAATAACGAGGAAATTGGAATTAAATGTGAAGAAAGGAAACTGCTTGGAGAGATCAGCAGGAGGATTTGGGCTTACTTTGAAGATTTTACACTGCCGGAAAATAACTGGCTTCCACCGGACAATTATCAGGAAAAACCTCATAGAGGGCTGGCCTGCAGGACATCTCCTACCAATATGGCCATGGGGATTGTTTCTAATATAACAGCCTATGATCTGGGATATTTGGGGATAGAAGAAGTTGAATACAGGCTTAAAAATATAGTTTTGAATATGGAATCACTGGAAAGATATAGAGGACATTTTTATAACTGGTATGACATAAAGACCAAGGATCCTCTTGGAGCCAGATATATTTCCACAGTGGACAGCGGAAATCTAGTAGGTTACATATGGGTTACTGTAGAAGCTCTGAAAGAGTATATTAACAGACCTTTTGTAAATGAAAATTTGGTTTCCGGTTTGGGTGATACGTTGGGATTGGCCCAGATGGAAATAGCTGAGAAGTTTAAGGTACATCGGGTATATGAAGATTTTATAGGAAAAAAATGTAAATTTAACATATTCTCTTTAAAATGTTTTTTAAATTCTGTTCTAGAGAGAGCTTCCATGATCGGTGGTGATTTTAGTGAACTTTACTGGAATGAAAAGGTCAAATATATGATTTCTCATTTTCAGAAAGAACTGGATGAATTTTTTCCCTGGGTTGATTTTATAGATAGAAATGAGAGATTTAAAAACATCAGAGGAGAATTGGATAAAATAGCTAACTTCATATCTATTAAAGAGATACCTGATGCAGTTGATAGATTAATTCACATTAAATTTGAGGACTGTTTTAAAAGTGAGACAGAGGATTTGGAGCAGTTGAAATACCTTTTGGGCAATACTAAATTGAAAGTGGAAAATCTTCTTTCTGGGCTGGAGAATTTAGAAGATAAGCTTATAAAAATGAGCAAAGAGCATGATTTCAGTATATTGTATGATAAAAAAAGGAGACTTTTTGCTATTGGATATGATGTGGAAAATAACACGGCAGGCAGCAATTACTATGACCTTCTTGCATCGGAAGCCAGGCAGGCCAGCTTTGTAGCCATAGCTAAAGGTCAGGTTGAAAAATCTCATTGGTTTAATCTTGGAAGAGCTATGACGTATGCCGGAGGGGGAAAAGTTCTGGTATCCTGGTCTGGAACCATGTTTGAATATCTGATGCCATTGATAATTATGAAAAAATTCCCCGGAACTTTACTGGATGAAACCTATAAACATGTAGTTGAAGCACAGAAAAGATATGTTAGCGGTAAAAATATACCCTGGGGTATTTCGGAATCTGCCTATTATGATTTCGATTCGGACTCGGTATATCAGTATAAAGCATTTGGCGTTCCGGAAATTGGCCTGAAAAGGGGTCTTATCGATGAACTGGTTATTGCTCCCTATGCTACTATTATGGCCCTTCAAGTTGATTTTAAGAGTTCCTTTGACAATCTGAAAGCCATTGTTAAATTGAAAGCTAAAGGAAAATATGGTTTTTATGATGCTGTAGATTACACGAGTAAAAGGCTTGAAAAAGGTAGAAAAAATGCACTGGTAAAATGTTTTATGGTGCATCATGAGGGCATGAGCTTTATGTCGCTTGATAATGTCCTCAGGGATAATATACTCCAGGAAAGATTTCATCGGATACCGGAAGTCAGGGCTGTGGAACTTTTACTTCAGGAAAAAAATTCTGGAGATGTAATCTATGATAAAAAGCAGGAAACTGGAGAACCGAGAATAGTTCCTCAAAATGAAAATATAATAGCAAGGAGGTACGGTGATCCAAAGACGGATTTGCCTGAAGTAAATGTGATCTCCAGCGGCAGGTATTCTCTGATGGTCACAAACAGCGGCAGCGGATACAGCAGGATTGGAGATATAATGCTTTATAGGTACCGTGAAGACCTTGTTACGAATGATACCGGGATGTTTTTCTATATAAAAAATATAAATTCCAATGAATACTGGAGTGCCTCCTATGAACCCTGTAAATTTATGCCCGAGGAATACGAGGCTGTGTTTTTACCAGGAAAATCGGAATTCAAAAGAAAGGATGGAAATTTGAGAACCCATACTGAAATCACTGTGTCTCAGGAAGATAATGGAGAGATAAGAAAAATTTCAGTTACCAATATGAGCAATTCAGCAAGGGAAGTTGAGATAACGAGCTACCTGGAAGTAACCCTATCCTCTTATAATGCGGACTTGGTTCATCCTGCATTTGGGAAATTGTTTATACAGACAGAATTTGTTCAAAATCCCATGTGCATTATTGCGTGTAGGAGATCCAGGGATATGGATGAACATAAAAAATGGCTCGTACAGACTACAGCGGTGGATGGGAATCAAATAGGTGCCGTCCAGTATGAAACCAGCAGGGAAAATTTTATAGGGAGGGGAAGAAATCTCACAAATCCAAAAGTAATGGACAATGATATGCAGCTCACAAAATCTGTGGGGGCGGTAATTGATCCTATAATAAGTTTGCGGGTTAGAATGAGAATAGAACCCGGAAGAACCGGTAGGATAGCTTACAGTACTATTGCGGCGGATTCCAGAGAAGATGCAATCAAACTTGCGGATAAGTACAGTGATATGTGCAATGTTAACAGAATGTTTCGACTTTCCTGGACTGAAGCTCAACTTGAGATGAAATACCTTGGCATAACATCAAATCAAATAAACATATACCAGAAAATAGCTTCAAAAGTTTTATTTTTAAATGAATTTTCCCGGGACAAATACAGGTATATAGTCAATATGAGGAAAGGACAATCAGCTTTATGGCCCTATGGAATTTCGGGGGATCTACCTATAGCCCTTCTTATCATAAGGGATGAAAGTGATATGGATCTTGCAAGACAATTTTTACGTGCCCAGGAATATTGGATTTTAAAAAATCTGTCGGTGGATTTGGTTTTGTTAAATTTTGAGGGCAGCTCTTATATGCAGCCTTTGCAGGCAAAATTAAGGGATATTGTAAACGTCAGTGTATCTAGGGTCAGAAGGGGCAGCGGTGGAAATATATTTATCTTAAATAGAAACAACTTGGGGGAAGAAGATGTTGATTTTTTGAAAGCCGTATCCAGGATTATAATAGACAGGCAAGAGGGGAAATCGCTTAAACAACTTGTAGACAACAGTATTTCTCCGGAAAAACTGAACAATGATAAAAATTACAGCTTTGATAAAAACGGGGAAGCAGTTTCCTGTTATAATTTTAAAATACCTCCTCTGTTGTACTTTAATGATATAGGCGGATTTTCTGAAAATGGGAAATCATATGTAATTGTCCTTAAAAACTATAGCAATACTCCGGCGCCGTGGATAAACGTCATTTCCAATAAAAAGTTCGGATTTCATATTTCCGAAAGTGGAATATCCTATACGTGGAATAAGAACAGCAGGGAAAACAAACTTACTGCTTGGTCAAATGATCCTGTAATAGACGGTGAGGCTGAAGATATATATGTAAGAGATGAAGAAACAGGCCATGTATGGAGTATATCTCCGGGACCCGTAAGGGATTCAGGACAATATGTGATAGAACATGGCTTTGGATATTCTGTTTTTAAACACGAGGCTGACGGAATAACAGGAAAAATGACTGTATTTGCAGATATAGAGGACAGCGTGAAGGTGTGCAGGATAAGATTGCATAATATAAGCAGCCGAAATAGGATAATTTCTGTAAGTTATTATGTCAAGCTGGTTTTAGGGGTATGCCATGAACAGACGGCACAGTATATATATACCAGGTTCAATGAAGAAGGCAAGTACATATATGCTAGGAATCCCTACAGCCAAAATTTCAAGGGTATATGCTATTTGAAATTGTTTGGCGGCAGCTGCCTGTCATATACGGGAGTCAGGTCAGAGTTTATAGGCAGGCAGGGAGATGTGTGCAAACCCTGTGGACTCCATTTTAAGAGATTTTCCAATACAGTTGGAGCTGGATTTGATCCATGTCTGGTTGAAAATGTGAAAGTGGAATTGAATTCTGATTCAGAGGAAGAGATTATTGTCCTTTTTGGGCAGGAAGATACTTTTGAAGAAATAGCCAGGGTTATGAAAAAATATGACCATCCTGAAAAGACTGGGCAGGAGTTGAAAAAAGCTCAAAATTACTGGGAAGATATTCTTGAAACCATACAGGTTGATACTCCTGACGATTCAATGAATATAATGTTAAATGGATGGCTCATGTATCAGGTAATATCCTGCAGGTACTGGTCGAGAACTGCATTTTATCAGTCCGGCGGGGCCTATGGTTTCAGAGATCAGCTTCAGGACGTCAGTGCCATATCCTATATATGTCCTGATATGACCAGAGAACATATAATTTACAGTGCTTCCAGGCAGTACCTTGAAGGAGATGTTCAACACTGGTGGCATCCTTATGTAAATAGTGGAATCAGGACCAGATTTTCTGATGATCTGCTTTGGATGCCATATGTGGTGGAGGATTATATAAAAAATACCGGGGATTTTGGCATACTGACTGAAGAAGTATGTTACCTAAAAGACAGTGAACTAAAAGAAGGGGAAAATGAAAGGTATGGTATATCTCCCGTATCTGCTGAAAAAGGCACTATCTATGAACACTGTGTAAAGGCTATTGAAAGATCTTCCAAATTCGGGCCGCATAATCTTCCGCTTATGGGTTCGGGGGATTGGAATGACGGTATGAATACTGTAGGAAATAAGGGAAAGGGAGAAAGTGTATGGCTCGGGTGGTTTTTATACGATATATTGGATAAATTTATACCGTTATGTAAATTTATGAATGATGATGAGAAAATGCTAAAATATTCGAGATTGAAAGATTTTGTAAAGGAGAATATAGACAAAAATGCTTGGGACGGAAGTTGGTATAGAAGGGCATATTTTGATGATGGTACTCCACTTGGATCCGTAAAGGATGAAGAATGTCAAATTGACTCAATTTCACAGTCATGGGCTGTTATATCGGGAGCTGCGAAAGAATCAAGGGCAAGAGAGGCAGTTTATGCCCTGGATAGAAATCTCATCAGGGAAGATAAGGGCATTGTACTCCTTCTTACTCCAGCTTTTGACAAATCATCCCTGGAACCGGGATATATCAAGGGGTATATTCCTGGTGTGAGAGAAAATGGCGGGCAATACACTCATGCCGCCATATGGTCTATTATGGCTTTTGCCAAAATGGGAGACAGTGAAAGGGCCTATAAAGTTTTTTCCATGTTAAATCCTATAAATCATACCAACAATTATCTGAACTGTCATGTTTATAAAGTGGAGCCCTATGTGATGTCGGCGGATATATATGCAGTGGAGCCCCATGTTGGCAGAGGAGGATGGAGCTGGTATACAGGTGCAGCAGGATGGTTTTATAGGGCAGGCATGGAAACTATACTCGGGATGACATTTAAAGGAGGCAGCGGTTTTGCTATAACACCTTCTATTCCGGAGGATTGGAGAAATTACAGTATACGGTATAAAAGAGAAAATTGTGTCTACAACATACAGGTTGTAAGGAAGAAAGAGAAGGGAATATGGGTTGATGGGAATAAAATTGAAGGTGGGATAATACCATTTTTCAAGTATGGCCAACATGATATTAAAATAAATATATAAAATTTTAGATTTTTAGAAGGATTTTATAAACTTATAGAGAACTTATATTATATAATAAATAATATATTAATAGGGGGAATTGATCATGATAGAAGTCAAACAAGTCTATAAGTGCGAAGTATGCGGCAATATAGTAGAGGTTCTCAATAAAGGCGGCGGAACTTTAGTCTGTTGTGGCAAACCCATGAAATTGTTGGAAGAAAACAGTGTGGATGCTGCCCTTGAAAAGCATGTACCTGTAATTGAAAAAATAGATGGCGGAGTAAAAGTTAAAGTTGGTTCAGTTGAGCATCCAATGACACCGGAACATTATATTCAGTGGATTGAAGTTCATACTGAAAATAAGATCTATAGAAAGTACTTGAAACCGGGCGAAAAACCAGAAGCTACATTTAAATTAGATGAAAAAGTTGTAATGGCAAGAGAATATTGTAATTTGCACGGACTCTGGAAAAAATAATATTTTATTAAACCCTCCCTATCAGTTTTAGGGAGGATTTCTATAATAGAATCAAATTATTGTGGAAATTTTAGAATATTTGTAGTAGAATAGAGAATAATATATGAATATATAAATCCCTTGAAGGAAAGCAAGTAAATTTGAAAACAGATTTTAAGAGAGTTGTACATGTGGTGTAAGTACGATGATTATGTTCAGATTGAATGGGTTCCGGAGGAGTGAAATGAATTGATCTTTAGTAGTTTTAACCGCAGTTCTTGCGTTATGAGATAGGATATGCAATCCATTTTGAGAGGAAGATCGGAAAAATTTTTCGAACTTCTTGAATTTAGGTGGTACAGCGTTGAAGCGCCCTATGATTTTAATCACAGGGTGTTTTTTTATAAAATATGATAGTGAGGAAGGTAATAAATATGGAAGACAAGAAAAAAGTAGTATTTAGTGGAATTCAGCCTTCGGGGAATTTGACTATAGGGAATTATTTTGGGGCTTTAAAGAGCTGGGTAAAGCTCCAGTATAAATATGATTGCTATTTTTGTGTAGTGGATTTACATGCTATAACCGTAAGGCAGGAACCGAGAAACCTGAGAAGAAGAACTCTTGAGGTATTGGCTATATATCTGGCGGCAGGTATAGATCCGGAGAAAAATACTATATTCATTCAATCTCATGTTCCAACCCATAGTGAAGCGGCATGGCTTTTAAATTGTTTTACCTATGTGGGGGAACTTGAGAGAATGACCCAGTATAAAAGTAAGGCTAAAAAATACGGTAGTACGGCGGAGGGTGTAAGCGCAGGGCTCCTCAATTATCCTGTTCTTATGGCCGCGGATATATTGCTTTACAATGCTGATCTTGTTCCTGTGGGAAAGGATCAGACGCAGCACATTGAAATTGCAAGGGATATAGCTGAAAGATTTAACAATGCCTATAGCCCAACATTTACACTCCCCAAGGGGTATATACCGGAAGGTGGGGCAAAGATAATGGATCTCCAGGAACCTAGCAAAAAGATGTCCAAATCATCTACTAATCCGAACAGTTATGTACTTATCATGGATCCTCCTGAAGTAATAAAGAGAAAGATAAATAGATGTGTTACTGACAGTGTGGGTATAGTAAAATATACAGATGATCAACCTGGAGTAAAAAATCTTATAAATATACTTGCTGCAATTACAGGAATGAGTTATGGTGAAATAGAGACCAAATATGACGGCAAAGGATATGCTGAATTTAAAAATGATGTAGCAGATGCTTTGATAAAGGAACTTTCTCCGATACAGGACAGGGTAAATCAATTCCTCAATGACAAAAAATATCTGGAAAGTATATATAAGAGAGGTGCGGAAAAAGCGTGCTACGTATCCGGCAAAACTTTGAGAAAAATGCAGAAAAAGATGGGATTTATACCTGCGGCAAAATGAAGATTTGGATATAAATAAGGGATAAGTATAAATTTGTGTTTTACATTAATTTATACTTATCCTCTTTTATTCTGATTTTCCTATATCCGATAATTCAAGACCCTCATTGTGTTTCAAGGCCCAGTTGATATTCCATTCGCTTTCAAATATCAGTATGTTTCTTCCATTTAGATCTTTAACTTTTTTTGTATCACTTGTTAAAACCAGATCTTCTAAGGAAACTTTGGAATGTTCTATCCATCGTATAGCCCTATAGGGAAGAACTTCTATTTTTATATCCACATTATATTCATTTTTCATCCTGTATTGCAGTACTTCAAATTGAAGTAAGCCGACTACACCTATGATGATTTCCTCAATTCCTATATTCAATTCTTTAAATACCTGAATTGCACCTTCTTCGGAAATCTCTGTTATTCCCTTTATGAATTGTTTTCTCTTCATTGTGTCTATGGTTCTAACTCTGGCGAAATGTTCAGGTGCGAAAACAGGAATATTTTCAAATTTGAATTTCTTATCGGTGGAGCAGAGAGTATCCCCTATTCTGTAAATGCCCGGATCGAACACACCTATTATATCCCCGGCATAAGCTTCGTCTACTATTTCTCTGTTCTGAGCTAAAAATTGTTGGGGCTGTGAGAGCTTAACTTTGCTTTTTCCCTGCATATGGTATACTTCCATACCCTTTTTGAATTTTCCTGAACATATTCTCATAAATGCAATTCTATCTCTGTGGGATGGATTCATATTTGCCTGTATTTTAAATACAAAAGCCGAAAATTTGGGCTCAAAAGCATCTATTTCACCAATGTCAGATTTTCTGGGCAGCGGTGGTGTAGTCAAATTTAAAAATTCTTTTAAGAAAGGCTCTACTCCGAAATTTGTAAGGGCACTTCCAAAGAATACAGGAGTAAGCAGTCCCTTTCTAACTTCCTCCATATTGAATTTATCTCCTGCTATATCTAAAAGTTCTATGTCCTCCTGCAGCTTTTTGTGAAGGGATTCTCCCAGCAGATCCTTAAATGAAGCATCATCCACCGTTCCTTCTATAGATGTTGCCGCCGTCTGGCCGTGGTTGCCGCCGTTGAAAACTTCTATTAGATTTCTTTTTCTGTCATATACACCCTTGAAATATTTTCCGGATCCTATAGGCCAATTCATAGGATAGGATTTTATACCAAGTACATTTTCTATATCATCCATTAAATCAAAGGGATCTCTACTTTCCCTATCCATTTTGTTTATGAATGTGAATATGGGAATTCCCCTTAAACTGCATACCCTGAAAAGTTTTTTAGTCTGGGCTTCCACTCCCTTTGCAGCGTCAATAACCATTACAGCACTGTCTGCCGCCATTAAAGTCCTGTATGTATCTTCACTGAAGTCCTGATGGCCCGGTGTATCCAATATATTTATACAATAGTTGTCATAGTTGAACTGCATCACTGATGAAGTTACAGAAATCCCCCTTTTCTTTTCAATGTCCATCCAATCTGATACCGCATGTTTTGAGGCTTTCCTTGCTTTCACGGAACCTGCAAGCCTTATGGCACCTCCATATAGTAATAATTTTTCAGTGAGAGTTGTTTTACCAGCATCCGGATGAGATATTATGGCAAAAGTTCTTCTCTTTTCTATCTCTTTTTTTAAGTCTGACACTACCTTTTCTCTCCTATTCTCTCTATTAGTTTCATTACTGATTCTAACTTTATTATATATCAATGTCAACTTTGGATAAATAAAGATAGTATCAATTTTTCATAGTGTCCAAATAGTAATTATCTACATAAATAGTTTTTACATTTTTGTAATAAAATTTATCCAGTGGTTTTTGAATAAGCATTTTAAGCTTGTCCAATATAAAGTCTGACAGTTTTACAGCTATAATGGCCAAAATTATGCCTGCAGCTATATCCAGTACCCAGTGGATTTCAAGATATAAGGTAGAATATATTACACTTAAACAAAAAAATGACATGACAAACTTGAATATCTTATTTCTTTCCCTTAGTACCAACAAAAACATGGCAAAACATATAGACGTATGCATGGATGGGAAACAGTTCAGTGTAATTCCGGCAGCAGATCTGGAACTCAGGTGTCTGGCCAGTCCATCAGGTTGTCCAAGTACATACCACACTTCCTGAAGATGAAAAATAAGATAAAACGGAGATATTAAAAATATCTGTAAAACATGGGCAGACAATGCGTAACGAAGCATTTTCTTAAAGTCCATGATCAGTGCAGATCTGTATAATACCAGTAAAACTGGCAGCACGAATCCGTTGTTGTATACCATTCTAAAGAACCAAGTGAGAGTTTCTGATTTATATACTCTTGCAAAACTTCCATCATTGAAGGGTATGCTGCTGAAAACAGGGTTTAAATTTATTACAAAACCTTTTTTAATTTGCCATCTCAATATTCTTCCCCAGAATGCATACCCATGTTTATTTGCATAAAATATGAATATAAAAAAAATAATACACAATAATAAAAAGGGAACTAATTTGATATCATGTCTGATGTCTTCATATACGGTAAAACACACTAAGGCAAGCATAAATAAATATATTTTGCTGGTTAAGCTGATAGAAGTATAAGGAGCTATATGTAGAGCCTTGTGTAAAAAAAACAGACCTATAGGTACAAAATAATATTTTTTTAACAACTCTAAAAATGCTGAACCTATATATTTCAGCTTTCCCTGTATTTTCCTTTCTGCTAAATTTTGCATAAAATTATAACCTCCCTATGTACAAAATAAATTATATCATGAGTAAAACGGTAAGTATACAAAATATTTTTGTATAATTTGTTTTTTAATGTACATAGGGAAATTGTTGGAAATAATAAAAAAATGTAGATTCATGTATGTCTTCTTCCGGAAGTCAATAAATCCAATGTAAATATAAGCATGCAGATTAAAAGCAAAATATTTACAAATATTATTCCCGCTTTTAATATCAATCCTATTAAGAAGAATATAATCATGAGATTGCAGAGCCATTTGAAAAATATCATTGCTTCCTCCTCTTGAATCTATTGTTTAACAGTTTATTGTTCCCTTTAGGAGACAAAGTTATTAGGAAATGAAATTGTATCCATACATTTTGACTTTTCTCCAAATAAAAATATAATATTACTGACTTTATTATAAAAAAGGGGGTTATTATACATGGAACAGAAAAAGATAAGTATTAGTAATTTAAAAATCAAAGATATGGTTCAAGTGGCACTTATGGCAGCAGTAACTTATATTGCTACATCTGTAATAAATATACCTACAGGGGCCGTATTTAAAGGAGTTGTTCATCTTGGAGACAGCATGGTGCTTTTATCAGCGGTACTTTTGGGAAAGAAAAAAGGCTTTTTTTCAGCTGCTATAGGAATGGGGTTGTTTGATATACTTTCACCTTATGCAATCTGGGCGCCGTTTACTTTTTTTATAAAGGGCATTATGGCATGGATTGCAGCAGCAATTGCCTACAGGGGAGATTATAATGGTGAGAAGCTGTGGAATAATGCGATGGCATTTGCCGCAGCTTGTCTGTGGATGATATCGGCCTACTACATTGCCGGAGTTTTATTGATGCATTATGTAACCAACATAAATTTCCACCAGGCATTTGTATTGTCTGCAGCAGAAATTCCGGGAAATATTGCTCAAAGCATTGTTGGAATGGCTATAGCCCTTCCACTGGCAAAGGTTTTAAAAAAGGCCAATTTGGGGAAATAAGAACAAACTGTGTGATGTATCCAAGCTGCTTTAAGGATAAATAAAAGAGAGGAAAACCTCTCTTTTTTATCGTCTCATCCTGTTTCTCTCAGCTTTTCTCTTTTTTCTACATTCCGGACATCTTACAGGATCGTTTTCAAATCCTTTTTCCTTATAAAATTTCTGTTCACCTTCAGTGAATACAAATTCTTTTCCGCAGTCTTTACATACTATTGTCTTATCTGCCATTTAAACAAACCTCCTTAACCAGGACTAATTTTATTCTTGATAACCTACCTCCCAGGGTTAAGGAGAATATAGTACCTTGAAAAAATTTGACCTTATAAATATTGTAATTAGAGTAAAACTCTAGCTTCATTATAGCATATGAAAATAAAAAATCAATCTTTTGAAAAAATATTGATTCTTCAGATTTATCAATGTAATTTAAGTATATTCATCTAATTAAGTGATATTTGGAATTTTAACAATAGTAATATATAATAAAAAATAATAGCATATATTAAATTGAGGTTGTTTTTATGAATATAAAAAAATTTCTTAGTTTGTTGAAGAGATCAGAAGGGCCTAAATTGGATTTTAAACAGTGTATAAACATTGGAAATGACAGTGGGAGAAAGGAGTTGGCCAAAGATGTATGTGCTATAGCTAATTCTAGGGGAAGCAGGGGATACTTGATAATAGGAGTCGAAGATAAAAGCAAAAGAGTGGTTGGTGTTGATGAAATAGATTTTAGTGAAGAAAAAATACAACAGATAATTAGTTCTAGAATTGATCCGCCTATTCCAGTATCACTTGAGATTTTAAAATATAATGGTAAAAATGTAGCTGTTATAAATATATATAACAGCCCTCAAAGACCTTATCAGATGAGAGATAATGGAGCTTTTTATATAAGGAGGGGATCCACCAATGATACAATGCGCAAACAGGAAATAATTTCTGCATTCCAGGAAAATTTAACTATAGATGTAGAACTTTGTCCGATACCGCATAGTGACTTGAACTGTATAGACTATGGCATAGTAAACAATTATTTTTTGTCTCAGGGGATAGAAATCAATGAGGAAAATAAGATAGAACTCATGGAAAATGCTTCAATAATATATATGGATAAAGATTCCGGAAAATATATGGTCACTTTAGGTGGGTTGTTGGTATTTTCTAAAGTCAATAATATATGTATACCACACAATATGATAAAGATAATTAATAAAATTAATAAAAATTTTAAATCCGTCTTTATAATTCAGGGAGATTTGATTTCCATGATGAACAGATCAGAGAAGGTGGTTAGAAAAATTATAAACGTCAAGTCCTATCCCGTGGAGGCCATAAATAAGGGCGTAAGAGAAGCCATAGTTTATAGGGATTATTCAGATTTTTCCAGAGGTATAGAGGTTGTTATTGGATTTAACAGTATTATAATAACGAGTCCCGGTATATTGACAAACAGGAAGAATACAAATTTTTATAATTATTTAAATAGGAATATGTGGATATATGAAAAGATAATAGCTCTGGATACAAGGGAAAGATCCATGAATATTGCGTCCGGTTTTAACAGAATGCAAAAAAAATTTAAAAATAAGGGAAAAGTTAAATTTATAAATTCTATGAAAAATTATGATTTCAAAATAATTTATCCTGGTATCAAAAATTTTAAATAATAATACACGGTAATTTAAATTATTGTGTATTTACTGTTGAAAAAATATTCTGAACATTATATAATCTACTTATAAGGATAACACCTAAATATCAATTAAGGGGTGATAAAAATGATTCATGTGTTTTGCAGCGAAAGAGGTTCAGGAAAGACAAAAGAACTGATTAATTTGGCCAACGAAAAAGCAAGAATAGGAAGGGGGCATGTTGTGTATGTAGATGATGACAGGGGTCCGCTGTATCAGCTGAATAGGGAAATAAGATTTATAGCAACCAGTGATTTTAAATTAAAAAAGATGGAAACTTTTTATGGTTTTTTGTGCGGCATACTTTCAGGGGACTATGATATTGATACGATCTTTGTTGATGGATTGTTTAATATTATAGATGGGAACCTTGAAAATATGTCGCATTTGTTTTATGATATTGAAAAATTATCCGAGGAGTATAGAGTGAATTTTTATATTAGTATAAATGAAGAAAGAGAAAAAATACCTGAGTTTATTATGAAGTATGTGGCATAAGGCTGCTTATAATTGCGAAAATAATTGATTTTTTGATATAGTTAAGGTTGGAAAGGTTTCCAGCCTTAATATTTTACCTTTTATCATTGCAAAATTGTAATAAATGGGTAAAATATTGAAAAAAGTGAGTTTTAAATATATACTATAAGTTATAATTAAGAGGTTTTTTATTATTTGAAAGGTAGTGATTTTCATTGGATAATGTCTATGACATATTGTTAGAACGTGGTTACATAAAACAAACTACTCATGAGAAAGAGATAAGGGAGTTATTGGGAAAAGAAAAGATAACATTTTATATAGGATTTGATCCGACTGCAGACAGTCTTCATGTGGGACATTTTTTACAGATGATGGTCATGGCCCATATGCAGAGGGCAGGTCACAGACCAATAGCTCTGCTTGGCGGAGGCACAGGTATGGTAGGTGATCCGACGGGCAAAACCGATATGAGAAAAATGATGACTCCTGAGCAGATACAGCACAATATCGACTGCTTTAAAAATCAGATTTCAAAATTTATAGATTTGAAAGATGGGAAGGCCATTATAGAAAATAATGCCAATTGGCTTTTGGATTTGAATTATATAAAATTTTTAAGGGAAGTTGGAGTTCATTTTTCTGTAAATAAGATGCTTACAGCTGAATGTTTCAAGCAGAGACTTCAAAAGGGATTGTCTTTTCTCGAGTTCAACTATATGTTGATGCAGGCTTATGATTTTCTTGAATTGAACAGAAAATACAATTGTGTACTTCAGTTCGGCGGAGATGATCAATGGTCAAATATAATTGCAGGAGTGAATTTGATAAGGAGAAAAGAACATAAACCCGCTTATGGAATGACTTTTACGCTTTTAACCAAAAGCGACGGTAAAAAAATGGGAAAGACTGAAGGAGGAGCGCTGTGGCTGAATAAAGAAAAAACTTCCCCTTATGATTTTTATCAGTACTGGAGAAATGTGGATGACGCTGATGTGGAAAAATGTCTGGCACTTTTAACATTTATTCCTATGGAGAAAGTCAGAAGGCTTGGATCGCTTCCGGGTGAAAAGATAAATGAAGCTAAAAAGATACTGGCTTATGAAGTTACTAAACTTGTCCATGGAAAGGAGGAGGCTGAAAAAGCTGAAAAGGCCTCAGAAACATTGTTTGCAGGTGGAGAAGATATGGGCAGCGTTCCAACGGCAGAAATAACTAGAGATTATTTAGGATGTTCTATAGTGGAGCTTCTGGTTAAGCTGAATATATTGGCATCTAAGAGTGAAGTCAGAAGGCTTATAAGCCAAAACGGTTTGACGGTAAATGATAAAAAGGTGGAAGATCCTAAGCTTGTTGTTACGGAAGATGATTTTAAAAATGGGTATATGCTTGTGAGAAGAGGAAAAAAGAATTATAACAGAATTGAACTCAAATGATAAATGAAGGTAATTTTTGTCCAGGGCAGCAGTTTTTATCCTTACTGTTTTACCCTGGATAAATTTGATCTTGTTTGAAGTTTAAATATTATATTTCCACATTATTATGGCATCTTCCTTGTTGTCCGCATAATAAAATCTCCTTATACCCTCTTCAATAAATCCATATTTTTTATAGAGATTTTGTGCAATTATATTGGATTTTCTAACTTCCAGGGTCATGCTGTTTATAGATTTAATCCTGCATATTTCTATAAGTGCGTCCAAAAGTAAACTTCCAACACCTATCCCCCTGTATTCAGGATGAACCGCTATATTCGTTATATGCCCTTCGTCTAATATGTGCCACATACCTGCATACCCCATTAATATGTCGCATTTCTTGGCAACTACGTATTTAGCAATTATATTGTCTTCTATTTCCTTTTCAAGGGATTCCCTGGACCAGGGTGTAGAAAAACACATATTGTTTATTGCAATTATACCGTCAATATATTTCGCTTTTAGAGGACATATTTCTATATCAGTCATTTTTAGAGGACTCCAATTTTTTTTCATATTCTCTTTCTGCCTGGGATTTCCTCAAATAAAAAGGGGCAAATTCATAAAGGCTGTCCTGATGGCCGGAAATTAACAGTTTCAATCCCAATTCACCTAAAGAAGAGGCTTTTACCAGATTTAAATGTGTGGGTGCAAAATGGGCATTTCTTATTCCGGATTTTAATTTCTCCTTGAATTTAAGCATGGCATCTCCTATGAAATACACGGGCCTGCTGTAGCGGTTGAGCAGTCCAATTAAATTATCAATGGAAATTATCATGTATTTGCTCAATATATTTAAATTATCATTGTTGAAGTCGTAAAGTGCGGTATATACATTTCCCCTGAGGGCATCTAGAATAGGACATATAATGCCGGAAGTGCAGTATAAGTTGTAAGCTAAAGCATCAAGTGAAGATACTCCGATAAAGGGTTTCCCCGTACCTTGGCTCAATCCCTTGATCATGGCTGCTCCAATTCTGAGCCCTGTAAAAGAACCAGGCCCTTTGGAAACGACAAATCCATCTAGGGAGCTTATATCCGTATTTAACTCCTTTAAAAGCCTATCTATCATGGACATTAAAATTGTAGAATGTTGTTTTCTGTAATTAAAAGTAATTTCACCGAATAATTTATATTCATCCAGTACGGCACATGTTGCTGATTCGGTGGAAGAATCCAAACTTAAGATTTTCATATTTTTATTTTAGCTCCTTTATATAATTATATCTGTCACCATTATATTCTATTACTATTTTTCTGAAATCAGGACTTTTTTCAGGAATTTTATAGATATTTATCCATATGCATTCTTCCGGTATCAATTCTTTGATGTAATCGGCCCATTCTATGACGCTTACAGCATCACTGAAAATATATTCGTCAAAGCCTATAGCTGATATTTCATCTATATCATTCACCCTGTATACGTCAAAATGAAAGAGTTTTAATCTTCCCTGATATTCATTTACTATGGTAAATGTTGGACTTGTTATGGGTTCATTTATTTTAAGACCTGATGCAATGCCCTTGGTAAAGTAGGTTTTACCTGTACCCAGGTCACCTTTAAGACAGATTATGTCACCTGCATTCAATAGATTTCCCAGCTTTTTACCCAGAGCCACAGTGTCTTTCACATTTTTTGAAATATATTCCAATTAGTTCATCTCCCGATATATTATTTAAGTTCTGGTAATGGAGAACTGTGTATAACTTCCTTCAAATAACTTAATGCATTAGGACATATAAGATTTTGAAATACCATATTATCCATTATATCAAAGGCCCTTTTAGAAGGTAAGCCCTTCCGGTAAGGTCTATCCTCTGTAAGTGCCTGATATATGTCACATACTGCCATTATTCTGGATTCTTCGGAAAGATCAACTGCTTCCAAGCCCTGAGGATATCCTTTCCCGTTTAATTTTTCATGATGATTTGATGCCCATTCGCTTATATTTGGTATATCCTCTATTCTGTCTAGGATCACTTTGGTATAGTAGGCATGTGATTTTATTATATTGTATTCCTCATCTGTCAGAGAATCATTTTTATCCAGTATATATAAAGGTATGGCCAGTTTCCCTATATCATGAAGGAGACCTGCAATTTTCATCTCACGACATTTTTCCATGGAATATCCGATGTGCTTCGAAACTTTATATGCTAAATTTGCTATGCCCTTGGAGTGAGTTGCAGTAAATTTACTTTTGTTATCTATTATATTTGCAAATATAAGGGAGATATTCTCAAATTCATTTAAATTCATAAATTCATCAAGACCCGGGTGCATTTTA
This sequence comes from Clostridium lapidicellarium, assembly GCF_041224415.1. NCBI lineage: Bacteria > Bacillati > Bacillota > Clostridia > Eubacteriales > Clostridiaceae > Clostridium > Clostridium lapidicellarium. The sequence continues at coordinate 81,883 of NZ_JBGFFE010000007.1, read as the reverse complement.
TCCAGTATAAAGTTGGCAAAGGATATATTTTGAAGATTTAACCAGAACATATCGTGCTGTGCACTTTTTAAAAATGCATTTACTATTGTGTCGGAAAAAATTTTGTTACAGTTTTTTTTAACCCATTTTATAATGTTGCCTTTTTGCTGGAAGTTAGACAAATTTTCATTGTACAGTATTTCCACTAAATCCGCAATTCTTATTATCTGACTTTCTATAGGGATTTCATTTTTGGATAATTTCATGGGACCGGTGCCATTAAAGTTTTCATGATGATATAATATGATATGGGATAGATCTTTAAACATAGGAAAATGTTCTGTTATTCTGGCACCGATTTTACAGTGCTCTTTTATGAAGAGATTAGCAGAATGACTTTCAGAAAGGAAGTTTGCCGCTCCTATATCATGTAATAACGCGGATATGTAAATTCTGTTTTTACATTTCTGGTTTAGATTTAAGTGATTTGCAATTTCTAGTGCTATATATGTAGTCCGCTGAGAATGATGCATGAATTTATGATCGGAATAGTTGACGTTAGTTATATTTTCAATAATGGGTTCATTTCCCGGAAAATTATTATAATTGGAGCTTATCTGAGCTAAATCAAGAGCTATTGCCATGGCCCTTATTGTTTTATCAATACTAACTTTCATGGTTAAACCTCCATTTAGTGGTATATTAACTTAGTAACTATATATAATTTTATCACAATAAAATAATCTGATAAACATCTTGTGAAAGTAATTTGCAATGTTAGATCTCTTTATGTAAAATATATTTGTTATTATTTAATCTGTCCAGGTACTGCTGTTTTGAAATGTAGAGAGAAAGGTGAAAAACTTGAAAAGATTACTGTGCTTAATTATGCTTTTTTTTGTAGTGTTTTTTGTTTCATGCAGTTACAAAAATTATAATAATGCAGATGAAGGTATTGATAAATTGGCTGTGAGGAAAAACATGGAATTAAATATAGTAACTACCGATAAGCTTTTATACGGTATGGTAAAGTCCATAGTTAAAGACAGGCATGTGGTGGAATATATGTTCAACAATAGATCAGGCGAGGTAAATTTCAAATTTACGGAAGATAGTGTGGATAATATATCTAAGAAAGATCTCTTTTTCTATGTAGGAGCAGGTTTTGAACCCTGGATAGACGGTTTCGTAGACAAACTGGATAAAAATAGGGTTGGAGTAACCAATGTTTCTAGGGGGATACAACTTTTAAACTATAATAAAACTGTAAAATACAATGGTAAGATCTTAAAATATAACCCTTATTATTTTATGAATATTGATAATTATAGAATAATGCTTATGAATATAAAGAATGCTCTTCAGGACAAGGATCCGCAAAATAGGGATTTCTATGAAAAAAATTTTTCTGAGTCATTGAAAAATTTTGAAGATTACAGAAAAGATTTGAAATCCATAGATGATCAGCTAAGCAGCTACGATTTCATCATAGCTGAAGACCAGTTGAGTTATTTCGTAAAATACAACAATTTGAATACCCTGGAAATAAACCCCGGGGAAAATGGCAGTATAGTTCCTAAGGATCCAGTTGAAAAGCAAAATCTTGAACAGAGGTTGGGAAACAATAATATGATATTTTTATATAGTGATGAAACTGTCTTGAAAAACAATGCTGAATTGCTGAAAAATTATAATATAAAACCTGTAAAGATAGAAATATACAATGGGGATCTTACTTATGAGGAAACCTTAAAGTACAATATCAAGAATTTAGAAAATATTTACAAGAGGTAAAAAACTTGCAATTTACTATTTTATATTATATAATAATTATCGTCTTAGGGGTATAGCTCAATTGGTAGAGTAGCGGTCTCCAAAACCGTTGGTTGAGGGTTCGAAGCCTTCTACCCCTGCCATTTAAAAAGCCTGTGAATTCAACGGTTCACAGGCTCATATAATATAATTTTGTTTTTGTGATTTTAGTGTGTTGGTTGTCTTTTAGTTGTCTAATTTAAAACACATAATAAAATCACTATTTTTTTATAAATAATCGTTAGCTTTTGAAACTTCTTCTCTTTGCATTTTTGTACTAACGTGAGTATAAGTTTTTAATGTAAATGCAACATCGGCATGTCCAAGCCTTTCACTTATTACTTCTGCATTGACTTTGAGTTTACGAAGTAAAGTTGCATGAGTATGTCTTAAATCATGGAATCTTATTTGTGGTACGTTATGTTTCTTGAGCACCTCAGGAAAATGCTGTGCAACATAATGTGGATCCATAGGTCTCCCATCTTCCCAATGCAAAATATATCCATCTTTTCTTTCTTTTTTAGAATCCATATTAACAACTTTTCTATTTTTTTCTCTTTCTTCTCTTTTGAGTTGTTTTAGGAAGGTGTTTGTAGTATCAAGCAGAGTTACAATTCTTGAAGATTTTTTGGTCTTTGGCTTTTTTTCTTGAAGTCTCCCATCAATACGTTGCAATGTTTTGTTGACCGTAATTGTCTTTTCTATAGAATCATAATCATTCCAATGAAGAGCGCATAATTCACCTTCTCTCATCCCAGTGTGAACAGCTAAAAATATAATCGGATATAAAAATTCACCTTTTAAATCTTCAAGGTAATCGTGTATATCCTCCGGATCCCAATAATTCATTACAATTTCATCTGCAGGTGGAGGTGTAACTAAATCGCAAGGGTTTACATATATCAATTGCCATTTTTGAGCTTGTTTTAAAGCTTCATGAAACATTCTATGTGTTTTTATTATAGTATTATTAGATATCCCTTTTAATGGCTGTTTTTTTAACTTTTCTATTTTTAACTCTAAGTTCCTAGCTTCTTTAGAATCTCTTTTGGATTTACTATATGCATTTTGCAGCTCTAATATTTTTTGCTTTTTAAGATCTTCTTTTATAGTACCGTTCTTTAAATCTTCGTAAAATTTTTGGATTAGTAACGGATTAAGTTTTGTAAGTTTGTAGCCACCCAAACAATGAACAATGTCTCTACAGAAAAGTTTGTATCTTTTATAAGTAGAAGGCTGACAATGATTCTTTGGATAAGTTTCTAACCAATAATTCATATATTCTTTAATCGTCATTTTATCATTTGTTACAACTGTCCCCTTTTCTAACTGCGTTATGAATTTAGCCAATGCAGTTTCACACTCTTTTTGTTTTTTAAACCCCCTCTTTCTTTTGTATTTTTTCTTCCCGTTTTCATCTACACCCATATAGACCAAATAACCATATGTAACTGTTCCGTCTTTACGGGTGTATTTTCTTATAGTTCCTTTCATAAAAGCCCTTCTTTATAATTTATTTAAAACAACCCATAATTTAGATATGAGTTGGTTTTATTAATTATAATTCTATGTTATTTAGCATTTCTTTTAATTTATTTATAGTTTTTATCTTTTTATCTTTAGCCATTTTATTTAATTTAGTTTCTAATTCTGTTTGTATTTCATTAACTATTTGTGTAGTTTCACCTGGATTTTTTTCAATTGATTCACCTTTTAGATATTCAGGAGATACATTTAAAGCTTTTGCAATTTTATCTATAATTTCATCATTTGGTATTGTTCTACCACTTTCTATATCTCCTAGATAAGAACGAGATATCCCTAATTTTTTGGCTAGTTTTTGTTGTGTTATTTTTTCACCTAGTTCTAGGCTTTGTTCACTCCTTAGTTTCTTAATTTTTAACCCTAATAGTATAGTATTCATTTTTCTTCCCTTCATATTTTATTTTAAATTCATTATACGTTATTTACGTCATTTTGTCAATAAAAATAAATATTTAGAAGATAGATATAGCAAAGGAGACATATTTAAATATTTTACGTCATTTTGACGGTTAGGGCAGTTTGAATATACCGTCAAAATGACGTAAAATATAAACATAAACAAAGATAAAGATTTTAGACGTAAGGAGGGAGAGAATGAATGATCTATTGGATAACATTACCTGGAATAAGAAACTTGCAGTCCTTCGAGTTTTGAAAGGATGGACCCAAGTCGAAGCTGCTGAAAAATGTAATACTAACCAAAAAGTTTATTGGAATTGGGAAACAGGAAATGCATATCCAAGAAAAAACAGTAGAGCAGCTATAGCTAGGGCGTTTGAAACAACAGAAGATGAAATTTTTAAGGAGGTGAATTAAATGCTAAGTCCTAACCAATTTTCAAACAAAGTGGGGCTATCCTACGCACAAGTTTTATATATGTGCAAAAGCAATCAGATTGATGCAATAAGAACCAACAGAGGTCATTACAAAATTCCAGAAAAGGAAGTAGATAAATTTACCAAAAATGATGATTATGTTTCAAAGGAAAAATATGAGGCAGCAATTAGAGAAAATGAAAGATTAAGGACAGAACTTGGGCGATTAAAAAGGTTTGTTGATGATATAGCAGTTTAAGAAAGGAGATAGATATGAGTAATTTAGTAAAAATCAATAATCAAGATTTGCAAGTAAAAGAGTTTAAAGGACAAAGAGTTGTAACTTTGAAGGACATTGACATATTGCATGAAAGGCCAGAAGGAACAGCTGGAAGAAACTTTAGAGAAAATAGAAAATACTTTATTAAGGGAACAGATTACTTCCAACGAAATTCGTCGGAAGCCAAAAATGAATTTGATGTAATTGCTCCGAATGGTTTGATACTTATAACTGAATCAGGTTATTTAATGCTAGTGAAATCATTACAAGATAATCTAGCTTGGAAGGTTCAGAGAGAATTAGTGAATAACTATTTTAGAAATAAAGTAACTGACAATAGTATGGGAGCTTTAAAACTTATGCATGAACAAGTTGGAGCAGTTATATACAAGCTTGATAATCATGATACTAGGATACAAAAAATTGAGGACAACATGACAATAGACCATGCACAGCAGGAAAAGTTAAATAGATATGGTAGGGAAAGAGTAATAAAGGTTTTAGGTGGTAAAGATGCCCCAGCATATAAAGTATTGGGTAAAAAAGCTTTCCCGAGGTTCTGGAATAATTACAAGAGAGTTTTTGGAGTATCTTCCTATAAGGACACTGCAATAAAAGATATAGACAATGCTTATACGTTTATAGACAACTGGATACCTGATGAAGAATTTGGACTTGCAATACGTGGAGCCAACGCACAGATAAGTTTAGTTAGATAGGAGGGATAAGCAATATGAAGAAAAGCCTGGAAGAAAGAGTTGATATGTTAGAAAAACGAGTAGCTGCACTTGAAGAGCAAGTTCAAGCACAGCCGACAACAATTAATTTAAATATGCAGCTTCAAGATAGTTATTTTGTTGATTATTTATTACAATGTATTATTCATTACCAGAAAGAACTTTCGAAATCAGGGCATGTTGAATGGCATTAATCATCTTGAATAAACCCAACACGCCGAGGTTTACTATCAGAATTTTGTTTTTCTACAGCCATTATTAAAAAATTAAGTTGGGTTACATGTTGGATAAGTTCAGCATAATTATTACCAATATAACCACGGAAAAAAAGTATAGAAGGACCAGAATAACCAATTTGAGTTACATTCATAGTAACTGTTTGACCAAAACTCGCTAGTTTTAAAGCTATCTCATGATCATCGTCTAATTTTGATTCAAAGTTTTCTATGGACTTTTTAAGAATTTCAAATTGAGATTTAGCAAGTAATGGATTATGGATTTTAGGTATTTCAACTTTAGGATACGTGAATGGATTTATGGGGCTATTATCCATAGGTCATCACCACCTTTCAGTAAATTAGTTCTATAAGATAAGGGAAAATCCTTTAGAAAATAATGTAAGGAGGAAATACATTGAGTAATTTAATACCTGTAACATATAACAATGTTTAAAAATGGAGAATTTGTTGAAGCAGATTAAGTAAATATAACAGGAGGAATTTATATGGATACAAATTATGTATTTGATGTTACTCCAGATAAAGAAATTGTATATACAGAAGATAAACAGAAAGCAATATATACGCCTATAGAAGAATTAGAAATGGTTATAGCAGAGAGTTTTCCAGAATCTTATGTAGATCCAGAGAAGTATGCGAGAAAACTACATGATATGTATATGGCAGAATATGCAAATAAGTATAAGGAGGTTTTAAAGAGTTGATTAATGCAGAACAGTATATACCGTTAGTAAATAATTTAGCAGGCGGGATATATAAAAAATATAGACACAGATATGAATATGAAGATTTAATGCAGGTTGGATATGTTGGACTTATGAGAGCAATTAAAGCTTTTGATGAAAACAGAGGAACCAAATTTATTACTTTTGCTTGGGTTTATATAAAACGTGAAATTTTAAGATATATAAGAGATGATAGATGGTTTTTGGCTAGAAACATGAATGAAAGAATGTATAACGCCCAAATAGTAACTTCTCTTGATATTTGTGTAGGAGAAAAAAAAGATACTCCTATAGGTGACTTTATAAGTGTTGAAGATAGTATACCGGATTGGGATTTACAAAATGCTATACAGAGCTTGCCATGTGAATTAAGTAGCATTATAAGGCTTAAATATTTTTGCGGATATAGACAACAAGAAATAGGAAATAAGCTTGGCATGAGTCAGACTATGGTATCAAGGAAAGAGAAAAAGGCGCTAAATATACTCAAGGAGATGTTACAAAATGAGTGTGTATGTACTGCTTGAGTATGTAGATGAATGTAAAACAAGCTATATAAATCCCACATGGAAAGGACTATTTGAATTTAAGAAGTTATGGAGGGATTAACATGGCAAATATAGCTAAAGCCCGAGAAACCATGAAACTGGTTGGACAATTGGCTCCTAGTCTTAATGAAGATGAATTAAATTCTATATTAAAGGTGTTATATAGTGCCTTGGAAAGAATGGAGGGAGAGTGGAAAAGAAATGGACAGATGCACAAGTAAAAAGCTTGGTACAGTGGAATCTATATACTTTGGGTGTAATGGTCAACTTAGTGCCAAAGACATTATAAACAGGGCAGGACATTGGAAATTGAACAGTGATGGAGAACTCTATGACGAAGATATAGGAACAACTTATAAGGATATAGATATGCTTACACCGTTTGAAATGAAACAGTTTCTTAAAAATATATAAAAAGAAAGCCTTTAATTAAAAGGCAAATAAAAAATGTTACTTCCAGTATATACTAAACTGGAAAATAAATCAATGGAGGGTTTGAAATGAAACTGGAATATAGCAATAATGGCTGTCTTATAAGGAAGGCATATGGGCTTGATATAAAAGAAGTTGGACAAAAGGATTATGAAAGGTTTGGAGAGTTCTTACAAAAAAGAATGCCAGAGATGAAGGAGTTTGAAGATTATCCTGCCAAAGTTTCAGTTTCTATAGAAATTTTAGATAAAGAGAGAGTTGAAACAGAGGGCTATATCTTAGAAGAACCTCATCCAGAGGATATCGAAAGCGAGGAATAAATATGGATGATTTACCAGACACCTGTTACGACTATCGTTATGAACAACCAAATGCTAAAGTATTTTGTGAGTGTGATTGGTGCGGTGATCCTATATATGAGGGTGATGCTTACTATATATTTGAAGGAATGAATATTTGTACAGGGTGCATGACTGAATGTAGAAGAATAGCAGGGGAGGAATAATTATGGAAAATGGATTGATTAATGCAGAGTTACGGGAGATAGAAGGGCAGGAACAACAGGGCTTTATTGTGAATGACTTAGACCAGGCGAATTGGTGTTTTAGGAAGATAAGGGCTTTAAATGCTAAGATAGCTGAAACCAAGGCTTTTGCTGACAAGGAAAGAGAAAGAATAAATATCTGGGAGAAAGCAGAAACCAAAAACGCACAGGATTCTATTGCCTACTTTGAGAGCTTGCTAAGTGACTATTATATAAGATTAAAACATGTTGACCCCAAAGCTAAGGTAAGTACTCCATATGGCAAAATAAGCAGTAGAAAATCAGCCAAATGGAATTACAATAATGAAGATGAGCTGCTTTCCTATCTGAAAGAAAATGATTCGTCGCTTGTGAAAGTTAAGGAGAGTGTAGATAAAACTGAACTTAAGAAGAAATATAAAGATGGCATAGATGCAGAAACAGGTGAAGTACTTCCTGGAGTTTCAGTTTCCAAGGAAGAAACTATACAAATTAAACCAATAGAATAGAAGGTGCTTTTATGGCAGAGATACGGCTTTTAAATGCAGATGAAATTGAAGTAAGGGTACAAAGTGTAAAATCTAATGGTTGTATACTTCTCCTATATAAAGATGCAAGAGTTGATATGCGTATACTTGATGAAACTTACGGTCCCACAGGCTGGCAGAGAGAACATCAACTTATTAATGGAAATTTATTCTGCACTATATCAATTTGGGATGATGAAAAGAAGCAATGGATCCGTAAACAAGATGTAGGAGTAGAGAGTTATACAGAGAAGGAAAAGGGTCAGGCAAGTGATTCATTTAAGAGAGCAGGATTTAATGTAGGCATAGGTAGGGAACTTTATACAGCTCCGTTTATATGGGTGAATCTACAGGCAGGAGAGGTTAAAGATAAAGGCGGCAAGGCTTATATAAATCCCAAGTTACACTTTAGAGTTAAGTCTATAGCATATAACGATAAAAGAGAGATAGAAAAACTGGATATAGTAGACAACAATAATGTGGTTAGGTTCTCTATGGGTAAATCTGTTACACCTAATTATGGTGAAAATTATAAACAGAATATTCAAAATAAAGAAAGTAAAAATTCAAGCAATGGATTAACTTGTGAAAAATGCGGTAAGAAAATTTCACAGAAGGTTGCAGACTACAGTAAAAAACGATATGGAAAAGCATTATGCATGGATTGTCAAAAGGCTTTTAAGAGGTGATTGGACCATGGGAGAAGGTAAAGGCTGGATAAGCATATATAGGAAAATACAAAACAGCTGGTTATGGCAGGAGAAATGTTTTGACAAAGCTCATGCATGGATAGACCTTCTCCTACTAGTTAACCACAAGGATAATAAAACCTTGATTGACAACCAGCTTATAGATGTAAAACGTGGAAGCTATGTAACTTCTCAAAGGAAATTAATGAAAAGGTGGGGGTGGAGTGCTGGAAAAGTTCAAAGATTTTTAAGGCTTCTCGAAGAAGAAGGAATGATAAAATTGGCGATTGACAAACGAAAGTCTACTGTTTCGGTAGTGAATTATGACCGGTATCAAAAACAGAACGGTTCTAATAAAGATATATCAACAAATACAGGGAATGTGCGGAACGAAAACGGTACGGTCACGGAACGGTCGCGGTACGGTCGCGGTACGGTCACGGAACCAAACAATAATGATAATAATGAGAACAATGAAAATAATGCTAATAAGAGAAAGGACTATTCGGATAAAGCAATTGACCTTTGTAAATATTGGCAGGAGTTAAAACCAGGGCAGTCTATAACAAGTCACATATCTACTTTAAAAATATTTATAGAAAAATATAGCTTTGATTGGACTAAAGAGGCATTGCAAATAACAGTTAAAAACAAAAATAGATTTATACCAAACTACACAGAAGCAATATTAAAGAGCTGGATTGAAGATGGGAAGGAGGAACAGCATGGAACCAATAAAGCAAATAATACAGGACCTAAAAAGAGAGCAACCGAAGATGAGGGAGAACGACTCCTCAAAAGAGCAAAAGAAATTACCGGGGGACATCTGGAAGATCCTAAATGCGACTTCTGATTGCCCGTATCATATGTGCGACGGTTCGGGGATAATATTTATGCAGAACAGAGAAACACTTGAAACTAAAGCAAAGTACTGTAAATGCAAAGAACAGCTTATATATTCCCAAAGATTACAATTTGCAAATATCCCCAGCGAGTTTTCTTCTTTGACGGTGAATAGCTTTGATACGCAGATATACAAAACACAAGCAGATAGGGAAACAGCTAAAACAGCTAAAATCATGACGGCAAATTATATAAAAAGCTTTGAAAAATTCAGAGAGAAAGCTAAGGGGTTATATTACTATAGCAGTACCAGAGGGAGTGGGAAAACAAGGCTTGCAGTTAGTTTAGGAAATGCACTTTTAAAAGTGAGACATATGCAAGTTAAATTTATTACAACCCTGGATTTGCTTAAAGAAATACGAAATACGTACAACAAAAATACTCAATATACCGAATCCCAGTTGATAGAGAGTATAAACAGTGTACAGGTCTTGATTGTAGATGATATAGGGGTTGAACAGCCTACAAACTGGGTAAATGAAATGCTGTTTTCGATATTTGATACCAGAATGAAATATAACAAGATAACGATATTTACGTCTAATTGCTCAATTGAAAATTTGCAGCATGACGAAAGGTTAAAAAGCAGGATATTTAAAATGGCTATACCCGTAAAGATGCCAGAAGAAGATGTGAGAAAAGGGCAGAGTAAACGGGACAATGAAGAATTACAAAACATTTTGTTGAGAGGAGAATAAAAATGGGTCTTAGAAAATGGGATAAAAGGAAAATAGCCAAGTTGAGGAAATATTGGTTATGCAAGACTAACACGGAAATAGGAGAAATGTTGGGAATATCATCCCAAGCAGTAAGCAAGAAAGGACATGGATTAGGGCTTCCGGATAAAAGAAAAATGTCCAGAGATGCAAGTGGTGTATGGAAAGATGTAGAGTATGAAAAGGGCAATGGAATACTTGCAGAGATCGAACATTATGGATCGGGGCTGAACACAATAAAAGAAGCACAGGGTAGGGAAGCTACAGCAAATATTCAAAAAATAAAAAATAATTTCAAACTAGGAGATGCATTGGAGCTAATGGACTATGAATCAGCGGGCTCAACATACAGTATGCGTGATATGGAGCGTTCAATACCGATCAAGAAGTGTGGCGAGATTGTAGGAATAACAGACTGCCAACTCGTAGTTCAAAGGGAAAAGTACAAAGAATGTTTCAAATTTGTAGATATTCTAAGCGGTAAAACGGTTGTGGAGGGATTGAATGTATGTCAATAGCTGGGAAGGTAGGCTTATATCTGTAAAGCAAGTAAAAGCAGTAAAGCATGGTTTTAGGGAAGGACAGAAGATACGTTTAATCGAGCATATGGGCAGAAATAAAGACAGATATGTACGAGGAAGAGTAATTGCTAGGACAAAGTATTTTATAACGATTATGGTATCTAAAAACGGAATAGAGAAATATCCAGAAAGTTTTAAGTATGTGGATTTTATTCTAGGTAGAGTGCAAAAATTAGAATAGCAAAATTTAAAACGAGAAGGGGCAAATTTAAAAAGATAAATCATTTTTGGTATAGTTGGATATCTTGAAATAAAAATGTGCTTAAAATGGCGCTATGTTCGATAGAAGATATATAAATAAAGTGCAGAATATTCAAACTAAAGAATAAGTGTAAAAGTTAATAAGAATAAATAACTATCATGCAAATATATAAATGAATAAAATATTTCATAAAAGGGGTGGAAAAGTTGATAAGTCTGAAACAGTATTTGACAACTGGGCTGGACTTATTCGAGGAAGAATATAAGAAAACAAGATGCAGATATAAGATTGATGGAGTATGGCATAGAGCAAGAATAAATCTGGATAAAGGGCTTATATACAGTGCAGACGGGAAAAGAGTAATTAGAAGGTGCCATATATGTATGTAGTTATTGGGCTGTTGGCAATAGTTTGTGTGATTTTGTGTTTGAAATGGAGGGAGAAATAAAATGAGAGATATTAGATTTAGAGGTCTAACGGATGAAAAGAAATGGGTATATGGATATTTACATCAAAGATTGATTTCTACAGATGAAGTAACATTTTGCATACAAGAAAAACTTGGGACAGATATAGAGGTTATTCCAGAAAGTATTGAACAGTTTACAGGCTTGAGAGATAAGAACGGTGTTGAAGTGTATGAAGGTGACATAGTATCAGATAGCGAAAATAAATATATTGTAGCTTTTTATATGGGTGCATGGCGATTAAAACGGAACGTAGATGGTGATACGTGGTGGAAATCTTTATATAGGTACACCACCAAAAGTAAATTTGAAATAGTTGGAAATATCTATGAAAGCCCAGAATTAATAAAGGAGGAAAAATAGATTGGATATAAAAAAGATGTTAGCAGACCAAAAGAAGTTGGATGATAGGATACTTAGTAATGCGAGCATAGAGAAATATCCATTAAAGAATATGAAACTGGCTTTACTGGTGGAGCTTGGAGAGTTGGCAAATGAGTGGCAGGGATTTAAATACTGGAAAAAACATAAGAAAATCAATAGAGAAAAATTACTTGGGGAATTTGCAGACTGTTTGCACTTTGCTCTTAGCTTAGAAAACTATTATGAAAGTAAAGGTAATGAACTTGAAGGAGATTTTAGCAAAGATGATTTTAACTCAATTTCAGATTTTTTAGAAAAAAATAAACCAACATTGATAGACATAATAGAAGGGTTTTTCAGTACTTATAATACGGTCTTGAATTATGGTGGAGAAGTGCTTGCATATATTATTGGATTAGGGATGATGCTTGGTATTAGTAAAGAAGAGATGGAGCAGGCTTATTACAAGAAAAACAAAGTTAATTATAAGAGACAGGAAGAAGGATATTAAGGAGGGATAAGATGCCATTTCATAAGGTAGATGCAGAAGAAAAGGTAAGGGAAATTATAAAGAAAAATCCACAAGCAAAATATTCTTTTATTGCGCAAGACAGATGGTATGAATTAAGGAAAACTCTAAAAGAGACTAGAGAGGCACATTGTATCAAATTAGGGTATATCTCAGAGCAAACAGGTATGAGTATAGAAAAGTTAAAGGATATAGAACATGGAGAAAACACCAACATACTGGATTATTTAAAATACTCTAGAGCATTAGGAAGTAGCTTGTATCTTCAACCATTGGAAGCATTGCGTGAGAAGAATATAATAGTATGTCCTATTGACAATACACCATGTGTTGAAAAAGATAAAACCTGTAATGAGTGTTTAAGGGAGGAATAGCATTGGAATATATAAAGCTAGAGGATTTTTTAAAACAGCCTAAAAAAGTACAGGGAGTATTTATTAAGTGGTGGAAACGAAATCCCGAAGGAACTGATTTAATAGGATATATAGGAGACATTCCGCTGTATAAAAAGAGTTCGCCTTGGGTGGCTAAAAACGTAGCTTTAGATTGTTTGCCACTAGGGGAAGAGACAATTCCATTATTTACAGAAGGGCAACTAAGGAAATTCATAGAGGACAAAACAGGATTTAGTACAATAGTTTTTCCCTTTTGGAATGATGCCGATACCATGTCTTATGCAGTTAAATTTAAAGACATGAAAAATGGCGGAAAATTGATAAATGATCCTATCTATGATGTGCAGACAAATTCTATGTTGGAAGCATATTGGATCATAGCTTGTAAGATAGCAGAGGAGGGATAAGCCTTGGATATTAAGATAGGGTCTACAGTAAAGTTGTGGGATGGAATAAAAGGTAAGATAATAGGGCAGCTAGAGGGCGGAGAATACATGATAAAGAGTGGTAAAGAAATATTGTATTGCCAGAAGAAAGACATTGTTAGTGTAGAAAAGTAGGTAGGGAAAAATATTTATGAAGAAAAAAATTCCAATAAAAATTGTCATTGGCAAGACATATAAGAATTTTGCGGACAATTGGAGAACAGTATTGGCAGTTACAGAAAGTTCGACCGGGGTTAAGGTGACGTATGAAGATGGCACAGGACTTCCGAGGACTTGTGAAATAGACACATTTAGGCAATGGATAAAAAAGAATTATTATTAAAACTTTAATTTGTCCTTTAAAAAGAAGGTGAAAAAATGCGTGAAACAGATATGAATAATCCAAAAGTTAAATATATGATATGTGCTTTATGCCATGAAAAGTTACATCCATTAGATGCACATATGATTAGAATAAATGGTAAATTAGATGTTGCACATATAGATTGCTGTAATGAGATTATAAAGAATAAAGAATAGAAATAATTTAAGGCACTAATACACTAGATACGGAATAGTTAAAACTATAGTGTATTAGTGTAATAGAAAAGCATTAAAGGTATAAAACAATGGTTATAAAAGATGCAAAGAAAATAAAGTTTGGTAAGCAAATAAGTATATGGGATAGAAAAATTATGAAGGGAGAACAGTTAGAAATGGATTTAAATAGCAAGAATAAAGGAGAAAAAGAGAAGTGAAGAAAATATATATACTATCTAAGCAAGAAAGAAAAGATGTATGGTGGGGAGAAGTATTGGGTGCTGCTGTAGGATTATTGGCAATACTTAGATTCTTGATATAGAAAGGATGATATGGTACGGATATAAATAAAATCTTGGGTATAACGGAGAGCTATAAAGCCCCAGAAACTATTTTAAAAATCTTATATGACCGTGAGAGAAGAGAAAAAGTATTCTCAGAATTTTTGAAGCTATACAAGCATGATGTTTCTTATGACTGGTTCCATGAATATTTTGAAGATGAACATGCTGACAGAAAAAAGAAGAAACAGGATTTTACACCGGATTCAGTTTCAAATGTTATAGCAAGGCTCACGGGAGGTAAAAAAGGAATGGTATATGAAGTTGCGGCAGGAACCGGGGGAATGACCATACGTAAATGGTGGAGTGAGTGCTTGCAAGAAACACCATTTAGATATATCCCCAGTGAACACTTCTATATGTGTGAAGAACTAAGCGACCGTGCCATACCGTTTCTATTATTTAACTTGATGATAAGAGGTATGAATGCTGCTGTTGCCCATTGTAATACTTTATCAAGGAAATGCAAAGGAATTTTCTTTATAGACAATAAGAAAGACGATCTTCTAAGCTTTTCAAATTTAAACTTAATGCCATACAGCAAGCAAGTTGAAGATTATTTCAACGTCAAGTTTAATGATTTTAGATATCCGCCAATAAAGGAGGGATAGAACATGCAGTATATAAGTGCAGAAGAATTTTTAAAACAGCCATCGGAAGTACGAAAGGTATTTAGAGATTGGTGGAAAGAAAATATGCAGATATGTGACCTATATGAGACGACTGGGAAACGTTCAATAATTTCACACATAGAAGGTAGAGAACACTTGAATGCTGTAAAAGATTTTATAGATGATACAATTCCATTACTAACAGAAGGACAGCTTAGAAAGTTTATAGAGGACAAAACAGGCGGAACCATTGATTTGTATTACACACATATGGAAGATAAATATTACAAAACTATAAATAAAGCTAAGTATTTAGAATTAAGTGATTTAAGAGAGATTATTTTCAGAATGCGTTTTAAATCAGATGAAGATATTTTTAAGGGATATTGGAAATGCGCTTTAAAGATTGCTAGAGGTGAGTTTAGAAAGTGAAGCTATCTGAGTATTATGATAAATGGATTGTAACATATAAAAAGAACAATGTAAGACCTGTAACCTATAAAAAGTATGTAATGACAGGTGAATCATTAAAGAAACTGGAACCTGCATGCGAAATAACAGATTTTGACAGAGGGACATACCAGAAACTTATAAATAAATATGCCGAGACACACGAACATTTGACGGTTATGGACTTCCACAGGCAGATTAGAGCCAGTGTGCTTGATGCCCTAGATGAAGGAATTATCAAAAGAGATTTCACTAGGCGTGTACAGGTTGGGGGTAAACCAAAGGCTAAAAAGATAAAGAAGTTTCTAGAGGAAGATGAAGCCAAAAAGTTCATAGCTGATTTAAATGTTAATACAAAAGAATTGAATTGGGACTACTTTTTACTATTACTAATCAATACTGGATTACGTTATTCAGAGGGGCTGGCATTGACGCCAAATGATTTTAATTTTGACGATAGAAAAATTGATGTGAATAAATCATATGACTACAAAACTAAAATCAAGGCTAATAGATTCCAGCCTACAAAAAATCCATCGTCTAATCGTGTAATATCATTGGACTTAAAAACAGCATGGACATTAAGACCAATAATAGAAAAACTTGAACCAACAGAGCCAATATTTCCGTATTGGTATGGTGGTGGGCATGTAGTTATTTACAACTCAACCATTAATGACATAATAGCCCGACACTGTGCTAATGCCGGGGTTGGGAGAATAACGGTACATGGATTAAGGCATACACATGCAAGCCTGCTTATAGCTAAGAAAGTGAGTATTCAGGCAGTTGCCAAAAGGTTGGGACACGCAAATACTATAACAACTCAATCGACTTATATCCACCCACTTAAAACAGCAATGAAAGAGGCGGATGAAAGGATAGAAAGTATTTTAGTAAATATGTAATGAAAATATTGAAGAAATAAGTTAAAAGCTGGTAACGGATATAAATTAAGTGTATTAGTAAAATAATATAGTAGTACAGTATAAAAGCTGTACTACATACAAAGGAATGGTTAAATGAGTATAAGAGAAATACATCATTGTTCTGTATGTGGAACATGTTATAAAGTACAGTTACACCATGTTGCATTTAGGAGCCAAGCCCCTTTATTAAAAAATATAAGCTTAAATTTCAAGTACCTGTGCAATGAACATCACCAAGGCAAGAATGGTCCACATAAGAACAGATATGTTGACCTTACCTACAAATTAGAACTGCAGGATAAATTAATTGAACTATTTAGCAAAGATTTTTACACGGAGAAAGAGATACAAGAGTTATTAAATACTACATCTAGTACAGCAAGAAAGATATGTAAAAGGCTTAGATTATATAAGGGCGGATATAGAAATAAAGAACTTGTTAAAAGGCTTATGGGAGATAGGATATATACACAAGAAGAATTGAAAGATGTGGAATATGAGGATCCGTGGGGAGGAGTATTGAAATGACTAAAAATGATTTAGATAAAAGAATATGTGATGTAGAACCAGGAACAAAAAATACAGGCACTTATAGAGAATTTATAAGAAAGAGTGAAAAAGAATTTGGAATGGCACCTGAACCTATAGATGAATTTGAAGATAAAAAATTACAAGAATATTTAGATTGGTTAGATGAATTATGGGGTAAATAAGGAGGAGATTTAAATGAAAACATATAGAACTATAGATTTACTTAATGCAGTATATAACGGAAAGATATTTGAAAATAATTTTAAAAATATTGAAACTGGAGAAGTAATTAAGCAAGGCAGGAATCATACCAAAAAAGTACGGAGCAATATAGAAAAGAATGATATATATAGTTCTGATCAAACCAAGCACTTTTTTATTGTGGGGAGTGGAAGAAACTTTATGATACCCAAAGATACGTATACTCCTCTACAATTTGAAAAATTTCTTAAAGAAGAATGGAAGGAAGTACAGCAACCGGTAAGTTTTATTGAAGCTATAGAAAGTTGCAAACCTATAAGAGTAGAGCATGAATATTTTTGTATGCACGGTAACTATCAGGATACTGACCATTTGCTAATGAAGATGGGACGTATATTAACACCATATCAGATAAAAAAAGTAACAAGAGATGGTAAATGGTATATAAAGGAGGAGATTTAAATGAAGAAATATAGTACGTTAAAAGCTTTGAGTATGCTTGACAAAGATAAAAAATTAAAGTTTGAGATAATTCCAAAAAAAGATCCATGTACTCAAACAATTTCAACAAATGAATTTAGAGAAATAGTGATAGATTGTAAGGGTTGCTACGGTCAAGATAAATGCGGTATAAATTTTAATGATATGTGGACTTTAGCACAACAGCCAGTAAGCTTCATGGAGGCTGTAAAAAGTAAGAAGAAAATTAGAGTAGAACATCCGCGTTTATGTAAAACACCTAAATATTATTGGTTAGGTGAATTAATGCATGAATTAAGTACGAACCATATAGATAACATACTTGCAGATATTATTTTAGAAGGTAAATGGTATATAAAGGAGGATGAAGAAGAAACTACATGTACGGACAAAACAAAATTTATAGAAATAAATTATAAGGACTTAAGAGATAATGAAAGGCATACAAAATATTTTTCCACATATGGAGAGTATGAAGAATGGCATAAAGCAAACTGGAATGATGTAGTAATTAACGGGTAGGAGGATGAAGAATAGGTGGAAGATGAGATATCTGAATGTATAGATTTAATTACAAAAGAAATAGAGAACCAGCAAAATAAAAAGGATAATTTTGATGTTACAGGCTTAACGAAACAAGGCAAAATACAAGGGTTAGAGATAGCAAGAGCAATATTAACTCGATATTGGGAGGATGAAGAATAGATGATACAATTTAAAATCCCTGGTCCCCCAGTTGGAAAACAGCGCCCACGGGTAACAAGGCACGGCACCTATACTCCAGAGAAAACAGCAAATTATGAGAGGCTAATAAGGGATATTTATAAGATAAATAGATTCCCAAAGTTAGAAGGGTATTTAAGTATGTCGGTATCGGCATACTACCCTATACCAAAAAGAACGAGTAAAGTTAAGAAGGAAAAGATGCTGAAAGGTATATTGT
This sequence comes from Clostridium lapidicellarium, assembly GCF_041224415.1. NCBI lineage: Bacteria > Bacillati > Bacillota > Clostridia > Eubacteriales > Clostridiaceae > Clostridium > Clostridium lapidicellarium. The sequence continues at coordinate 63,425 of NZ_JBGFFE010000007.1, read as the reverse complement.
TGCCAGATAAAAAACCAGATGTGGACAATGTGTTAAAATGTATCTGTGATGCGCTGAATAAAATAGCCTATGATGATGATAAACAAATAATAAGTATGTTTATAACAAAATACTATAGTAAAGATCCTTATGTTTATGTGAGGTTAGATGAAGTACACGGAGAAGATATGAGCTGTTAAGGTGGGTGATTAAATGATATCTAATATCTTATCTAAGTTAAATATAGGTGAACAAATGGAGTTAAGAGCCTATATAGGTAAGCAAGTAGAGAAGAAAGCATTACAGATGCAAGGCGAACTAGAAAAGGCAGCTACAGAAAGGGAAGATGTACTGAAAAAGCTAAATGATGATACATGGCACAGGATTGAAACATGGCTCCATATGGCAATGAGAGAACATAAAATAAGTGAGAAAAGGATAAAAGATATAGATGCTAGGGTACTAGAACTAGCTAATAAATATGAAAACAAATTGCTTATAGGAGAGGATATAAAATCTAAATATAAAGTTATGGCAGATGAAGATTTTAGGAGTATTATAGAAATTTTAATTGATAGAAGTTGCAGAAACTGTAATAAGCATAGTAAGGGTTGTGAAGTATTCGGGATACTAAAAAAGTACGATATCCCGTACCCGACAGGGGAAAGAAGAAAATGTAAATATGGATATGGGAGGTAAAGGAATATGTCTGTAGAGCCTATAGAAGTAACAGATGCATTATATAATACATCTAAAAGATTAGATAAAGGTGCTGACATAATAACTTCTAAAGCTAAGGATTTTGCACAATCTGAGAAGATATATAGAATAGCATTGGCAAAGGAAATTACAAAGTTAAGGACAGAAGGTGTTCCTACTACACTTATAAATAATTTAGCAAGAGGTAATGAAAATGTAGCTGATTTAAAATTCAACAGAGATTTATCACAGGAAGTTTTAAAAGCAAGCCATTCAATGTTAAGAGCTTTAGAAACTGAGGTTAGTGCCTTACAAAGTATATTGAGGGTGCAAGAAAGAATTGAGAAGTAGGTGAAATATATGAATATTGGGGAAAAAATTAAAAAAATAAGAACTCAACAAAATAAATCTACTTATGAATTAGCTGATATAATAAATAAAAATGGTTTTAAAATAAGTCAATCAGCAATAAGTAAAATTGAAAACGGTAGAAAAAAAATAGATATTGAAACACTTAAAGAAATAGCCAAAGCATTAGATATTGAAGTGGATTTATTAATTACGAATCAGAAGTCTAATATCGGAAAAACAGGATTTGCTATGGATATTGGGAAAAAAATTAAGAAATTCAGAAAAAAAAGAAAAATAAGCATAGAAGAGCTATCAGATTATGCAGAACTTAGCATTTCATATTTATATCAAATTGAACGTGGAGATAAGCAGCCTTCATTTATAGCATTAGATAGAATATGTAGTATATTGTCTATACCTATAATAAAAATTTTGAGTGAAAATAATGATACAAATGCAGATATTAATTTATCTCAGATATCTACGTCTAAACTAATAGAAGAACTTAATAGCAGAGAAGATTTCCCTATAAAGATAGCAATTAAGAATTGGAAGTAGGTGAGTAGAAATTGATAGATGCTTAGTATGTGGCAGAAAGTTAAAGTCTAAAGAGAGTAAAGAAATAGGTATAGGTCCTGTATGCCTGTCCCGGATAAATAAGGTCAAGAGAGAGCAGAAGAAACGGCATAAAGAGAAGATACAACATAAACAAGAAATACTAAAAGGACAAATAAATATGTTTAATGATTGAAGAAGGGTTTAGTATGATAAAATATATAGTAGTTGGAATATTAGCAATATTATGTATTATTCTAGCTGTAAAGTGGAAAGAATGAATCTCTATAGGGAGGAATTGTTATGGATGCTAGATTAAAAGAAATGGAACAAAAACTATATAATTATTTCAACAAAGATAAGAGGCTTAGGGCATTGAATAAAAGACTGGATTTACTAAAAAGCCAGATTTCACAGATAGATTACAAGTTGGAACATATAGATTACAAGTTGCCAGAAGAATCTATACAAATTGGATATGAAGAAAGGGTACAAACAAGCCCTACAGGCTATAGTTTTGCAGAGAAAACTTTGTATAGCATAACAGACAAGCTAATAAAGAATAAGGCTTATAAGCAACAGCAGATTGCAGATATAGAAGATAGAATTATGCAGATACAGGAGGATAATACTATTATAGAGGATAATATAAAAGATTTGAGAGATGGAGATAAGGAATTTCTAAAAGAAAAGTTTTCAGGATATGGGAAAACAGACTGGCAGATGGGATTTAAATATGGGATAAGTCAACCAGCAGCTACAGAGAGAAAGAATAAATTACTAAGAAATATATTAAATTGGGAAGATTGGATAATGGTTAGTAGAGTATAGATTAATTTCTATGCTCTTTTTCTTTAAAGGAATATAATCTTATTTTGTAGAATTTAAAAATAGGCAGGATGTAGATATGAAACTAAAGAAACCAGTGTTTTATAAAGATCCCCTTAAAAAACTTTTAAAATAGTGTTGACATAACACGAATTAGTGTTATAATAGAATTATAAGATACGAAAGGGGATAATGAAAAATGAAATTTACAGGTGAGTTAATAAGGAAGGCGCACGAAGAAACAAGAAATATGAAAAAGGAATTTCCAATAGTTACTTATAAATTCCAGTTTGGGTTAGAGATGAGTTATCTCCTTTCTGAAATTAAGGGGGTAGAAAATACAATGGTTGAGTTGAAAGGTTCAGAAAAACAAGTTGCATGGGCAAAAAAGATTTATGAGAAAGACTTCTTGGGTGAATATAAAAAATTCCCAGAGACTAGACTTGCTGGAGTTAAGGGCTTAGAACAAAAAGGTAAAGTCTTAATGGACGAGATAGAAAAAATAGACAACGCAGTATGGTTTATTGATTATCGTACTGGCAATATCCCGTTTAAAGGTGGCTTTTATAATATGATTAGAAGAATATGGAAAGGCGAAAGTATGGATACGGTTCTAAGTTTAGACGAATACAGGCGTTAGAAAAATTTTGGTTGGCAGTTATCCAGAAAACTGCCAAAGGAGGATATGTAAAATGTTAACTGGAGTTTTAGGACGAGAAAATGGAAAAAGAATATTTCTAGATGCGGAGTGGATTGACCATGATCATATATTTGTTCATGGCCGCGGGTATAAAGTATATAGGGAGAACCGCGGTGGTTGTCTAGCCATACATGGCGGTGATAATATACAATATCTGCTACAAAGCAAAGGAGAAGAGGAATGGGATGATAGGCCAGAAGAGAACCTCTCGAAGGAGGAATATCTTCATGAAATAAAGAGGCTAAAAAGGCAATATGATGATTTGGTAAAAGGATAAATTTTTAGAAAAAATTTTGGTTGGCAGTTATCCAGAAAACTGCCAGAAGGAGAAAATAAAATGTTACCACAGGATTTTGAAGAAAAGGCAAAAGAAATTACAGGGCTAACGGGAAAATATACAGGAAGAAATATGGTTAAACTAGAAGATGGTTCTACAATTACTCTGGGGGACAATGTAGCCCTCCAGATAATTGATAATGACGATGAATATGGGAGCATCATGTATGATAAATATAGAACTGGAAGTTGGGAATCATCTAGCATGAGTGTTTATAAGCGGAAAGACCCGGACAAAATCCTAGGTGGTCTGCTGGATGATGTATACACATTAGCCGAGGCGGCTCAAAAATGGGGCTTGTCAGATGGCTCTGTCCTTAGGAATGCTATTAGACAAGGGCGTTTCAGAGAGGACGAATATAGGCAGTCTGGGGCTACTTGGCTTATTACAAAGCCCGCCATGCAACGAGTTTATGGAAAATCAGTTAGTTAGAGCATAGAGAAATCTATGCTCTTTTATTCCAGAAAAATTTTTTTGAAAGCTTATAAAATTCCCTTGACAATATTCCCACGTAGGAATATAATATAATTGTAGATAAGGAAAGGAGATATTAAAATAAAAATGAAACCTAAAAAATGTTATGAAATAACAGGAAAACCGGCAGAGGAATTAGTAGAAAAATTCAATAAAGACAACAATATATTTTTTAGGTTCCAGAACCCAGAATGGGAATTAACCCCAGAATCTAAAAGCTGGGGAATGATTTATGGAAGCGAAGAGGAAGCTTTAGAATCTGCAGAAGAAGATGGGCTTACAGAGGAAGAAGCAGTATTACCGGGGAAGAGTTGCATGGACACTTTAGAAGGACTTTGGGACTGGGTAGACCAGTTCGACGACAATTATGTAGTTCTTGTATTCGAGGGAGAGGATACGGGAGTTAATGGACATGATGATGAATATGTCGCTGAATATAAAAAAGCTATTGCAGTATGGAGCATAGAGGATTGTTACAATTACTTATATGGAGAAAATTAGAACATATTTTTGGTTGGCAGTTATCCAGAAAACTGCCAGAAGGAGGAATTGCATGGATTTAAAAGATATAGTTACACTTAGAGATATAGCGAAGGAAACAGGTATAGAGATACGTACCTTACAACAGAGATTAGATTTACCAGGGTTTAATATGGTGGAAGGAGAAGATTTTAGACGCCTGGGGCAAGGGCAGTCTACTATATTAACAGTGAAAGGAGCAAAGAAAATAATTATAAAGGAAACCTTGCAAGCCATTGTAAAAGGGAAATTAGAAAAACCTGTGGGAACCTTAGTAGACTTGCTTAGGGAAGGTATTATTACCAAAGAAAAGCTTATAGAGTTACCAATACCGCCTAAATTACGTGGATTGGTATTGGAAAAGATAAAAGAGAGTACTTAATGTGCTCTCTTTTTAGTATACCTATAAGGAATTGAAACAATACTATAAACATTTTAAAACGTAAATTATAGCTTATTAAGTGGTTATGAACTACTTATTAAAACATTGCCAAAATGAGATATAATGATATTAGGGATTAAAAGATAGTAACAAAGTTAATTTTCCATTGCCTGTGGCTGTAGGGCATAATAATATACAGCCCCAAATGAGCTTATATAGCCTCTTAACAATGCGCAACTATAAGACCAGGTTAGCTACCTGCCTAAGGAACAAAGGGAATAGCTATTTAACATATCCCTTAAAGACACTTAGATTAAATTCTAGGTGTCTTATTTTTATGCTTGAAAAGAGGTGAGAATAATTACAAATACAGAGATATTATATTCAGCCTTAGGAAAACCAGACATAAAAGACTTAGAAAGTATAGACACTAACTGCTTGATATGTGGTAAGCATACAAAAGAAGGTGCAAAAGCCAAGAAAGTATTATCATCAAATTTTACAAATTGGGGAGATTGCAAGGATAGATCAAGCCAATATATTTGTAAAGAATGTGCGGGGACAATAAAGGCTAGGGAAGTAAGGGTTAATTCGTTTGTAGCAGATGCAAATAACTTATATCTATTAAAGAAAAATGATATAGAAAATTATTTGTTCAACCTTGGGAAATATGTAACTGGTGAATTTGTGGTAGGTATAACGCAAAGCTTCAAGAAACATAATTCCTTTAGATGCAAGGTAAATTCAAACCCTAAGAGATACTTTATTAGGGAGGAAGACAGAGAATATGTTTTTGATGTAGATAAGCTGAAAAGAGTGTATGAATACCTGAATGATGCTTATCTACAGTTTAGCAAAGATGAGCTACAAACGGGCAATTATAAGATGATTTCAATTGAACAATTCGGACTTGAAAAGTTTGCAACATATGAGGATTTATTTAGCCAATACAGGGGTTCAGCACAATTTGACTTACTAATTTACATGATGAACTCTGAAAAAAGAAACGAATATGTAAAAGCTAAGCAGAAGGCACAGAAAGAAGAAAAAGCAAGGTTGAAAGCCCTTGAGAAAGAAAAGAAAAAAGCTGCTAAAACCAAACAAATAAGTTTATTCTAGGAGGTATTAAAATTGTACGAATTGAATAAAGAGAATATTCAAGATGCGGCAGTAGCTACATTGGCAGATATATGGTCTCAAATAGATTGGGACAAGGTAACTGGTACCAGGGCAATGGGAATATGGGATGAATTCACTTCAAAGGTGAAAGCTTCGGCTACTACAACAAATCAATATGATAAGTTTGTGGAAAAGCTATGCAGAAAGATGGACGTTAGGTCACTCAAATATAAAAATATATCGGAAATTGCGGAGCAGACAGATGAATTTAAAAATGCAGTTCTTAAAGCTTTTAGAGATAAAACCCAAGTAATTATCCTAAAACTTAGATTAAATAATCAAGTGCGTAAAGAGCAGATCCAAGCAGAAAAAGCCAGAAAAGAAAGAGAAGAAGCCTTGAATAAAAAACTTGAAAATGCCCAAGTAAGTTTTACAGAGAAGGGGGTAAAAGTACATGAGAACTAATATAAAACTAACACTTTTAAGCCCATTAAGTCATTTTGGTGACCAAAGAATGGGGACAATGCAGGCGGCAAGAACACAAAAATATGAATATAACGGCGAGTACATAGATATCCCTGTATATTCCGGAAATGCCTTTAGAGGTGAGTTGAGAAGGCTTATCATGCAGGATTATTTAAACCATATAGATATTGCAGACGAAGGAGTATCAGCGAATCTTTATTACTTGTTGTTTACCGGTGGGGCTTTAACCAGTGGCAGTAGATATAATGAAGTAGGTAAGAAAAGAGAAATGCGGAAAATGTGTCCACCTTTAAGCTTATTTGGTTCAGCTATAGGAGACCAAATACCGGAAGGCAAATTGAAGGTGGCTATTTTTATACCTGTATGCAAGGAAACAGCTAAATATACAGGTGAAGAAAATAATATAAGCTTTTATGATATGCTGCAAGATACTTTTTATACCAGAAGAGATGACCTCAAATCCAAAGATTTCAACATTAATGAAATTGAAGATGAAAAGGGCAAAAAGAAAGAAAATCCCACTCAAATGAAATATGAAATGCAGTGCTTGAGCGCCGGTACTGAACTATCCGGAGACATAATTATAGAAAATGATAACGAGGTTGAAAAAGCTTGTTTGAAAGCAGGACTTGAAAAGTTGAAGGAATATGGCTATATCGGTGGTAAAAGTTCAATAGGGCATGGGAAAATTAACCTTGATTACAATATAGATGTTGATACAAAGATATATTATGATTATCTGGAAGAAAACAAAGATACTATGAGAGAATGGATTAGAAAAGCTGAGAGTATATTATAGGGCTATTGTATACTAAAACATTTATTTAAAATTGGAGGCAAAAATGGATAAAAAAATCTTTTATTTTGGAGCAAAATATAAGAATGTTGTAATGGCTTTATCAATTGCATCAGCATGGACATGGGCACCGGCATTAATTACGTCTACAGATATGGCTGCTAATAAAGGGATATTAGGTGTAGCAAGTTTTATCATTCCGAACATATTAGCACTATTTTTCTTTGGGTGGCTGATGCAACACGTAAATAAAGATATACTTACAGCATCAGGCCTAGTTAATAATACGATATTGAAAAATATATATGAATGTTCATTCATTTTTGTACAAATATGCTGCATAGCAATAAACATAACTGCTGGTGCCAATATCTTAAAGCTAACATTGGGCTTAAATTACTATACCACTTCATTAATCTTGTTAATTGTAACATTCGCATATACATTAATAGGCGGTTTGCACTACTCAATCATTACAGATATGTGGCAACAAATTATATTAATAATCATAACAATATATTTAATAATTGTGGCATTATTTGCAACAAAAACACAAATATTTAAAATTGGCACATTTTCGATATTTGATTTTATGTGGTATACATTAATACTGTTTTCCGGGCCTATTATGGATAACCAACATTGGCAACGCAGTTATAATACGCAAAGAGATGGTACCCCATACAGATATGGAGGCTTTTTCTTTGGCATTCCATTGATATGTCTATCTTTATTAGGAGCGATTAGCGGAGAAAACGGAAATTACGTTTCAATAAAAATGTTTTCAGGGTTTAACCTTATTGTTCTTGTAATTGGCATTATGATGGGTCTAATGAGCACTTTAAGTGCTTCATATAGTGCAATAACTACGCTATATTATAAAAACAGTAATACTCTAAAAACAGGAAGAATAAAAATGCTGCTAATATTAATTGCAGCAATTGCAGTGGTAATATTTAATTTTGATGTTACTGCATTATGGAAGACTTATGGGACTATAAGGATATTTTTTGCAGGAGGGGTATTATGGATGGTTTTTCGACATTTGAAATGCAATATTACACATTTGTCTATCAAAAAATGTTTAAAAAAATAGAAAAAACAGAAAATATAATAAAAAAGTTTTTAAATAAATGCAAAAATCCATACATATCTGTGTCATTTGGGAAAGACAGCCTAGTTTGCATGGACATTATACTAAAGATTAAACCAGACATTCGTGTAGTATGGGTTGATAGGGGCGAAGGTGGGGATTTGCCTGATACTTATAAATTAATAGATTATTATAAAAAAGAGCGCAATATGAATTTAATTCATCTTAAAACACCACATTCGTTATTTGAGCTATTTAATATGTACCCAATTGATGAAATAGCAAGCAAGAGGCTTATTACAAAACAGCTAAAGGAGACATTTAATAAATATACAAAAAAATCAAATACGGATGGTATTATATGGGGGCTTAGGGCAGAAGAATCAAAAGGTAGAAGACATTATGCAATGACATATGGCGCAATAAGAAAAGATAAAAACGAGGTATTATGGTGCTCACCCGTATTGTATTGGAAGTCGTATGAAATTTGGGCTTATATTTTTACAAATGCACTTAAATACCTAAACTATTATGATATAACTTCTGAAAATGATTTTGATAGGCAAAATAAGAGGTATTCAAATTGGGTAGGTGACCATGGGATATCGGAAGGCCGAATATGGGTTATAAAACGGTACTATCCAGAATTATTTCAAAAACTTATAGCAAAATTCCCTATATTTAAGAGTTATGCATAAAAATATAATATTATGTGAAGGAGGAGTATATGTTTAACAATTTTAAAGTAACAGCTCATATGTCAAGCCCTATAGCAGTTACGGATTTTATTATATTGGATAGTGTTATAGCTGCAGCAATAGCAAAAAAAATTAATGGAGATGAATATTACTCTGGAGAAAATATTTATGGAACGAAAGAATGGGTTGATAAATATTTAGGACAAGTGCTGGATAGAAAATACGGAGTATATTGTACTTCTATAGGGATAGGAGATAATAAAGAATATGTATCATCGTGGTGTAAGAGATGGGACGATTGGCATGATGATATAGTTAGATTTAAAGGCAAAGGCAGGCACAGAGTAGATATAGGTTCTGGCTTTTTTAAATCTTATCATATGCCATTAGTTTTAAAAACATACCCCGAAATTGTATTTTATGTTCGTGGTGATTTAAACAAAATAAAAAGTCTACTTGAAAACTATATATTCTATTTAGGTAAGAAGAGTTCACAGGGATATGGACAGGTTAGGAAATGGGAATTTGAAACTATAGAAGAAGATTGGAGCATATGGAAAGATGGGAAGCCAATGCGCCCAATACCTGGTTTGCAATGCCAAGAATATATAAAAAAAAGCAAAGATATAAACATACAAAAATATGCTACAATTCCACCATATTGGAGGCAGGATAATCGAGTATTATGCGTGATGCCTGATGTTTGATAGCGCATCTGAATTTGCAAGAGAGCTAGGTGTAGATAGAAAAACTGTTATTAATTATATAAAGCAAGATAAAATACACGCCTATAGATACAAAAACAAGAAATTATATAAGATACCTGAAAATGAAAAATATAAAATAAAATATCTAAAAAAGCCATATCCTAAATGGCAAAAACAGTGGACTAGTGCGGAAGAAAATATGCTTAGATATTCGCCACATCTTAGTTCCAAAGAGCTTTCAGACATTATAAAAAGAACAGCAGGTAGTATTAGGGTGCATAAGTGTATAATGCGGAAACGAGGGACATTATGAGGATAAAAATAGACTTTTATGTAAATGAAAATTTTAAATTCAATAAGAATCTTAATGAGGCTATGACAGCATTTATATATAGATGTATAAGCCTGTCAGACAAAAGATATGGTGCGATGTTACATGATAAGGGATATAGACAATGCGGATATAAGAAATTTGTATACCATGTTTATTCATTATCCCAAAACGGTAGTTGTGTAAAAGATACTTTAAATAGAGGGATGGCAACATTAATTTTATCATCTACATTAGATAAAACAATAATACATTTTACTAGAGGGCTTATAAGAATAGGCAAGGTACAGTTATTGAGCCATAGCTTTGATATAATATCTATAAAAAATATAGATGAACCCAAATATACAAATTCGATGATGGCAAAAATAAAAAGCCCAATATTTTTGCAAGATGTAAACCATAGATATTTAAAACCTGGCAATATGGAAGATAAGTTAGTAAATAATTTGCTTGAAAAGTATTATTCCATGTATGAGAAATTTCCTGAAAACATGGAGTTAAAAATAAAGTTTATGAGTTATATAAGACAGTATGTCAAATACAAGCGGAATGTATACAAAGGATATATAGGCATAATTGCTATGCAGGGAAGTAGAGAATTGATTGAAATGGCATACGAAGCAGGCTTGGGAAGTAAAAATGGAATTGGATTTGGGCTAATAGAAAAAATATAAAAATAGTTTTTTGCAAGGTATCTGGTTAATCCCGGGTACTTTTTTAGACTTAAAAATCTAGTTTGGTGAATAAAAACAATCGGAAATGTCAACATATTTATATATAGGTTAGTTAAAAAGTTTGGTTGTGGAGATACTAATAAGTAGCCAAGCTTTTTAGGTTTGTAGGAGAACACCTGCCACCTTCCCAGGGGAGACGAATAGCCGGGTATGTTCCGGCTGCTCCTGGAGTAACAAATTTATGGGAGGGTTCAATATGAGAGGATTAAGAGAAGTACTGAAACTCCACTGGCTTCAGCCACGTGGAGTTTCAGGAGATTATTTTAACCCTGATGAATTGAAAGAAGTTCAGGAACTTGAGAATATCATAACAGGATTAATTTCATTAGGTATGGGATATAATGAAATTAAGGATATATTAAATCAAAAATATATAAAGAAGATAGCTTAGAGTACCAGAAAACCTGGTACTTATTTTTTATGCCTGAAAGGAGTTGATAATAATGAAACCAATATACATAAGTATTAAATGTAATAGATGTAGTAGAGAATTTGTATTACTGACAGAACAGCAGGAGAGATTTAATGGAGAATTAAGATGCCCTTATTGTTCTAGTTCTAAATTACATACAGAGAAAGCTACGGATAATTTAAAGGAATGTATGGGTAATAGGGTGTACAAGAGGATTAAAGGAGCCTTGAGGGAGGTTAGATAAGTGAGTGAATCAGATGAAAATAAAATAGCATGTACGGAGAAATGTTCAACATGTGGGAAAAATAGAGAGCAAAGGGCTGAATGTGAAGAGGATTTTATGGTCAAGCATTGTAGAGGGTGCAAAAATAGAGGAACAAAATTAATATGCTCTTGTAGATGCATGGATAATATATGTGTCTATGCACTGGGATAGGAGGATATATGAGTAATTCAACTATATACATAGATGGACAGGCTAGAGGTAATGAGACAGATATTACTACAGAAGATGGCACTATGGATTTCAAAACAAAAACAGAAGAAATATATAATAAAAATATTAATGAAATAAATATAGAAATTAATAAGATGCTTAAAAAGGAATTAGACAATATGGCTAAATACATACCTCTAGATAAAAATACAAGAATACGATTAGCTCCAGTAACAATAGATTATCTAACGGATAGGGTTAAAAGACAAATAGAAAACAGACTAATAATTGAAAATTTATATCCAGAAGAAATGAAGGAGGAAGCGTTAAGCAAGTTTCCAGAATATATATTAGCATGTTCATTAAATACATAGGGAGTAAATATGGGATATGAAGTTTTGAATTATAAAGAGAATAAAGTAGATCTTGTACGTATAGGTGGAACCGAGCAACTTATAACATCAATTGAGTTTAATTTAAAAGTAACGCAGAATGAGAAGACCGTAATAATACCATACAATATACAAATACCTAGGGGATTTATTTTGACTACTGATTTATGGGATTTCATAGAAAAAGAAGCTAAAAAGATAGCCGAATTAATTAAATAATAAGAGCACCTTAGAGAGCCTATATTGTAGATGTAGAAGTCTATAATATAGGCTCTATTTTTATGTGAAGGAGTTAGAGATATGAAGTTAAGATGTACTAAATGTGGTAAGTTTTTAGGAAAGATAGATGGTACAGCAGATGCAGAAATAAAATGTCCTAGATGTGGCACTCTAAATAAATACAGTATAAAGCTTACTGATATAGATAGGGAAGAAGGAAGCGAAACAATATGAATGGGTTGGCACAATATTTATTTACTGGAATGGGAATATGGACAATAATAGGCGTTATTTTAGGAATTCTATTTTTGATAGATACTTTACGAACGCCAGATTTTAGGAATTGGAAGGTCATTACAAGTATAAATAGGAGTGAAAATGTAATTACATATAAGGACATTAAAACAGGATCTACATCAAAGAAAATGATTAAATAGAATAATATAGAGCACCTAGAGAGCCATGTATTACAGATTAAATTCTGTAGTATGTGGCTCTCTTTTTTTATTTTAAAGGAGGAATAAAGTATTGCTATGATTTAGTAATGAATATGGAGAGAGCAGAACGATATATACCAAGTCAGATGATAAGTACATCTTGTATAGGGACTGAGATATCTAATAGTCATAGTACTAGAGATATCAATAGCGAACCACCGATAGGAAGTAAACCTAATGACCCAGCAAGACAATGTTAAAAGGCAGATGATTATATATGGCGCTAAAGAAGCTATGCCCTAAGTGTGGAAGACTAATAGATGCAGGACAAAGGTATTGTAATGAATGTACCAAGAAGTATGAAGCAAGGCAGAAGGAAAGATATAAAGAGTATGACAACAGGAGAAAGGGTAATAAGAACTGGAAATTCTATTCTACTAATGAATGGAGAAAGGTAAGACAATATATAAATATAAAGTATAAAGGATTATGTCTATGGTCTTACTACATAGAGCACATGATAGTACAAGCTAATGTAGTACACCATATCATGCCGATAGAAGATGACTATAGTAAGAGACTAGAGATAGATAACCTTATACCACTAACCGATATGAACCATAGATATATACATGAACTATATAAGAAGGATAAGGCAAGGGCACAAGAACGATTAAGATTCATATTGAATGAATGGAATAAACAATTTGCAAGATGACATTATGAATTATGCAATAATTATACAACGGTTGGGAAATAAAGTAAAAGGGCTTATGATAGGGAATTTAGTTCTAAAGCCTATGTCCTGAAACCGTTGGTATGAGGGGGATATAAAAAAGTTTGGGCTCACTGCGTAGCACCACATGGGGGCCTGTTCTCTCGCATGAAGTCCCTAAATAGAATTTTATGCACCATTCATAACGTGAAATGAAGGAAGGAGGTCATAGAATGGCTAGACCTAGACAGCCTATAGACTTGATTGCAGCTAAAGGGAAAAAGCATTTAACTAAGGCTGAAATTGAGGAAAGAAAAAATACAGAAGTAAAAGCACCAAATGATAATATAAGAGCACCGTCTTATTTAGATGATGATTTAAAAGAAGAATTCAATAAAATAGCCAAGGAACTCATTAGGATTAAGATAATGAGTAATCTTGATGAAGATGCATTGGCTAGATTTATTATTGCAAAAAAGATGTATATAAATATTACACGGAAAATGCTTGAAGACGCAAATTACTTGCTTGATAAAGATATTGTAAGTATACAAGACAAATATTTTAAGCAGTGCAGATCTGCGGCGTCTGATTTGGGATTGACTATATCTAGTAGATGTAAACTTGTGATACCTAAAAATGAGGATGAAGACAAACCTAAGAGTAAATGGGATAGATATAAGCGAAGTGGTAATAATGGATAGAGCTACTCAATTTGCTGCTGATGTTTGCGACGGCAAATACAATAAAGGCGAGCTAGAAATATTATCTTGCAAAAGACACCTTAACGATTTAGAAAGACAAGGGACTGATGATTTCCCTTATGTATGGGATGAAGACAAGGCAAATGATATTATAGATTTTGCTGAAAATTTAATACTCGCCGAAGGTGAAGAACCTGCACCTATGAAATTATATCCGTTTCAATGTTTTATGTTTGGCTCATGGAATGGATGGGTGCATAAGGACACCGGATATAGAAGATTTAGAACTTCGTATATACAAGTTGCCAGGCAAAATGGTAAGAGTGTCGGGAATGCAGTACCGGCTTTATATTATTCCAATTTTTCAGGGTATAACTATCCGCAATGTTATACAGTCGCAACTAAAGAGGACCAGGCAAAAATAGTATTAAAAGAATGCTATAAATTTATAAATGCAGATAAAGAATTATCTGGCACAAAAACAAAGCAAGGATTATTTACAATAAAGGATTATAAAAGCACAATAGAGTGTAATCTTACAGGCGGTACCATTAGGGCTTTAGGTAGAGATTCCAAGAGTATAGATGGCTTCAGAAGCTATTTTGCTAGCATTGATGAGTTATTCGTCACCTAATAAAGAGATTTATTAGTGAAAACCGGGTAAATTCGGTGGAGGATAAAAGCTGCATTTTACATCCGTAGATTTTTATGGTATAATATTAATGAGGTGTTATACTGTGAAAAGTGGGATTTATTACATTAAAAATTTAGTAAATAGTAAAATTTATATAGGACAAACTTATAATCTTACAGAACGCTTAAGCATTCACAAATGCAAACTTAAAGAAGGAAAACATGAGAATTCATATCTACAAAGATCAGTTAAAAAATACGGGATTACCAATTTTGAATTTAAAATACTTGAATATGTGGAAATAAATAAACTAGATGAAAGAGAAATATATTGGATTAATTATTATGAGTCTACCTCAAGAAGCAAAGGCTACAACATAGAGGGAGGGGGAAGAAAGAATAAGGAAATTTCAGACGAGATGAGGTTAATGAAACTTGGAGATAAAAATCCAATGTATGGTAAACATCATAGTAAAAAAGTTATAAATAAAATGATTAATTCAAGCAGAGGCAAAAATAATAAATTAAATGCGCAGGAAGTTGAAGAAATTAAAATTGCTCTTTATCATGGGAAAAGCCAACAATATTTAGCTAATAAATATAACGTGGACCATACCACTATAAATAAGATTCAAACCGGTGCAAACTGGGGGTATATAAGAGAAGATTTGAATGACTATTTAAAGCAACAAAATAAAATCGGAATAAGACAAATGTATGAACAAATAAAAAATTTATTTAACAGAGGCATTTCTATTCATGATATAGTGAATGAGTATGGGTATGATTATAGAGCGGTAAAGAAAGCAACGGGCAAAACAATAAATCAATTGGTATCCGAAAGAAACGAAAAAGTAAAAGAAGATTTTCTAAATGGTATGAGTAAAAAAGATTTAATCAAAAAATATAATTTAAGTGAATATATGTATAAAGATGCTACTAAAGAGGCAAGGGAAGAAAAAAATAAATTAATGAAGGCTAAAGCGTTAGAATTAAGAAAGAAAGGTATGACTGTTAAAGGCATTGCTAATTTATTAAATAAGCATAGAACCACTATTACGGAATGGACAAAAGGCTCATGCTAATACCGAGGTAATTCTATGGATTACGAAAGGCTATAGAACACCGTAACGCGTAGGAAGTGAATAAATATAATCTTCCCAAGAGTATCCGGCAACCAATAAAAAGGTTGTCTTTTTTATTGGTTGAAAATGTACGCTGAACTTATAGGAAACTGTAAGAACTGTAGGATAAAAAGCCTACAGGATAACAATATTGGAATATCATGCTCATAGAGACAACCAGATGTATAAGCTATTGTCTGATGGTACTAAAAAGTTAAAGCAATGTTTGATAAGCGTTATAACTACAGCAGGATTTAATCTTAACGGCCCATGCTATGACCTTTATGAATATTGTTGCAAAGTCCTAAAAGGCGTTGTACCTGATGAAACCCAATTTGTTTATATATGCCAATTGGACAAGAATGACGATATTTGGAATGAAAAGAACTGGCAGAAGGCTAATCCATTGTGGACACCAGAAACCCTTACTGCATTAAAAGCAGACGCAATAAAAGCAAAAGAGATGCAGGGCGAGGAACTAAGGAACTTTATGACCAAAGACCTTAATATGTGGGTTCAGATGGCTGATGACGATTATATAAATATCGTGAATTGGAAAAGCTGTGGGACTGGCTATACTCTTGAAGATATGTCTGGCAGAGAGTGTGGTGTAGGATTGGATTTAAGTTCTGGTGGAGACCTGACTTCTCTGGCCTTGGAATTTCAGCTTCCTAAAGATAAATATTTTATACATTCTCATAGTTTCATGCCTAAAAAAAGATTGCAGGAGCATATTCAGACGGATAAGGCTCCGTATGATATATGGGTAAGACAAAAACTTATAACTCTTACTGAAACTTTAGGCGGAGTTAAAACAGATTACCAGTATATAATCCAGTATTTAAGAGACTTACAAGAAAAATATAGACTGAAATATAAATTTATTGCTTATGACCCCCATAATGCGGATGCTTTTTTAAGGGATTTAGATACCTTTGGGTGTGATTGTATTGAAATTACACAGTCCGCAAGGAATTTAAACAGTGCTACAGAAGATTTTAAGCTATCTGTAGACGGTGGAAATATTCAATATGACAAGAATAACGGGCTTTTAACATGGTCAGTATGTAATGCAAAGCTTACCTATAATAGTTTTGGAGAATGTAAGATAGATAAAAACTACAGGATTAAAAGGATAGACCCTGTGGACGCAATTATAGACGTACACAAGGTTATGATAGAAAATAAGGAATATGATGTTGATGTTAACCAATACGCAACGAATGAATTCCTTGATAAATTATGGAGGTGATGCCATGATAAAAACAATAGGAAAGATTTTTAAAAAGTATATAGATGATATTCTAGCAACCATGGGACTAATTTGTTTTGCTGTGGCTGCTTTTTCTTTTATGTGGCAGGCTGGTATATGCGTAGTAGGAATTATATTGTTAATACTTGCCTATACAATCAGCAAGGCCACGGATAGCAGGTGATGTGAATGTTATTTAAAAATGCAATAAACAGGATAAGAAACCAGACGGTATTAAATGGCGATGGGACACAAGTTCCCGTTAACATGAGCCAATTAGTACAGTATTTAGGCATAGCCCCGGGAGAATTAAATTTAGGCGGTAAAAATGCCTTAAATGAGGTAGTGACCTACACGTGTATTAAGATACTATCTGAAACAATGGGGAAACTTCCATGCAAGATATACCAGGACAGCGGGGGAATTAAAAAGGCTACAGAACACTATTTATATCCATTACTTAAATTAAGACCTAACCCTTTTATGTCAGCAAGTGATTTCTGGAAATGCGTTGAAACACTTAGGAATATATATGGTAATTCGTATGTATGGATTGATTTTATCCAGAGCGGGCAATATGCAGGGCTTATACAAGGGCTGTATCCATTAGATCCAACCAAGATGGAAATATGGATTGATGATGAAGGGCTTATAAGTTCTAAAGATACTATCTGGTATATTTACACGGACAATGCGGGGGTAAGGCATAAGCTACAAAGCTATGATTTACTGCATTTTAAAAGCCTTACAACAGATGGAATAGTAGGAATAAGTCCCATACAGGTACTTCAAGGGGCTATAAATACAAGTGGCTCTGCTGTAGAATTTCTTAAAAACAGCATACAGAACGGTATGCAGACAGCAGGTATTATAAATTACACCGGAGATTTAAGCCCGGAAGCAGAGGGAGTATTCAGGAATAAATTTGAGCAGATGGCAAATGGACTTAAAAATGCCAATAGGGTAAGTTTATTACCTTATGGATATACATTTCAGCCGTTAGCATTAAAGCTTACAGATGCACAGTTCCTTGAGAATACAAAGTATAGTGCACAACAAATATCGGCGGCATTTGGAATAAAGCTGCACCAGTTAAACGAGCTTGTAAAAAGTTCCTATTCCAGTACAAGTGAAGCAAACAGGGAATTCTATAGCGACACTATGATGGCCATTCTAACAATGTATGAGCAGGAATCTACTTACAAGCTTTTTACAACAGCAGAGATAAAGCAGGGATATTATACGAAATTTAACGCTGATGTAATGTTGAGGGGTGATACAAAGAGCAGGATTGAAGCATATACAACAGCAGTACAAAACGGTATTAAGACCCCTAATGAATGTAGAGCACTTGAAGAAGATCCCCCATTAGACGGAGGAGACCAATTGATAGTGAATGGAAATTATATTCCTCTTACTATGGTAGGTAAACAATATAACAAAGGCGGTGATAGTAATGAGTAAATTCTGGAAGTTCATAACCAATAAATCCGAAGACGGGCAAGAGGAAAATGTCGAGCTTAGGATACAGGGAGATATAGTGAGCGATGATGATGTATGGATATATGAATGGCTTGAAATGGATCATGCAAGCCCTAACGCTTTCAGAGATGAATTGAATGAATATGACGGCAAGGATATAACTGTATGGATTGATAGCTATGGTGGAGATGTATTTGCAGCAGCAGGGATTTATAATGCTTTGAAAAATCATAACGGTAAAATAACTACTAAAATTGATGGAAAAGCAATGTCGGCAGCTAGTGTTATAGCAATGGCAGGAGATAAGGTAATGATGTCACCTGTAGCAATAATGATGATACACAACCCGTTGAGTTCAGTGCAGGGATATGCAAGTGACATGAGAAAACAGGCTGATGTTTTGGATTCAGTAAAAGAATCTATCGTGAACGCATACCAATTAAAGTCCGGTAGATCCAGAAACAAGATAAGCCAAATGATGGATGATGAAACCTGGATGGATGCCAATACAGCTATGAAGAATGGTTTTGCAGATGAAATGTTATATACAGACAAAGAGGAAGATGAACCTAAAAATAAGGCTATAAATTTTTGCTTTAATAGGCTTGCAATTCAAAACTGTGCCAAAGATTCTATGCAAAAACTTATTAAAATTGAAGAAAGCAGAAATATCCAGGAGCCTAAAGATGACATTAAAGCAGTACTAGAGAAAATCAATGATAAATTTGACAAAATTAACGATAGGCTTGACGAATTGGAGGATAAAGCCCCTAAAGAACCAGAACCGAAAGATGAAGAAAAAATTAAACAGTTAAAAGCTAAATTGGCTTTAAAGTGCAGATTACTTTAGAGCTTTTTATTTTGCAAAAAATTAGAAAGGAATGATAGTAAATGAGTAAAGAATTAAGAGCACTATTTGATAAATTAAGGACAGCACAGGATAAGGCACAAACTTTGATGAACAAAGATGACGTAACAGCAGAAGAACTTAATAAATCTACTCAAGAAATTGACAATATAAAAGCTAAAATTGAAACTCAAAAATCCCTAGATTCAGGAAAACAGTTTGATGATGAAGGAAATCAAGTAACTGAAACTCTGAATAAGCCTAAGAAAAAAGCAGGATTTGAAGATACATTATCTAGCGTAGAATATAGAAATGCTTTCAAAGATTTCTGCGTTAGTGGTAAAGTATCACCTATATTACAGAACGATTTAATTAAACCAATTATAAAAAATGCAGATACTGTAACTACAACAGGGGATGCTTCAGCAGTTATTCCAACTACAATTCTTCAAGAAGTAATACAGAAAGTACAAAGCTATGGACAGATATATGCAGCCGTAAGGAAATTATCAATAAAAGGTGGTGTACAAGTACCAATACTTACACTTAAACCATCAGCAAGTTGGATTGGTGAAACTACTCCTTCTGATAGACAAAAAATTGAGATTAATCAAAATATAATGTTTAGCTATTATGGATTGGAGTGTAAGAT
The DNA here is from genome assembly GCF_041224415.1 of Clostridium lapidicellarium. Classification (NCBI taxonomy): domain Bacteria; kingdom Bacillati; phylum Bacillota; class Clostridia; order Eubacteriales; family Clostridiaceae; genus Clostridium; species Clostridium lapidicellarium. The sequence goes on along the minus strand of NZ_JBGFFE010000007.1, from coordinate 43,329 downwards.
ATCTACATCATTACTTACTGAGACTGTAACTTTACAAATGTTTGAAGATACTTTAGTAAGTCTATTGGCAGAAGCATTTGTAAAAGCACTTGATACTGCAATAATTAAAGGCTCCGGAATAGGACAACCCAAAGGAATTACAGTAGATGATAGGATTCCTGCAGGGCAGATAGTTACCCTTACACCTGATGAATTCGCTGATTGGAGCGCATGGAAGAAGAAAGTATTCGCTAAGATGCCTTTATCCTATAAGGGTGGCGCATCATTGTACATGGCTTCAGGAACATTTGAAGGATATATTGATGGAATGGTAGACAAGAATGGACAACCAATAGGAAGGGTTAATTATGGCATAACAGATGGGCCACAAGAAAGATTTGGAGGTAAACCGGTTGTTGAAGTTGAGGATGACATAATATCAAATTATGATGATGCCGCAACAGGAGATGTAATTTCAATATATGGCAACATGAATAACTATGCAATAAATTCAAATATGCAACTTACAATGGTCAGATATACAGACCATGATAAAAACGAAATAGTTGATAAAGGTATCCTTATTGCTGATGGTAAGATACTTGACCCTAATGGATTTGTAATAATCAAAAAAGGCGCAGTACCAACTCCCTAATACTCCCCAAGGACTGAAAGCTACTTCCATAACGAGTGACAGTGTGACCTTGGGATGGGAGTAACTTTCACAGGGGTTATTTAAAGGAGAGTGATAATATGACTACTTATAACATCTATAGAAATGGAGCAAAAATAGAAGAAGGATTAACGGAAAAGGATTATACAGATACAGGTCTGGAATCTAATACGGAATATTCTTATCAAGTAAGTGCTGTAAATGAAGCAGGAGAAAGCCCTTTAAGTACGGCACTACAAGTTACCACTGAGAGCATTGCAGTAACAGGGGTAACTCTCAATAAGACTTCAACGTCCATAGCTGCAGGGGCAAATGAAACTCTTATAGCTACTATTTTGCCTGAAGATGCTACCGATAAGGGCGTAGTATGGACTTCATCTGATGAAACTAAGGCTACTGTTGATTCTACTGGGAAAGTTACTGGTATTGCAGAAGGCACAGCAACCATTACGGCTAAATCGCATGGAGATCAGGCTAAAACTGCAACTTGTGAAGTAACTATAATAGCTGCATAGGAAGTGATTTATTATGTCGGTGCTTAGTTTAGAAGAGGCAAAAGAATACTTGCATTGTGATGATACTACTGACGGTGATAATGATATACAAGAACTAATAGATACAGCAGAAAAATATTTATTAAACGCAGGATGTACTTTAAATCCAGGAGACCCAGTAGCAAAATTAGCTGAAAAAATGCTTATTAATCATTGGTATGAGAATAGAGAACCTGTAGGAAATGCCAATAAACTTGCATATGGGCTTCAATGCCTTATAATACAGCTCCAAAACTGCTATTCCGCTACTGGAACCAGTGGAACGCCTTAAATAAGAGACTTTATATTTTAGACATGTAATTGTATTAATAAGCGTTTAAAATGCGTTTATATCGCAAATTAATCGGGAACATTTTTGTACCAACAGAAGAAATGTGGTGATTTTGATATGAACCCTGGAAAATTAGATAGAAGAGTAGAAATATGGGGACAAGTTCCATATGAGAATGAACTAGGAGAAGATGATTTTACAAATGCAAAGATAAAAACGGTATGGGCTTCCATAATTCCACAAACTGGCTCTTTAATTAAACAGCAGAATATAGGAACTTTGTTATCCAATGTAACCCACAAAATTATAATGAGATATTCTTCTGCTAAAAATTTAACTACTGCAAATTGGCTAATGTATTTTGAGAAAGATGCAGATAGGCGAATATATTTAAGCGACCAGAAAAAAAAGGTTGGACATAGATTTAATATAAAATATATCCTTGATCCGAATTTTAGCCACGAGACAGTAGAGATATTTGTTCAAGAGATTATCGAATAGAGGTGATTATATGGCTGAAACTGGTTTTGAAGGTTTAGAGGAACTAGACAGTTTTACGAAAGATATGTTAGAGCTGGCAGAAAAAGAAATGCCACGGGAATCTTCTAAGTTTCTAAAGAAAAATGCCAACCAATTAAAGACTGCCACCAAGAATAAGGCTAAGCAATTAGGAATTATAGAAGAAACAGGCAATTATTATGAAGGTTTCAAGTCAGGCAAAGTATATAAATATAACGGGGCTTTATCTTGCAGGGCTTATAATACATCACCTCATGCCCATTTATTGGAATATGGACATTTGCAGACAGATAAAGAAGGCAATTCCGTGGGTAAAGGATTCGTGCCAGGTTTTCACCCATTCCAAAGAGCGTACGAAGACTTCATAAATAAATACTATAACAATTGTGAGCAATTCGTTGATGATATGATTAACAAACATGGGTTGTGATTATATGGTAGGAATAAAAGATATTATGGCAGCTATAAATAATTTGTTGAAAGAGAATTTCCCCGATGTAAAAAGGCAGAGCACAGATATAAGGCAAGGTTATAAGCGGCCATGTTTCTATGTAGAGATGGATAGGGACATGGCCAGTAAATTAAATACACAACTAAAAGAAAAAACCGTAAGCATAAGGACATATTATTTCCCAACAGATGAATATGACAGCAGGATTGAACTTTTAAGCGTACAAGATAAGCTGGAAGAAATATTCCTTGAAGGGGTTTGGATAACGCCTTCTTTTTTTATGCCAACATTTCAACAGGATGGGCAGGATTCAGGGCTTGATTTTATTATTACAGACGGTGTTTTACAGTTGCAATTTTACTTATATTCTATGCAGGGATTACCGGATACAGACGATTCAGAGCCGTTGGAAAACTTAAATACGAATATAAAACGAAAGGAGTGGTAATATGTCTATAAATTTACCACAAATTAATATTATTTTTAAACAACTTGCATCTTCTTTCATAGAGAGATCAGAACGTGGTAATGTGATATTAATTGTAAAAGACGATACAGATAAGACATTTACAAGCAAGGTGTACAATCAGCAAACCGATTTAGATGCAGACAAAGCACTATATACAGCCGATAATTACGCCTATATAAGTGATTGTTTCCTTGGAAAGCCCAATAAGGTTACAGTAGTTAGGGTGGATGCCACAGATGGAGTATTTACGGATGCCCTAAACGTTGTGCAAGGGCTAGAAACGGGCTGGATAGGGATATATGAAGGAACTTCCACACAGGCAGATCAAGATGCTCTTGTTACATTTGTGAAAGGTCAGAGAGCTAATAAGAAAAACTTTAAATGTGCTGTATTTGCACCGACAACACCGCCCAATGATAAGGGTGTAGTTGTACTGGGAAATACCAATATAACATTTAAGGACAGCAGAGTAACACAGACAGGAGATAAGGCAATTCCAACCCTCATAGGATATTTGGCGGGGGCTAATGTAATGAAAGGTACTACTTATACAGTTTTAAGTAACCTTGCTAGTGTTACGGAGCCTGCAGATGTACAGACAGCTATAAATGCAGGACAGTTGATACTTATTAATGAAGATGCAGAAGTTAAAATAGGCGTTGGCATAAACAGTTTGACAGATGCACCAGAAGGATCACCTACGGGCACTGAAAATGATGAATCTTATATTGAAATAGTAGAAGCTGAGGATATGATACAAGATGATATAAGAGCAGCCTTTAAATCCGGATACCTTGGTGTTCTGAAGAATAACCTGGACAACCAGATGTTATTTCTATCAGCTGTAAATAGATATTTTGACAGCCTCGAAACTGCCAATATTTTAGATGATCAGTACGATAATAAAGCCGAGATAGATGTGCCCAAGCAAAGACAGGTTTGGGAAAATGCCGGAACTGATACGAGCAAACTTACGGATGCCCAGATAAGAGGCATGACATATAAAAGAGACATTTACCTTGCGGGAGATGTAAAGATACTCTTCGCAATGGAAAACTTATATTTTGGAATAACAATGCACAATTAAAGAACGATCTTTGGATTGTTCTTTTTTTATATCCAATTTTATAAAAGGAAGTGAAATAAATGGCCAGCGTAGAGAATATAGCAAATAAAGTGCTCTCCGGTACAGAGGGCAAGCTTTGGATCAATGGAGAACAAATAGAGGAAGTCAATAAAGTTGAAATAAAAATTGAAGGAGTTTTTGATGATATTGAAATAGCCGGTGTTTATGCTACTATGGGAAGGTTCATGGGCTGGAAAGGTACTGGCACGCTTACATTGTTTAAGATGCATTCAAGAGCATTTAACGCAATAGGTGCTGCATTTAGAGATGGCAAATTCCCGGATGTAGAGATTGAAGCAAGTGTAACCAATGCACAGACTGGTGAAAGTGAAAGAATTGCCCTTTATGGAGTCCAATTTACACAATCGGAATTTAATTATGAAACCAAGAAATCTTCACAGGAAGCTATTCCGTTTAGATTCATTGACTATGAAATATTGGAAAAATTATCTTAAATGAATGACCCCGTTCGATTTGAACGGGGCAATATTTTAAAAAGGAGAGATAAATTATGGCTGACAATAGCAGTACTAAAAAATTAGGCTTTGCAGATATGATAAAAGCAAAAATTAATAAGGATAAAGAAAAGGAAAAGACGGTTGATATAGAGATTAAAAGTTTGGGCGGTCTTGTGACATTTGTGGCACCCCCTGTCAAACTCATGAAAAAAACGCTTGATGCGGCAGGCAAAAATGATGAAGAAAAGGCGGCACAGGCGCAGAATTATCTTATATATAGCTGCTGCCCGGAAGTAAAAAATCATTACAAAGAGCTTATGAAGGCCTATGAAGTAAAAATACCGTCTGATTTAGTAGATGCTCTTTTTAATGCACAAGAGCAGCAAGAAATAATGAAAAATTTGATGGAAATGTCGGGATTTGATATTAAGGCGATGCAAGAACAAATAAAAAACTCATAGAGGAAAACAATTGGTGGGGTACAATTGCTTTCTATGTTGTCAAAGGAGTAGATCCTAACAGATTTGTAGATATAAGTGAAGAAGAAAAAATATTTTATATAGAAGCCAAAAATCGGTATGAAGAAAAGATATATAAAATTATAAGCAAAGTTTTAGAGGCTTTCTAACAAAGGATAAAAGAGAAGGAACGGAGGAAGAATGTTCAACTGGTTTACAATGGATTAAGGATACCGGAAGCTGATAAAGTGAATCCCTTAATTTTGTTTTCTAACTACAGGTAAAGTATTTTTAAACATAGTCTTTGCGTTATCGTCAGCAAATGGTAAATAAGTTTCTACAAACAAATCATCATTGTTTATATAACCCCCTGTATGATGTATTGCAGGTAGTACAGTCCTAAGTCTTCTTCCTGTCGGTTTATGTGCCCACACTGTAAATCCAAATAACCCCTCTTCAATATTTGACCATAGATATATGTTCTATTCTTATATAAAAAAATTAAGGATAAGAGATATAAGGTAACATCAATTATTGAAGTGCTGAAATATTTTAAAATGGAAGATATGTGGGATATAAATGCTATATACAGGTTAAGAGATGAAGATATAAAGTATATGAAAGATGATTGCTAATTTGATACTTAATGGAAAAATATTCTCCGATTTGATATAATGTGATTATTGAAGGGGGGATATTTTTATGGGTTTAACTTTTAGAAAGTCTATAAATTTAGGGAAGCATATAAAATTAAATTTAAGTAAAAGAGGCCCAAGCTTGAGTGTACATGGTTCAAAACGAGGGAGCATTAATTTTAATAAGCAAGGTATGAGAACTACTATTGGATATGGCGGATTACAATATAGAAAACAAGTACCATGGAACAAAGCAGAAAGTAAAAGACAGCTTAAAAGCCTTAAAAAGCAAGAACAAAACAGAGAATTAAAGAAGACATTCTCAAAATACCCCTTTGCTGTATCTATTTATTTTATAATTACATTCGCATGTATGTTTATTACATTTTACACATTTACATTTAAAAAAGAATTTATTGTATGGCTGATTAGTACTATTATATATTTAGGCTATATAACAAATAAAAAATAAATAGATAGAGAGGGAGATTTATCATGTATAAAAAAGTATTATGCTTATTCGTAATTAGTTTATTTGTTCTATCTTTTGCTGGATGCGGTGATTCTGGAGAAAAGAATTCATCTAAGACTGCGTCACCGACCAAAACTGTACAAAAATCCAAACCCAAAAAAGCAGATTTGCAATCTTTGGTCGCCCAAAACTTCAAAGATGGCAAAATCGTGAAAAGCGACAATGAATTGACAATACAATTTACAGGAAATAACGTCAGCCCAAACATGATGGTTACCGGTGGAATCCCTGACTGTATGAAAGGCTTGAATGCAGTATATAAAAATAGCGATTTTAAAAAATTCAGCCTTATCCATATAAGTATAATGGGGACATTCACTGATAAATATGGGAAGCAAAGCAGAGATAGGGCAATCACGTTTACGTTTGACCAAAGTGAGTTGCAAAAGGTAGAAAATTTTATGGCTTTAACATCGGAGCAGTTTATTGCACTTGAAGGTCAAAACAGAACATGGATAAATGTCGCAGTCAGGCCAGAACTATCCCAAGATAAAATAAATTTATTACAACCGCCAGAATCAGAAGATGTGGAAGGCGAACAATAATATTTCAAAGCTTGTAACTTTATGTTATGGGCTTTTTTATTTTGCAAAAAATAATTGGAAGTGATGATATGGCAAAGCAAATATCTACTGTTTTAAATCTAGTAAACCATTGGTCAAACCCTATGCAGGCTTGTGTAAGAAGCACTTTGGGTTTTACTCAAGTGACAAAAAATGCCACAGCTATAACTAAAGCACTAGATAAAGACGGAAGCAGGGCTGTAAGAAATTATGCCAATGAAGTAGAACATTTGCACAACCGTGTAAGAACTGCTGGAAGTGGTATAAGCACCTCCTTTAAAAACATGGCTAGGAGTGCTATTACCTTTGGCTTAGGTTTAGCCAGTGGACTTAATTTGAAAAGTATGATCGCAAATGCAACAGCAGCACAAAAAGCTACGGCACAAATGAGCACTGTTTTGAAATCCACAGGTGGTGCAGCAGGATTAACCAAGAAACAGTTATTAGATTTGGCTGCAGCACAGAGCAAGGTAACTACTTATTCTAAGGGCGCCAATATAGCAACAGAGAATTTATTACTTACCTTTACAAATATAAAGGGTAGTGTTTTTAAGCAAGCATTGGTTGCTGTAAATGATATGTCTACAGCTTTGGGGCAAAGTACAAAGGCTTCGGCGATTCAGTTAGGTAAAGCCTTGAACGATCCGATCAAGGGTGTAACGGCGCTTGGAAGAGTGGGTGTTAATTTCACATCTGGGCAGAAAAATATGATAAAAAGCCTTGCCCAAACCGGGCAAACTGCGAAAGCACAACAAATAATCCTAAGTGAGGTAAGCAAAGAGTTTGGGGGTAGTGCTGCCGCGGCGGCGAAAACTATACCAGGTCAAACGGCAATTATAAAAAATACATTCACTGGATTGGGAGCCAGCATTGCAACAACGGTTATACCATATCTTTATAAATTTACAACTTGGTTGGGTGAAGAAATTCCTAAAGGCACAACAATTGTTCAAAAATATTTGCCAGGAATATCGAAGGTAATAACAAATATCGTAAAACAAGCCGGACCTGTTATAACTGGAATTGCAAAAGATGTTGGAGGCATTGTATTACAATTGATACCTAAATTCGGAGGCTCAACACAAAACTTAGGGAAAACTATAACAGCCCTTGTAACAGGTCCACTATATGGGTTAAGAGATGTACTGGACTATTTGAAGAATCATATGGGGCTTACTAGGGTAGCATTAACTGGCTTTATAACGGCCATAGGAACTATAAAAATCACCAAGACCATTACTGATATGGGACAATTTATTAAATCATTTAGAGATGCAAAAAAAGCAATAGATGATGCCAGAAAAGCTACAGGAAATCTTTCAATTGTACAAAAGGTTGGGGGCGGATTCTCTAAAATTGGGAGTTCTATAAGAGCAAGTCTTCCTACATTTACAGATTTAAGAATAGCGGCTTCTTATGCAGGAAATGCGGTAAAAAAGGTAGGTGTTAATATCGGTGCTGGATTTAGTAAAGGTATAAGCTCCGTAAGAACTTTAGGATCTAATTTATTAGGTGTAGGTAAAAATGCACTTATAGCGGCGAAAAATGTTGCTTTAATGGGTTTGGGAATAGCAAAGCAAGGAGCAATATTTATTATAAACGCTGCAAGAATGGCAATATTCAAGGGAGCAACGTTGGGAATAGCTGCAGCTCAAAAAATTGCAGCAGGAGCCCAGAGACTTTTAAATTTGGCTATGAACGCAAATCCCATCATAAAAGTAATATCCGTAATTATTGCATTGGGGAGCGCATTGGTGGTTCTATACCAAAAAAATGTATGGTTTAGAAATAAAGTAAATGCCGTATTCGCATGGTTCGGGACTCTTCCCTCTAAATTTAGGGGATGGGCACATGATATGATCAATGGATTCGTAAAAGGGATCGAAGAAAAATTTGCCCCAATTAAGAAAGCTGCCAAAGGAATAGCAGATATAGTTAAAAAGTTTCTGCATTTCTCAAAGCCAGACGAGGGACCGCTTCAGCAATATGGGCAATGGATGCCCGATATGATAACAGGTATGTCAACAGGTATGACGGCAGCATCACCGATCTTGTGGAGATCTACCAATAATATGACTGCCGGTATGGCAAATACAGTACAGGCATATGTAAACACCGGCAGACCATCCGGAGCTAATTCTGTAAATGGTATTGCTAGTGGTGTTAATGCAGCATCACCAAATGCATGGAAATCTACAAGCAATATGACCGCCGGAATGTCAGGAAGATTAATGATTTTCACCAATAGCTGTAATCCTGTTGGTATAAGTGCAGTAAATGAATTGGCTAAGGGCATTGCTAATAGTGGAGCACAGAGCAATATACTTTCCGTAGTAAAAACATTAACAGATAAAGTGATAAACGCTTTTAGGAATGGCTTTGGAATAGCCTCCCCTTCAAAAGTATTTTTTAAGATAGGCAATTATATAGTACAAGGTTTTATAAATGGGTTAACCAATAAAGATATGGGAAAATTTATTAAAAAATGGATAGGCAGTATAACGGGTTCCGTAAGTGGAGATTTATCGGGTTGGTTAACTGCGGCAATGGCAATAACAGGAACCCCTATGAGTTATTTGCCGGCGCTGGAGAGCATAGCAATGCATGAGTCCGGAGGCAATCCTAAGGCTATAAATCTTTGGGATATAAATGCGATAGAAGGGCACCCATCTAAGGGCCTGATGCAGATGATAGACAGCAGTTTCAGCAGATATGCTATACCTGGTTTGGGGGATGTCTGGAATCCAGTAGCGAATGCGGCAGCATCCATAAGATATATGATTGGTACCTATGGAAGTATAGCAAATGTTCCAGGCATAAGAAACATGATGCATGGAGGCGGATATGTTGGTTATATAGGCGGTACAGATAATGCCAAGAAAGGTTTTGCGGCATTAAGTGAAAACGGAGAACCAGAATTAGTTGTGGGTAAACAATATAGATATTTTGAAGGCGGAGAACAAGTTGTAAATAGTAAGAGGCTCAAATCCTTGCTTAATAAAAGCGGAGAAAGCAAATTTACCGTAAACCTGAATGTCCAAGGCAATGTTATAGGCAATGAACAATATGCCAAGGAAATGGGAGAATATCTTGGGAATACCGTTATATCTGCTATAGAAAATATGTAGAGGTGGTTTTATGGATATATATTTTAAAAGCTCGGATGGAAAGGAATCATATCAATTGCCTATCCCTCCAAAAGATATGCCGGAAGTACAAAGAAGTTCAAAGAATGAAGAATTTGAAAGCTATCAGGACGGCAACTATTCATTATTAGGGAATGTTACTTTAAATACCTTTTCTATAGAGTCATGGATGCCAGAATATGCAAATAAGTATGATTATGCCAGAAGCCAGATAAATCCATATTTATTAATAAACTTATGGAATAATGCAATGGACAAGAAAACACCCATAGAATGTATCATGATGAGAGGTAAAAATGAAAATAATATAAGCCCTACAATTTTAGATTGGTATGTGAGTGTAGAGAGTTTAAGCTGGTATCCAGATAAGGCAAAAGATATACAGTTCAAGGCAAGCTTTAAAGAGTACAGGATACCTCTTGTTATGACAGGCAACCAAAAAAAGACTATAAGTGAATCATTGCAGTCTATAGGTAAGGTTGTATTTGTAGACTTCGGCAAGGATATAAGGTGGTAATATGTGGTATTTAAAAACAGATTACATGGTGAATGGCGATAATGATGGAAAGTTCAGGGATATAATGCAGTATTCCAATAACCTAAAGTGGACAGATGATATAGATACGTTGGCTGTCTCTCTAGAATTTGATAGTTTGCTGGATTTAGCGGAGGGCAGGAGCCATATAATGCTCAAAAAAGATAGTTCATTGGTATTCTATGGGGTTATAACTAAAAAGACAAATAAAGACAAGCAGAGTAGTTACACTGCGCAAGATTATGCCTTTTATTTAAATAAGAATGAAGATATTGTGCAATTCAATAATGCAGATGCCAAAACGGCAATATATCAACTCTTGGGTAAATATTATATCAGCGGTGCGGTTTTGCCCTTAGCTACGAAGATAACTAAATTTTATAAAGGTAAAACTATATCGGATATTATAAAAGATATTGTTTCTCAGTGCTCGTCTGAAATAGGTGAGGATGTATTCATGGAGATGCGAGGTATCGTTTTATGGGTAGATAAGGTTAGCAATTTAAAACTTGATTGTAAATATATACTTGGTAATGATTTCTCCGTAGATAGAAGCATGGAGGAAATGTATAACGCCGTAACAGTATCTAGCAACAGTGAAAGTGAGGCTGCTATATTGGCACACGTTGAGGACAATGATAATATTAAAACTTTCGGGAGGATGACAAAGGTTCTATCGGTAGACAGCCAAAATGAATCACAGGCAAGGAATACAGCTCAGAATTATTTAAATGCTTATGATGCCACCAAAAGAGAGCTTACATTTAATGTGGTGGATGTATATGGATGTGAAAATTTACGAGCAAATAGAAAATTGAACGTGCAGATACCTAAATATGGCGTAAGCGGATACTACAAGGTCAAGTCTGCAGAACATACATTGGCAGATAACATTCATAAAATATCTGTCACTATAGATTTTAGTAATGCCAGTTTTAATGATCCGACACAATCGAGTTAGGAGGTTGATATTATGGCGAGGTGGGATGTTAGACTAGCAAAACAATTTAAAAAAAGAGATAATGAAGAAAAAATAGGTGCCATAGTCGGTATTGTGGAGGGAATTGATCCTTTAACTGTTAGTATATATAACGGCCAGGGAATTTTTTCTGGGGATAAATTATATGTAGCTAAAGAATGTACGGAGTATACAATGCAAGTTACGGTTACGACAGGTGACGGAACATATACAGGCACAGCAAAGCATGAAGGACTAAAAAAAGGTGATAGAGTAGCCTGTGTAGCTACAGATGATAATCAGAAATTGTTTCTATTGGGGGTGATGTAATGGCAAACATATTCCCTTTAATTCCAGGATTACAAGAGCAAATAGACAGTGCAAATGGAGAACCAACCAAAGATATACAAGAGCTTGGGAAATGTTTTAAATTTGATTTTAATACAAACTCTTTTGTTTTGGAAAACGGGAAATTGGTTGAACTGGATAAAATAGATGCCGTGAAACAATGGATAAAGCTTATTCTAAATACCTATAAAGACAAGTTTAATGTATATACGGACAGCAATTTCTATTGTAACGTAAAAGATGTATCTGGAAAAAGATTGACCCCCGATATGCAAAGTAAAATAATAAGTGATATAACAAGCTCTCTTCTGACACATAGATATATAAAGTCAGTGGGGAATTTTTCATTTTTGCAAGAAAGAATGAATGTGAACATAAACTTTGATGTGACGCTTGCCAGTGATGAAGAAATAAGCATATCAGAAATCATATAGGGGGTGAATTTATGTATGAAGATAAAACAATAGATAGTATACACCAACAGATATTAGATAATATATCAGATGATTATGAGAAATCTCCCGGGGAACTTGCCTATGATTTATCAAGAGCTTTTGCAATAGAAGAAGCTCTAATATATTCCGCTCTATCTCAAATTGTAGATTTGATAGATGTAGATAAATTAAGTGGAGAAGATTTAGAAAAATACGTATACCAGAGAAAGGGAGTTGTAAGAGTACCTGGAAGTTATGCAAAAGCTCAATTAGCTGTAATCGGGAATGGCACTGTATCCAAAGGTGATCTATTTGAGACACCTTCTGGCATACAGTTTTCTTGCGTAGATGGTAGTACTGCAATAAGTGGGACAGGGCTTGTAAATGTACAATGTACGCAAATTGGTACCATAGGTATGGTAGGAGCTAACAGCATTACACAGATGCCGGTTACTTTGCAGGGAATTACAGGTTGTACGAATTTGCAGGCAACCACAGGAGGATATGAAGCTGAATCAGACAGCCATCTTAGAGATAGGTACTATCAAGAATTACAGGAGCCTTCCGCAAGTGGGAATATGGATAATTACAAGCAGTGGGCAGAAAGCCATACCGGAGTTGGAAGGGCAATGGTATTTTCTCTATGGAATGGTGACAATACCGTAAAAGTTGTAATTACAGACAGCAACCAAGGATTACCAGACCAGACCCTTATAAATGCAGTGCAAGAGTATATAGATCCTAAAGGAGAAAATAACAATACTTGGGGAGTTGGGGCAGGGGCAGCACCTCTGGGAGCATATTGTACTGTAGCAAGTCCTATAGCTAAAACTATAAATATAAATGTTCAGGTATCCAAGGATGCAAATTATACAGATGATGAGGTAAAACAAAACATAACGGATTATATAACTGGATATCTACAAAGCATAGCTTTAGATGAAGATAACAATTATGTATCTTATGCAAAGGTAGGTAATCTTATTTTAAATGCCAATGGTGTTATGGACTATTCCTCTCTAACTATAAATGGTGGCAATGCTAATATTCCTCTAAGTCTTACAAATGAGAGCTGTGAGATACCAGTACTTGGGGCGGTGACGATTACTTATGTTTAAAGATGAGTTAATTAATAATCTACATGAATTGTATAGGAATGACCCATATATAAATTCCATATTTAATGCTACAGGAATTACTATGGACAATCTGGCTGAGAATATACAGGATGTTTTAAATCAATATGATTTTACTAAAATGACATGGGGCATACCTATAATGGAGAAAATACTGGATTTTAAAACTAATTCCAATACCCCCATAGAAGATAGAAGAGCACAACTTGAAGCCAGATGGAAAAGTAATGGGAAATCTGATATATATCTGTTGCAGAGCCTTGCTAATAGTTGGAAAAATGGAGATTGTAAAATTTCTTTTGTTAACGGGAAAATACAGGTACAGTTTATAGGTGAGTATGGAGTGCCAAATGATTTAGACGGTTTAAAGAAAGCATTGGATAAAGCTAAACCCGCACATCTGGCAATATTATATAGCTTTAGATATCTAACTATAAGTGAAGTGGAAAATATGACTATAACACAGCTTGAACAAGTTCCTATGAATAATTTTGCATTTTAAGGAGATGAGAATATGTCGACAAATACTGAAACTTTAGGATTATTTAAATACGATTCAACAGCAGATGCAAACAGTAACTTTAATGTGAAGCAGGCATTAAATGATAACTGGGACAAGGTAGATACCAATGCCAAAGATACAAATACAAAGTTTGATGATATAAATAAGGATTATGTTCGTATGCCGGGAGTAGGGGTAGCAACTGCAAGCGGGAATAGTTATTCTATATCTACAGACCCAGCCCCTACATCTTATGTAGATGGCATTGGCGTAATGGTAAGAATACAATCCAATAGTACAGGTTCAGCTACATTGAATTGGAACGGATTAGGAGCAAAGGCATTAAAAAATTCCAGCGGAGAAGATGTAAGTTTAAAGAAAAATGCAATATACTTCTTTAGGTATAGTACAGCTACAGGCAATTTTATTATGGTGAATGAAATCCCTTCTTCTATGCCTGCAAATGGTGGAAATTCCGATACCGTAGGAGGTAAAGGCCCTGGTGATTTCGCAACAGCTGCGCAAGGTACAAAAGCAGATAATGCCCTACCAGCCAGCGAAGTAGTAACAACCCCAACCGCAAATAAAGTATTACGATTGGATGCAAATAAAAAGTTGCCTGCAGATATTACGGGGGACGCAAATACTTTAGATTCCCATGATTCTACTTATTTTGCTAAACAATCCGATTTAAACAGTTTAGCAGGTACGGGAAGAACTACAGAAAACATAAAGCAGAACGCAGACAATATAGCAAGTTTAAGTTCGCAAATGGCGGATATTGCGAATAAAGTAAAAGGAATAACAACACTAGATGAATATACAGATTATGCAATTAAAGATTCTAATGGAAACATAACAGATTGGGCACCAGCTTTTCAGAAAGCAATAGATGATGGATATACAAATTTTGAGCTTACAAGAGGATGGTATATGATACGACAGCCTATTATTTTTAAATATAACTCAGGCCCGCGATTAGTTTCAAGAAGTGCACTTAAACAAACGGTATTTAATGTATTTATGCCAGAGGGGTATGAAGATAGAGCTGTACTTGAATATAAACATGATGATACAGGAAATCCAAATTATTCAGGTATTGAAATTAAAGGGATACATCTAATAGGGAATGATAGTACCTGTCATGGAATATTTTTGCAAGATGTAGCTTATTATGACCTTGATTGTGTGATTGAAGGGTTCAAAGGAGCTGGGCTTCTACTAGATAAGTGTCAAGATTCTAGTGCAAAATTAGTAATTCAGAATTGTGGAAGAACCAGTGGAGATTATTCATCTTTAACTGATAGGGCGGATAATTCTAAGACATTATATGCACCACTTCATTTTATTTCTACTGTTTCGGGAGACCATTGCAATACGCTTAGATTTAATGATTGCCAAATAGAGCAGAATAAAGTATCACCGTATGTATGGATTCATGATGCAGGAGCTATTGGAATTACATTCAAAAGCCCACATATAGAAACAAGAAATAGTGAAGATTTTAATAACTTTGATTTTCTAGTATCTGATGCAGCTGATATTGAATTTTTAGATTGTAATGTTTCTGCGTCCATGAGAAATGGAGTAGTTATCAATGGTGGAGGTAATTATAACTTTACAGGAGGAAGAAATATAAAATCAATTATTTGTACTCATTCAGGCATAACTATTAGACTTATGGTAACAAATATTAATGCAGATATTGTTACTCTACTAGGTCAAGGCGGCTCGCATAAATTTACAAATAGTTTTATTAATACATTAAACATTTCTTATCATGGAAATGGTATGGCAAATTTTATAGGCGTAGAAATTAACACTTTAACACTAGATCATAGTGGAGTTAATCCCCACAAGATTAATTTTATATATTGCAAAATTAAGTCTATTACATCAGATGTAAACGCATCAAATATAGAATATTTTAAATGTCTTATAACTGGTGTAATAAATAGCCTTTCAGTTGCAACGGATTTTATTAAGTGTGATTTATCGGCAGCAACTATAGAAAGCATGAGCGTAATATCAGGATGCTCATTTATACCTCATAATAATATAGTATATGTAGATACGGTACCGATTTATGGTGGATGGAGAAAAGGAGACAAGATTGTTAATACAAGTGCTGTAAATACAGGAGATGTATATATGTATCTATGCATACAAAATGTTTCTTTAACTGGTTCTTTTGATACTAATGCTTTTAAACCTATAGTAAAAATACAATAGAGGAGGTAATAAAATGGCTTTACAAAAAAACATGACAATAAGTTGTGTACTAATAACAATGGAAGGCCTACTTATAAGAAGTGAGGATAAGCAATTAGATAATTGCTATATAAAAATAGATGATTATAAAGGAGACAAGACTTCCATTAATGTTACGGTAGGCATATATAAAGATAAAACTCTTACTCAAAAATATAACCAAAAACAGTATACTTTTACACCAGACATATCTGATTTATCTAAAAATTTTATTAAACAAGGATATGAATATCTTAAAACATTAGATGAATATAAAGATGCTGTTGATTTGCTAGATCAAGGACAAACTTCATAATACTTACATTTTACCTTATGTTGCAGTATAATAAATATATCGTAAATATAGGGGGAATACTATGATAAAGTTAAGATTGGATTGTAAGCAGTCGGGTTTTAAAATTAAGGCTGTATGGGTATTAACTTGGTATAGATTAGGTAACAAAATTTATTATTCTAAAATTCCACAAACAATAAAGAAAATACTTTTAACATTACTAAGAATTTTGCAAATTATTTTAGTAGAAATACCTTTCAATACAGAGATACCATATAAAGCGATTATAGATGGAGGGTTAAGATTACCTCATCCATATGGAATTATAATACACAGGAACACTACTATAGGTAAAAATTGTACTATATTTCATCAGGTTACTATAGGGGCTATAGAAAAACAAGAAATTGTAAAGATTGCTCCACAAATAGGAAAAAATGTTTATATAGGAGCTGGAGCTAAAATTCTAGGGAATATTAAAGTTGGCAATAATGTTAAAATTGGTGCAAATGCAGTTGTTACGAAAGATGTACCTGATAAATATACTGTTGTAGGAAACAATATTTTGATAAATAAAAATATAAAACAGAAAGCTATGCAAATATATAAATAAACGAATAATAATGCGAAGTAAATGGACAAGGGTTTAGATTAATTTCTAAGTCCTTTTTTAATACAAAAATTTAGGAGGCTAGATATGCATTATACATCTTAAAAAATAAGAAATCATAAATTGTTTTACTTGAAAGAAGGAATGATAATGGAAATTATTGGAACGGTAATATCTGGTATAGCAGTTATTGTTGCAATTATAAGCTTAAGCCGACTTTACACAAAAGACGGCAAAGACAATACTAAAGGTTTGGCAATAATAGAAGCAAAAATTGATGTTATGGGAGGCAATGTAAAAGATACACGTGATGATGTTAAAGCATTAGGAGTAAGGCAACAAGATATGGGGGAACGATTAGCGAAAGTCGAAGATTCTACGGCATCAGCTCATCACAGAATAGATGGATTGGAAGAACAAATAAAATAAGAAGGGATAAAATGGAAAAGAGAATAATAACATTTATTGTAGCACTAGCGTTTACGGCTGGCGTTTTTTTTATACCCGCAAATGTACAAGCCACAAACATATACAAAGGTGTGGACGTATACGAGTATAGCAACATTTCAGATTACCAGCAACTTAAAAATTCTGGCGTAAGTGTGGTAATCCAGAAGGCTAGCGAAGGCATGACTTATAATGATAGCCTTTTAAGTTATAGAGCTTCTATGCTCCCTCAATACGGTTTTAAGGTGGGATATTACCATTTTGCCACAAATAACGGTCAACCAGTAGCACAGGCACAACACTTTTTAAACCAGATACAGGGGCTACATTTAGACACAATCTTATGGCTGGATATAGAGAATCAGCCGAATTGGACAAAATCTCAGGCTATAGATTTTACAAACAAATTTATAGGCTATGTTCAAGGCAGAGGTTACAAGATAGGCGTTTATACGGGGCTTTCATTCTACTATGAATACTTATCTGGAAATATCGGGAACGTACCTATTTGGCTCGCAAGCTATGGAAAACAGCCAGTACAATATCCAGATGCCGCAAGCTGGCAGTATACAGCCGCAGGAACAGTTGCAGGCATGGTTGGTGACGTAGACAGGGACTACTTCAACGATTCCATATTTACAGGAGTCATACCAACCAAGGAACTTACTACGCTGCAAAAACAGATTTGCGCCTTACAATATCAACTGAACAATGACTACAATGCAAAACTCTTATGTGACGGTATAGCAGGAAGAAATACTTCGGCGGCATTACAGGGGATTGAACCTTTGATAACTAAGGGGCATAAGTCTCATGTAGTTTTATGGTTGCAGCAGAAACTTGTTATGTATGGATATTTAAAAGAAGGCTCATACAAGCCTATGACATATGATGAGCCTACATTCCAAGCAGTTACAAATCTCCAGAAAAATTGGGGTAGAGCTACAAGCGGAGTATTGGGACTTGATACTTGGTCGATATTTTTGAATAATTAGGAGGCAATAAAATGAATAACGTATATATAATATCTGGTGTTGCAGTAGTTGTAATTCTTCTGTTTGTATTTGGGTACCTACGATATAAGAAAATAGACATCACGGGTCTGTTTGACATGGCCCTAAAGATTGTCGGCGGAGTGGAACAGTTGTATTTATCTGGCCAGCTTTCTGCCGCAGATAGGAAGAATACAGCCATAAAAGGGTTGACTGATTTTCTAGCAAGTAAAGGCATAAAGGTAAGCGATACCCTTGTAAATGTTATAAGCTTAATTGTGGAGTGGGCTGTAAAGGAAAGCGATTCTGCCGATATAAACAAACTCATAGACGCGAAAATTGCACCGATACAGAAGAAACTGGATGCGACCACAAAGGAAAACACAGAACTAAAAGCCAATATAAGCACCTTGCAAAACAAACTTTCTACTGTACAAAGTGCAGTGGCTCCAGCTGTCGTGAAGGATACAACAACTCCACAGAAATAGTTTTAGCCCGGTAGGTTATCCCCACCGGGCTTTATTTTTTATTATGTTTCTCTAAAAACGATTTGAAATATTTTTCTTCCGCTTCTTTACGGGCTTTTATGGCATCTTCTAGCTCTGTAAAATAGCCTAATATGTGTTGTTTCTTTTGAAACATTATATAGCTTATCCATTTTTCCCTTTTCTTGCTCCAACCTACTCCTTTTATTCCACTTTTGGTTACTTTAGATTTATTATTGCTTATTAATTTTTTAATAATAGCAATGTTTGTATTGTCCACAGAATTATTTTCTTTTATATCCTCCAAATGTTTCATTACCATGCATCCGCACGATCTTGTCATGCCTAGAGTAAGGCTCTCCCTCCTAACTATTACTATATTGCCGCAATCACACTTACATTTCCATAAAGAATGTTGGTATTTATCTACTCCTGCCTGCTCTAAAACAACTAATTTCCCAAACCTCTTTCCAACTAGATTAAAGTTTTTCTTCCTATGTTCTTTTAGTCTTTCCTCCCTTAGACATCCACATGACTTTTGTCCGCCTTGTAGATTTGAATTTGAGACATAAGCTATATTCCCGCAGTCACATTTACACTTCCATATCACAGAATTATGTAAATCCCTTTTATCCGTTATTTCTAATACCATTAACTTTCCAAACCTTTGACCGGTTAAGTCTTTTATCCTTCCCATTTTTCTATGCTCCTAAAGCGTATTCCAATAATTCTGGATAATTTTCAAATATATCATCCCACTTGTCAAGCCCTACCAATACGGGTTCATTTGAGTTATTGTCACTTCTGTTGTACTCAATTCTATTTTCTTTAAACACAACTTCTATATTTGCATCTAAAGGTATTTTTTTCTCTTTTGCCCATTCTTCATCACAAAGTGCTTTTTCTGCCGGGAGAGTAACACTTTGAATTTCTTCTACAAAATAACTTTTAATGTAATTACGCATAATAACCCGTATTACAGCGTTCCCATCCTGTATTTTTCTTTTAGCTACTTCTCTAAATATTCTTTTCTCCGAACTATTCGCCCGGAGATATATTCTATCATCTAGCATTTTTATTCCCTCCTTCTGGCAGTTTTCTGGATAACTGCCAACCAAAATATTTTCTAATATAACGAACTTTCCATACCACAACTTGTAAGTAATAGATTTTCAACATGCTCAAACTCTTCAGTATATTCCCCGTCTTCCTCGTGATATCCTCTGGTATGGACAACATCATCCATCCATATCATATCTTGCTCATCAATCAGTTTGAAGGGTTCTTCAAACATCACTTGACCGTTCACTATAATAGTAAGGAATATTTCTGGGTAATCCCCTTTCTCTACCTTCAGTTCTACAGAGTTCCCATTCATCTGGAACTCTGTACCATCCAATCCTAATACACCATCTATATATTTTTCTTCCTGCAATACTAACCAGTATACGCCCTGGCCTTCGCCTTTTTCTATTTTAAACCCTAGTTCTTTACTTGCCTCTCGAATTTCTTCCTCTTCGCCTAAATCTGCAAAATCTAACTCAATCTGTCCATATCCGTCTAATCCTTTTTCTTTAATAGCTCCCTTAATTTCATCTTTTAAAATTTTAACATTTCCCATTTTTAAAACCCTCCATTATTTTTTACTTTCTTTATCTTATAATGCTATTATACGCCCATGTACGTACAATGTCAATACTTTTTTATAAGTTTTTTAAAAGTTTTTTAAGGGGTTCTTTATAAATTACTGGCTTCTTTAATTTCATATCTACATCTTGCCAAAACTCTAGGAAACAAGGTGTCCCAGATATGTAATTTATAATAGCATCTATTTCTTTGAACGAGGTGTAGTAAAGGATAGCTGTTTTCTTGTTTATATTAAGCTGTGGAGTTTTTAAACTAACTTTTATGTATCTATGTAATATATTGTTGATAGAATTTATTATTATGTAATTGCCATATATCCTTAGCCTAAGTCCTCTATATCTTTCTCTCTTATTTTTACTCATATATCTAGTTGAATAGTCAAGCCTCCCATGCAGTTCTATATATGCCTGCAAAAAATCAGAATAATCATCCAAAATAGGTATATTTCTCTGATCTGCATTTCTTTCTTCCCACCCATATTGCTTCAATTAGGTATAAATACAGGCCTTCTGGTGAGATCCACACTCTCACAAAAGAATTGAAGCCTTTGCTATGCATTTAGGTTTGGAGAGTTTATATTCTTATAGTAATAAAAGCAGCAAGGTAAAGCTGCATTATATTTTATCAAAAGTATTGACTAGCAGCGTATAAATGGTAAAATATAATTAAATAGAGATATTAAATGTATAACAGACAGTAAAAAGTTCTCTTTCGTGTAATTTAAAAAATGTTTCTTATGTGTGGTAAGAAACAAACATGAGGTTAGCGCTTAAATCATTGTGCCATTTTGAAATAAGGAACCTCATGAAAGTCTAAGAGCCCCTAATTTATTTAGGGGCTCTTTCTCTATTCATTATCTTTTATTCCATAATGATCTTTTATAATTTTACGTACCATTCCACTAACAGACCTATCTTCATATTCGGCTTCTTTTTCAAGCATTTCATATACCTTTTTAGGAATAACAGCTGTAACTATTGTATTTTCTTTTTTTATCATACGTCTCACCTAAATAAAGTATATAAAAGGTTTATAACTGTGTCTTAAAAGTTATAAACAGTTAATAACCTTTTATTCAAAATATTTTTTATAATAATAGCATTTAGGATTACAAAAACGGCTGCAGTAACCTCCTAATAACGTTATAGGGCATATCCTAAGTGCACGTGCTATTTTCTTAGTTAATTTCCATGATGGATTCCTCCTTTTGCCATTTTCAAGCTGGCTTAAATATCCATAGGAACAACCAGCTAAAATAGAGAGTTCTCTTAAGGTGATATTTTTGGCAAGTCTATATTTTTTTATCAGTAACATTTAAAGTGTTCTCCTATAATTCGACATCTATTTTATAATAATATAAAATATGGTAAAAAATAAATATTAAAATGCTGGAAATTGCTAGACTATGTAGAACGATTTTCCTCCATTTGTCGAAACCTTTGCTGCCAGTAAACAAGAATGGGCTTATAATATATATACGGAAATTTCATATGGAATTAACATATCGAACGTATGTTTGCTTTATCTGGTTAAAAGTGGTATTATATATAAGAAATATTGAAGAAATAAAAAAGTTTTTTGCTGATGATTACGTATTATAATAAAAATAAATTAATTAAAGGGGAGATTTTTATGACAAATGAAAAGTTGAAATTAGAAGAGGAAGAAAAACTAAAACTAGAAGCAGAAAACAAAACATTGAAAGATGAGAATAAAAGCTTAAAACTGATACTTAATAATTTAAAGACATATATAAATTCGTTAAGCTAAAGTATTATTTGGTTGTCTAATGGCTGTCTAATTTTCAAAAAAATTAATAAATTTATTCAAAAAAATTAATCCTAACGGGTTGTAGGATGGCTTAAATCAAAGATTTTAATAAATTTTAAAAGTATTATACATAGTAGATAAAGAANAAAAAATTAATCCTAACGGGTTGTAGGATGGCTTAAATCAAAGATTTTAATAAATTTTAAAAGTATTATACATAGTAGATAAAGAACTCCAAAACCGTTGGTTGAGGGTTCGAAGCCTTCTACCCCTGCCATTTAAAATAAAAAAACCGCATAAAAAGCGTACAAGGCATAAGAGTAAGAGAGCTGATTTTTTAGCTCTCTATTTTTTAGAATTGCTTATATTTATACTTTGTATTTTAAATTAAATTTTCAATATCTGTGCTATGTTTTCTCCCAATACTGCACTGGCGATGGATTTTGATTTAGCTACTTTCAAGAGGGCTTCTTTGGATAATTCAAGGTCGCCGAAAGGTCTGTCTACTCCGAAAATACATTTTTTAGGTAATTCGTTGACAACAGTTCCTAAAACAAAGGTAGAACAGTAAGCAGATGTATCAAGAAATAAATTGGGAATTTCTTTTGCCATATCCATTGTTTCAAGCCAGTTGATTCCACCTAGATGTCCCAAAATAACGGGAATAGAAGGATATTTCCGTGCAAAGTTGGATATTTTTTTAATATCATGCAGTTCAAGTGGGAAGAAGCCATGTATCCAAATTGGAAGATTTCCAAATTCATGTGATAGTTTAAAAATATTTTCCAAAAGAGGAATTTGTCCACTTCCTAGTGTGAACTCACCCATTCCCGCCAGATGATTTTTTTTAATATTATCTGAAATATATTGTCCTGTGGTGTTTAAATCCAATCCGGGAGGTACAGCACCAAAGCCGGTGTAACGTTCGGGATACAGATTAATGGCTTTTACCAGTTCTTGGACTGATTTTTTACGTATTTCAGTCATATTTCCCTTTTTACCGTTCAGAAGCTCATTGAGATAATTCATTGAGGCTTTTACTTCCTGTGCATTTTTATCCATTTCCGGGTGAAAAGATGTAGAAAACAGCACTGTTTTATCTACGCCTGCCTTGTCCATGATTTTTATATGTTCTTTCACAGGTAAGGTAAGATGAGAATGTCCATCGATAATCATAAATATCATTCCTTTTTCAAAAATTTGATTATCTCTATTATAACTGGTATGAATATAAATAATAGTATGCACTTTTTTGTGCTATACTATCATAAAGGAGAGTATTGATATGTCGGAAAAGCTTTGTTATGTGGGAAATAAAGAACCTTTTGAATACACTCTGTCGATTGTAAGTGGAAAATGGAAATTGAAAATAATCTATTTGCTGGCCTGTATGGGAACTATAAGATATGGTGTATTGAAAAGAAATATTGATGGAATTACTCATAAAATGTTGAGCTCTCAGTTAAAGGAACTTCAAAGAAAGGGAATTGTACTGAGAAGACAGTATATGCAGATTCCACCCAAAGTAGAGTATTTTCTCAGCAAAAAGGGAAAAAGTCTCATACCACTTGTAGAGGCTATGTGTCAATGGGGGAAAAATCACAGTACCCAACTGTAACGGAGACTTTTAAAAATATGAAACATGAGGAGGGGGTAAAATGGGTATTGCCATAATAACTGGTGCTTCAAGCGGGCTGGGTCGAGAATTCGTTTATCAAATTGCCTCTAAAGAAAAGGATATTGATGAAGTTTGGGCTGTTGCCAGGCGAAAAGAACGTCTTGAAGAGTTAGCCGATAAAATTAATGTTCCAGTTCAGGTTATACCGCTTGATCTCGTCAAGAGGGAAAATATAGATTATTTTATAGAATATTTGGCGAAACGTAAACCGCATGTAAATATACTGGTAAATGCAGCGGGGTTTGGGAAGATCGGAAGTTATAAAGACATAAGCCTTTTAGACAGCGATGATATGATAGATTTGAATTGCCGTGCTGCTATGGACATGACTGTGGCGGTATTGCCGTATATGAGAAAGAAAAGTCGAATTATTGAAATATGTTCAACAGCTGCCTTTCAGCCATTTCAATATTTGAATATATATGCCGCTACAAAAGCATTTTTATATAGATACAGCAGGGCTCTTAGAATAGAATTACTGCCAAGAGGCATTCATGTAACAGCAGTTTGTCCTTACTGGATTAAAAATACTGAATTTATTTCAAAGGCAAAACAAAATGGAGACAGTAGAAAAATAAAAAATTTCATATTTGCAGGTAAAGCAAGAAGTGTAGCTGCTATGGCTCTTAATGACAGTAGAATGGGACTTCCGGTATCTACTCCGGGACCGGTGTGTTTTATTCATAGAATAGTTGCCAAATTTATTCCCCATGAAATTATGATATTGGTGTGGGAATTGATAAGAAGATTATAGAAAATGGGAAAATGAAGCCTGATTAAATATCAAATGACGGAGATTTTCGGATAAAAACCGAAAGTCAACCGGATTTGATATTTTTATGTTTGTACTTTGTTGAACTCATTTATAAAGTTTTATCTAACCCATTGTACCAAATCCTTTAAATCCGGTCTAGTTTTAGGTCTGGGTTCTTTCTGTCTGTATCCGAAGGCTGCCATGCAGGAAACTCCAAATTTTTCTCTATCTAGCAATCCTTCTTTTTCCAGTATTTTTTCTACTTTTTCTCTGTTGAACCCTTCTATGGGACAAGAGTCTATTCCTATGAAAGCTGCTGCTGTCATCATGTTTCCAAGTGCTATATAAGTCTGCTTGCATCCCCAGTCAAACATGGCCCTGTCGCTTTCCAGCAATTTAAAATCATTTTTTTGAAAATTTTCATATCCCTTTTTCCTTTGATTTATTATATTTTGTGGAAGCTTCTGGACATCTTCCATGATATGTGAAATATATTTTGAATTATATATTAGATCCGGTGTTTTCCTTGACAGTATTACTATAAAATGACTTGCATCGGGAAGCTTGAGTTTTGCACCCCAGCTTACGGGCGATATTTTTTCCCTGATTTCATTGTTTTGAATTATCAGGAATTTCCACGGTATAAATCCGAAGGAACTTGGAGATAATTTTCCTACTTCAAGTATATAGTTGAAATCATCGTCGGAAATTTTTTTCGTACCGTCGAATTTTTTGCAGGCATGTCTGAATTTATATGCCTTTAATACCTGATTTTTAACATTTTCTTTATCCATAATTATCACCGCTTTGTATAAATTTATTAATGATTAACCAATCATCTTATATTTATTATACTTTATTTTAACAAAATATTAAAAATAAACTTTATAATATAATTATTATAAAATTGTAAATGATAGAGGGAGAAAAATGAAGAATATAGTACAAGTGAGAGACATAGAATTGGGAGATGGAATCCCCAAAATTGCAGTACCTTTTATGGGTTCCAGCGATAAAGATATTATTGAGGAAATATTGTATTTAAAGACAATCAATATGGATTTGGCAGAATGGAGAATTGACTATTATGAAGATGTGTATGATATTCAAAAAATGAAAAGAGTCCTTGCAGAGGCCAGGAAAGTTTTGGGCAATATTCCTTTGATTTTTACTTTTAGAACTGAGAGGGAAGGCGGAAAAAAGAAAATCACAATAAAATATTACGAAGAACTTATAAAAACTGCTGCAGCTACTGGAAATATTGATATTGCCGACGTTGAATTGTCTATCGGAGATACTGGACTGGTTAGGAAAATTGTGAATGACTTACATCAATATGGGGTCAAGGTTATTATATCCAGTCATGATTTTAAAAGGACACCTACAAAGAATGAGCTAGTATATAAAATGTGTAAAATGCAGCAGTTGGGTGCTGATTTACCCAAGGTTGCAGTAATGCCACACAGTGCAAAAGATGTACTTGCTTTATTGTCTTCTACTGATGAAATGGCATGTTACCACAATGAGACTCCGGTTATTGCCATATCCATGGGACCATTGGGAGTTATCACCCGTATATCGGGTGAGATTTTTGGATCGGCAGTTACCTTTGGTTCAGCTAAAGCTGCCTCTGCACCTGGGCAGTTGGAATCAAATATGTTATATAAAATACTTCGCTGTATTACTTATAAATAGCTGGTTTTATGGAAATATTATATTTAGAATAGGTGATGGAAAGGAAAGTTATATGATGTGTAATTTTAAGATAATTATGAACAGCGGTACCGAATATATTGTAAATGAAAATCCACAGCAGATTATATCGAGCCCTGATATTATAGAAAATAGGTTTTTAAAAGTTCAAGATTGCAGGAATAATAATGGGGTAGTTGTGAATATAGATAATATATCTTCAATTGAACCCTGCAGGTATAAAAAATATGTTGTCACCTTAGAAGGACCAAGTGATTCTTAGATTTCTCCGAAATATGTATTTAATAGAGAAGCATACAAAAGCAATTTGACTAATATGCCTCTCTATTAAAATAAAGAATTTACTGGATGCAATTAATTGGTATGTCCATTGTTTTCTGTAGAATTTGGTCTGCAATCATCTTCACAATCCGGATCACAATCGGGGAATAGCGGAGTTAAATTTTGATCTGGATAAAATTTTGGTACTGGTTCTCTATTGAATTTATCACATACATTTTCCTCGGGTTCAGGTTCACAAGGTTCTTTGGGAACAGGACAATAGTCATAAGCTGGCATGAGCAATTGGACTATAAGTTCGCATTTTACAATTATATAATATCCCAAAGTAATATCCAGAACTTTACATTTATTTTCGTCTTCATGTAATACGGCCTGAAGTGCATCGGCCACCATTTCAAGTTTTATAATGTTTTCGTCATTATTTTTTGAGTTTTTGGAAGTTAAAGTATCTGTCACCTTGGATAATGAATTGGGGCAGTAAAATTTGCCAATTACATCCTGCCTGTTGATTTCAAATAATTCACACCTGTTTACTGCATTACAGTCTATATAATCTGCATAAAATGAAATAGTGTAATTGATAATTAATTTTTTATAGCCGTTTTCACAGGATAGAGGTATTTTTTCTATTGATGTCAATGTAATTTTAAAATCTCTACAGCCAATGTATATTTTTGGATTATCCAATGGGTTGCTTCTCAATTCATAATCTGTTGTATCTGTATCAGGACCTTCACAATAGGAAATACACCTTTTGATCAAACATTGATCGAATACTTTAGGTACTTCCACACAAACTAGTTCGGAAGGATCTGGTAAATGCCCTTGTTTGTTTACAAGACCTGGACGGGGCACAAATTTATTAAAATTTATGGACATAGATTTTCCTCCTTTAAAAATTATAATTTAACTGTCCGCGGTATACCGTAGGCATTTGTTTGTCTAATTTTTTACCATTG
The DNA here is from genome assembly GCF_041224415.1 of Clostridium lapidicellarium. Lineage (NCBI taxonomy): Bacteria > Bacillati > Bacillota > Clostridia > Eubacteriales > Clostridiaceae > Clostridium > Clostridium lapidicellarium. The sequence continues at coordinate 15,700 of NZ_JBGFFE010000007.1, read as the reverse complement.
GTTTTTTATGTTTTTCTTATAAATAGCTCATTGGACGGTGTGGGACAATATTTAATACTTCATTATATATTATGTTTGAATACCATAGTTGTGATATACAAACATAATATATTTAGCAAAATTTTATAAAATGTAAATTGTATAAGTTATAAATTATATTAATAAAAATATAATTTAAAGGGGTGAAAGATATTATGGCAAATGTATATCCGTGGATATTTAATATCGATAATGATTTATGGAAAATTTATTTGAATGATACCGGTACATTGGTGTATAAGTTAATGGAAGATCAGGGGAAATGGACAAAAGAGAAATCTATTGATATGGAAGTGGTTGAATTTGCTGTTTGTATTGAAGATGATAGAATTCACATCATATATGTCAATAAAAAGTATGAAATGAGATATTGTACTATGAAAAATGGCAAATGGTTTGGTAAATTACTTTATTATATAGATAGCAGTCAATTTAAAATTGAAGAATTAAAAGCAGTGATTCTAAAGGGCAAATTGAATTTCTTTTATCTACTTAAAGTATCTGACGGCAGTAAACGCGGAATTTTAAAACATTACATATGGGACGGAAAGGAAATAAGGTTTTACACTATTCAAAATATAGTTCTGTCAGATAAAATAAAGAAATACTATGAGGTTGAAGTAAAAGATTATGATTGCATTTATGTCTTTTTTCTCTCTGATAGCGGCGATGAAATATCACTGTCTTATTGTGAATATGAAAATGGTTTGTGGACTTCTGATAGAAGGCTTTATGGACTGCAGGGGGATAATGTACTGTTCAAAGCAGTGAGCAGTTCCAATATATTCAATATAATTAATAAAACTAAAGAAGGATCTGTGTATTTGCTTGAACATGTTTGTGTTGAAAGCGATATTTATATGAAAAAATATGAAATCTATAAAAGTAACATGGAACCTATTGAACCAATTATATTTTATAAAGATAATGATCTTTTTGCCTGCTGGCAGGAAAACAACGATCTATTTTGCTCAAGTTATAGTTTTGGGAAATGGAGTCGTAAAGTTCTTTTTAGTAAGAAGCCGGAGAATACAGTTAGAGTATATAATTTTATTGATATTGGGAAAAGCAGGTATCCATATAAGGTTTATGGAATAGAAGAAAATGGACTGCTTATTTTTTCACCTTCAGATCTGGCAGAAAACAATATAAATTTATTAGAAAAACATTACAATAAGAAGTTAAATATTGATGAAGAAAATGAAAGTATTGAAGAGATAAAAGAAAAGTTTAAGAATATTTGCCGTGAGAATATTGTTCTTAAAGAAAAAATTGATTCATTTAGCATGTATCTACAAAAGAAAAAATATGCTGCAGATGAATATAAAGATAAGTTTTCTAAAATTGTTCAGCAGAAAAGAAGACTAGAGGAAAATTTAAATTTTTTTATGGAAGTTAAAAAAAATATTGAAAAGCAGATGAACGAAGTTAAAGAACAATTTTCAAGCCAGCAAATTATTACGGAAAATGTTCAGAATAGGTTAGAGGAAAAGGAAAAAAATAATAAACTGTTAAAAGAAAAAGTGGATTATTTACTTGAAGAAAATGAAAAGCTTAAAAATCAATTGGAAATTAGGAAAAGCCAATCGCTTATAACAAAATTGTTCAAAAAGAGAGAATAGAAATTATATATTTATAATAATGACTATTGAAAAATTTGAGAATTGAAGGGAAGCTTGAATGAAACAAACTTCCCTGAATATTAAAAGTGGATTTATAATTCTAAGAATGTTATTTTATTCTATAGTAATACCTGCACTTGCATAGCCTTCTATTATACTGCTGCAGAAAATATCAGATGTTGTTATAGAAAATACCATTAATAAACGGGTTTGTGCATGAACCGGTATATTCAAATTAGTACTGAGGTTATTTGTAATGGTATCAATATCGACGATTTGTCCAGCCAAAGGCGGCAGTATCACACTAGCACCTGGAATTGGTTCAAAACTGTTATCCGGAGTATCCGAGCTGTATAGTTGTACTTTAATAGTTGCAGAACCATCTCCTAATGAGAATGAATTGCTGGTGCTGAAATATGCTGATATTGAGGTTATAGTTCCATTTCTCGGAATAGAGAAAGCTATATTTTGAATTCCACCGAGATAAATTTTGCCTTCATAGATATTAATATCGTTGATTGAGTTTCCGAATCCTATTATACTTACCGTATTAGTTGTTCCATTTGGAAAGGAAGTTAGTGTAATAGGATCGTTTGATGCAAAAGGTATTATGGAACCATGTCCGGGATTACCTTTAGGGCCTTGAGGTCCAGGAGGGCCGGGACAACCGGGTCTGCCCTGTGGACCCTGAGGGCCGGGACAACCAGGTCTGCCTTGTGGGCCTTGAGGGCCGGGACAGCCGGGGTCGCCTTTAGGACCTTGAGGGCCGGGACAACCGGGCTTGCCTTGTGGGCCTTGAGGGCCGGGACAACCAGGTTTGCCTTGAGGACCCTGAGGACCGGGACAGCCGGGGTCGCCTTTAGGACCTTGAGGGCCGGGACAACCGGGCTTGCCTTGTGGGCCTTGAGGGCCGGGACAACCAGGTTTGCCTTGAGGACCCTGAGGACCGGGACAGCCGGGGTCGCCTTTAGGACCTTGAGGGCCGGGACAACCGGGCTTGCCTTGTGGGCCTTGAGGGCCGGGACAACCGGATTTGCCTTGAGGACCCTGAGGGCCGGGACAGCCGGGATCGCCTTTTTCGCCTTGAGGACCTTGGGCACCTGGGTCACCCTTTTCACCTTGAGGGCCTTGAGCTCCTGGATCACCTTTTTTACCTTTGGGACCTTGAGGGCCGGGACAGCCTGGATCACCTTTGCATCCTTTAGGACCCTGAGGGCCGGGACAGCCGGGATCACCTTTGCATCCTTTAGGACCTTGAGGTCCAGGGCAGCCGGGATCACCTTTTTCGCCTTTAGGACCCTGAGGTCCAGGACAGCCTGGATCGCCTTTGCATCCTTTAGGGCCTTGAGGTCCAGGGCAACCGGGATCGCCTTTGCATCCTTTAGGGCCTTGAGGGCCGGGACAGCCTGGATCGCCTTTGCATCCTTTGGGACCCTGAGGTCCAGGAGGTCCAGGGCAACCGGGATCACCTTTGGGACCTTGAGAACCTTGAGGGCCGGGACAACCAGGTCTGCCTTGAGGACCCTGAGGGCCAGGACATCCAGGATCACCTTGAGGACCTTGAGGACCCTGAGGGCCGGGACAACCAGGTTTGCCTTGAGGGCCCTGAGGGCCAGGGCATCCAGGATCGCCTTGGGGACCTTTAGGACCCTGAGGACCGGGAGGGCCAGGTTTACATTTATGATTTGGAGGACAAGGCTTATTATGATCTGGATGTCTTGAATTGCAGTTATATTCTATTGATAAATAGGGCGAATTAGGAGTCCTACTACTATCGTATCCAATTAAACTGTCCACGATATTTTCCATTCCAACTAAAGTTATGCCGTTATTTGAAAGATAATTATTATACCAGCCAATTACTAAGTTTGTTATTTCTATTTTTATAAATTTTCCAACATCTGCATCTGATACTGTTTTTTTATAAGGAGTTATGGAAATATCTGGTGCATTGTTCCATGTAGCTGTGTTTCCGCTAAAATTATTTAAATTATTATAGACCGTTATGGATTGGCATGGATATTTACAGTCAAGTTTATTTTTCCTGTTTACGTAAATATATAGATAGGCTTTTGATATTACAGATCCATATGGTATTGAGCTTTTAATACTGAATTTCAGTAAACTTGCATAAGCATCTGGACATCCGTTGTACTGGGTGTATTCCCCACTATATAAAACCGGTGATGATATGAAGTTTGTGTTTGGAAAAAACTCTGATATATATACATCATCAGTTGGATAAGCTTTAAAAATAGCCATAATATTGCCTCCTCATTTTAGAGTATTATTCCGTTGTAATAAAAAAATTGTCAATTTAAAGGTTTGGTTAATTATAATATATGGAATTATATAGTCTTTGGTTACAGGGACTTGCTTAAAAGCTTACAAATTTTAACCTGAAAATAAATACTATTTTATTTAATATAATAGTAAATATGCATTAATAATTGTTAAATATATACCAAAGTAATATACTTATATCTTGTAAAATATTACATTTAAATATAATTGATGCTAAGTAAATCTTATTTTTTCTACTGAATTTTCTATATAATCAAAATATTTAAATATTTTGGATGCATTTATTAAAAAATGTTAACAAATAATTTTATAAAAAAACCTTTTCATATCAATTGATATTATGTTAGTATATATGTAAGAAGTGATAAAAAGTTTTTAGTGCTTATCTTATTGATAAATTTTTATATATCTATTTTAGAATTGAGCAAAGATAAATTTTAATAATTAATTTCTAAATATTAATTAAATTCATTTAAATTATATGTTTATTTTTTAACATTAAGTTATATCTATAGTTGTATTTAAATACAATTATTTTATGAATATGATGTTGGGCATTAGGTAATTTAAGTTAACTTAAAAATGACTGCTGTTATAAGGCAGTTGTTTTAAGAAGGAGGGAATTATTAATATGGAAAAAACTGCTATCTCAATTGACAAGGCTACATTGGAATTGCTTGAAAAAGCCAAAAATGATAAGGTAGAAACGGCTTGGGATAGAAAATCGGCACTCAAGGTACCCTGCGGGTTTGGTTCAGCAGGAGTCTGTTGTAGAAATTGTGCTATGGGACCCTGTAGGGTGAGTCCTGTACCTGGAAAAGGAGTTTCAAGGGGGATATGTGGAGCTACGGCAGATGTCATAGTGTCCAGAAATTTTGCAAGGATGGTTGCAGCAGGTACGGCAGCTCATTCAGATCATGGTAGAAGTATAGCTCTTGCTTTATATCGTACCAGGGAAGACGGAAATATAAAGATAAAAGATGAAGAAAAATTAAAAAAATCTGCGGATAGGTTCAATGTTGAAACCGAGGGAAGAAATAAGTACGATATAGCACATGATGTGGCTAAAGAGGGACTTCATGATTTTGGAAGACAACTTGGAGAGGTAAATTTACCACCTTCACTTCCGGAAAAGAGAAAGGAAATCTGGAAGAAACTTGGCGTATATCCGAGGGCGATTGACAGGGAAGTAACGGCAATTATGCACTCAACTCACATGGGATGCAATGCAGATGCGGAGAATATGATTAAGATGTCTATGAGATGTTCACTGGCGGATGGATGGCTTGGCTCTTATATGGGTACGGAATTTAGCGATATAATGTATGGAACGCCACATTCTGTGGATACAGAGGCTAATCTTGGGGTACTTGAAAAAAATTCAGTAAATGTAGTTTTGCATGGACATGAGCCAATCCTTTCAGAATCAATAGTACAAGCAGCTTCTGATCCGGAACTGATAGATTTGGCTAAATCGGTAGGTGCCGATGGTATAAATCTTTGTGGAATGTGCTGTACCGGAAATGAAATTTCCATGAGACATGGTATTAAAATAGCGGGAAATTTCATGCAGCAGGAATTGGCAGTTGTTACAGGTGCGGTAGACGCGTTGATAGTAGATGTACAATGTATAATGCCGGCACTTGCAAAATTATCGCAGTCCTACCATACTAAGTTTATAACAACTTCACCAAAGGCGCACATTGAAGATTCAATTTATATCGAATTGGATGAAGAAAGTCCACTGGATTCAGCCAAAAAGATTTTAAAAGAAGCAATATTGAATTTTAAAAATAGAGATCAGAGTAAAGTAATGATTCCTCAGTTAAAATCAAATGCAATTGTAGGATACAGTGTAGAAGAAATTCTAAATAAATTGGACAAAGTTGTGAACACCGAGATAGGGCCAATGCAAACTGTAAAACCTCTGGCAGATGTTATAACATCCGGTGTGTTAAGGGGAGCTGCAGCTGTGGTTGGATGCAATAACCCTAAAACGATTCAAGATTATAATCACATTGAAACTATAAAAGGTTTGATAGCAAATGATGTTATTGTAGTTGTTACGGGATGTGCAGCCCAGGCGGCGGCAAAATACGGGTTATTACAAAAAGAAGCAGTAAAGTATGCTGGACCTGGACTAGCTACTGTATGTAAACTTGTAGATATACCACCTGTCCTTCATATGGGCTCTTGTGTAGATATAAGTCGTATATTGGATTTGGTTGGAAGAGTGGCAAATCAGCTGGGGTCTGATTTGAATGATCTTCCAGTTGTAGGTGTAGCACCGGAGTGGATGTCGGAAAAGGCTGTAGCAATAGCTACCTATGTAGTAAGTTCTGGCATTGATGTCTGGTTGGGTGTGGTTCCTCCAGTAACGGGCGGACCGGAAGTTGTGGATATCCTTACCAACAAAATTGAGGATTGGGTTGGAGCTAAATTTTTTATAGAAACCGATCCTAAAAAGGCAGTTGAACAAATTCTCAGCAGGATGAATGAAAAACGCAAAAAAATAGGAATTTAGGTTTAAAATACAAGCAACTAATATGCCAGTGTCTGAAACAGGATACTAGTGGGTTTTAATTTTATGAATTATTAAAATGATACAAAATATGTTATCAAAGTGATACATAATATATTGACGTATCACTTTGATAAAAGCATATATCAAGGAAAGAGGGGGATTATAGGTGAAAATGAAGATGGCTATAACGGGTAAAGGTGGTGTGGGAAAAACTACGCTTGCAGCAGTGATAAGCAGAATATATGCATCAGAAGGGTATAAGGTTTTAGCTGTGGATGCAGATCCTGATCCCAATTTAGCGCTGGCTTTAGGATTTCCCCCTGAGATAACTAAAAAAATCGTGCCGATTTCAGAAATGAAAAAGCTGGTAGCTGAAAGAACTAAATCTATACCGGGAACTTTTGGAAAAATGTTTAAATTAAATCCTAAAGTGGATGATATACCGGAGAGATACTGCAGAGAATATAATGGTGTTAGACTTTTGACAATGGGAACGGTTAACACCGGCGGTACGGGGTGTTTCTGCCCGGAAAATGTTTTGCTGAAGAAATTGACTTCTCACTTATTGCTTCAAAATAAGGACATTGTAATAATGGACATGGAAGCGGGAATTGAACATTTAGGAAGGGGAACAGCTCAAGGTGTAGATGTATTTATTGTTGTCGTGGAGCCTGGTATAAGGAGTATACAAACTTTTAAACATGTAAGAAAATTGGCGGGAGACATAGGTATTGAAAAGATATTTGTGGTGGCCAATAAAATTAAAGACAGTGAGGATGAAGAGTTTGTACTTCAAAATATAGATGAAAAAGAATGCCTTGGGTTTATACACTATAGTGGTGCTGTGGGAAATTCCGACAGAGTTAATAAATCTCCCTATGATTCTGACAATAAAACTGTAGAGGAGATAAAAAAAATAAAAGAAAAATTGGAGATGGAGGTATAATAATGGCTTATAAATCAGACCTTGAAATAGCTCAGGAATGTAAAATGGAGAATATACAGGATATTGCAAAGAAAATTGGTATTTCTGAAGATGATATTGAGTTATATGGAAAATATAAGGCAAAAGTGGATTACAATTTATTAAAAACCACGCCCAGCAAAAAGGGAAAACTCATACTGTGTACAGCTATAAACCCTACGCCTGCCGGAGAGGGAAAGACCACTACGTCGATAGGAGTGGCAGACGCACTTGCAAAGCTTAATAAATCAGTGATTGTTGCTCTTAGAGAACCATCTATGGGACCTGTGTTTGGAATAAAAGGAGGAGCTGCGGGAGGCGGTTATGCCCAGGTTGTTCCAATGGAAGATATAAATCTGCATTTTACAGGAGATATACATGCCATGACCGCTGCAAATAATCTGCTGGCCGCTATGATAGACAATCATATTTATCATGGCAATTCTCTCAATATAGATCCCAGGAGGATTACGTGGAGAAGATGTGTTGACATGAATGACAGGCAGCTTAGATTTGTAGTAGATGGATTGGGTGGAAAAGCCAACGGTACACCGAGAGAAGACGGGTTTGACATAACTGTTGCCTCGGAAATCATGGCAATATTCTGTCTGGCAAGTGACATAAAAGATTTAAAAGCCAGACTCGCGAGAATAGTAGTTGGCTATACAAGAGATGGGAAGCCTGTGACAGCCCATGATTTAAAAGCTGAAGGAGCCATGGCGGCACTCCTTAAAGATGCACTGAAACCAAATTTGGTACAAACTCTTGAAGGAACTCCTGCTTTTGTACATGGCGGACCTTTTGCAAATATAGCCCACGGGTGTAATTCCATAATGGCAACGAGAATGGCACTGCATCTTGGTGATTATGTAATTACGGAGGCAGGATTTGGTGCTGACCTTGGCGCTGAAAAATTCCTGGATATCAAATGCAGAATGGGTGGATTGAAACCGGATGCCGTTATAATAGTCGCTACAGTGAGGGCGCTGAAATATAACGGTGGAGTTCCAAAGACACAGCTGGACAGTGAAAACCTCGAGGCTCTTGAAAAAGGAATTCCCAACCTGCTGAAGCATGTGGAAAATATAACTAAAGTATTCAAATTACCGGCAGTTGTAGCACTAAATGCATTTCCTACAGATACCAAAGCTGAACTCAAGTTGGTGGAGGATAAGTGCAAAGAGCTGGGAGTTAATGTAAAGCTGTCGGAAGTATGGGCAAAAGGCGGAGAAGGCGGAATAGAAGTTGCAAAAGAAGTATTGAACCTTATAGAAAACGGCAAAAATAATTTTGAATTTGCCTATGACGAAAAGCTGCCGATTAGGGACAAGATAAGAATTATAGCACAGAAAATATATGGTGCCGATGATGCAGTCTTTACAGCTCAGGCAAACAAGCAAATTGACGAACTGGAAAAATTGGGGTTTGGGAAGACACCGGTTTGTATAGCCAAGACTCAATACTCTCTGACAGATGATAAAGATAAACTTGGAAGGCCTACAGGATTTAAAATTACGGTAAGAGAGGTTACAGTTTCAGCAGGAGCAGGTTTTGTAGTTGCAATAACTGGCTCAATAATGAAGATGCCAGGACTTCCTACTGTTCCAGCAGCCGAAAAGATAGATGTGGATGAAAATGGAGTGATAAGTGGACTTTTCTAGAACATTTTAGGGGGAGTGATATATGAAATTGGCAGATGAAACTTGTGGGAATTTTGTGGGAGTTCTGGCTTCTAAAGCAGCTGCACCAGGTGGGGGCGGGGCTTCTGCAATTGTAGGATCCATAGGTATGGCACTGGGGAGTATGGTGTGCAACCTCACTATAGGCAAGAAAAAATATGCCCAGTATGATGAAAAAATAAGGGGAATATTAAAAAGGGCAGCTTGCCTGCAGAAGGAACTTTTAGAACTGGTTGATGAAGATGCAGAATGTTTTCTGCCGCTTTCCAAAGCCTATGGAATGCCTAAAGAAACTGAAGAGGAAAAAAGATTGAAATTTGAAACCTTGGAAAAATGTCTAAAGAAAGCTTGCACTGTCCCGGTGAATATTTTAAAGAAAGCTTATGAGGCAATTAAACTTCATGAGGCACTTGTAGACAATTGTTCAAAACTTGCCATAAGTGATGTGGGTGTTGGAGTTCAGTGTCTTAAGGCTGCTATTATCGGAGCTCAGCTCAATGTGATAATAAACATAAATTCCATTAAAGATGAAGAGTATGTAAGAAAAATAAAATTGGAAACAGAACCTTTGGTTGAGGATGGTATTGAAGTTGCTGACAGAGTGTACAAGAAGGTTTTAAGTAAACTTTGTAAAAGCCAATTTTAAATGTGAAGGAGATTATAAGTATGGGTCAGATAATTAAAGGTAAACCTGTGGCGGATGCTATAAGTCAAACTTTAACTAAAGAAGTTGAAAATTTGAAGGTAAAGGGTATTACCCCAAAGCTTACGTTGGTGAGAGTTGGGGCAAACGGAAGTGACCTTGCTTATGAAAGAGGAGCTTTAAAAAGATGCAGTAAAATTGGGATAGAAGCAGCTGTTAAAGAATTACCCGAGGATGTGACACAGGATAGGTTTGTTGATGAGTTGAAGAAGATAAATGAAGATAAAAGTGTAAATGGGGTAATGGTGTTCAGGCCTTTTCCGGGGCAGCTGGATGAGAATGTTATAAAATATATAATTGCACCTGAAAAGGACGTGGACTGTTTCAGCCCCGTGAATGTTGCAAAAGTGATGGAAAAGGATAAAACGGGGTTTGCTCCCTGTACTCCCTCTGCTGTTATAGAGATATTGAAGCATTATAAAATACCTGTGCAGGGGAAGCGTGCGGTTATAATAGGTAGATCCATGATAGTCGGAAAGCCGATGGCCATGCTTCTCTTAAATAAAAATGCTACAGTTACAATATGTCATTCCAAAACTGTGGATATGCCGAAGATTTGTTCGGAAGCGGATATACTTGTGGTGGCTATAGGAAGAGCCAAAATGATAGATTCGAAATATGTAAAAGACGGTGCTGTGGTCGTAGACGTCGGTATAAATATAGATGAAAATGGAAGGATCTGCGGAGATGTGAACACTGAAGACTGTCAGCCAAAAACTTCGATGATTACGCCCGTGCCGGCAGGGGTTGGTTCGGTAACTTCTTCCATATTGGCACAGCATATTGTAAAAGCCTGCAAACTGCAAAATAACCTATAGACCTTTGGTTAAATGGAGGTATAAAATATGATTATTTCGGAAAAGAAACCTTTTGAGGAATTACTGGAATGTCTTGAGGACAGCAAAAAAGTGGTGATTACTGGATGCTCCCTGTGTGCTACCACCTGTAAAGTAGGCGGGGAGGAGGAAGTGCTGAAAATGAAAGCCAAACTGGAGGAAAACGGTAAAAAAGTTCTAGGTTATAAAATACTTGATCCTGCCTGTAATTTTTTGAAAACAAAAAGGGATTTGAAATCGTTAAGATCTGAGCTGAAAGAGACAGATGCGGTTCTGTCCCTGTCCTGTGGGGATGGAACACAGACTGTAGCCAAATTGGTTGATATTCCAGTTTATCCAGGAAACAATACCATGTTTATAGGTGAAGTGGAAAGAATAGGAAAGTATTCTGAAGCCTGCAGGGCCTGTGGAAACTGCCAGCTTGGATGGACCGGGGGGATTTGTCCTATTACTAAATGTGCGAAGGGACTTTTAAATGGACCCTGTGGTGGGGCAAAGGACGGTAAATGTGAAGTTAACCCCGAAAATGATTGTGCATGGATATTGATTTACAATAGATTGAAAGAATTAGGACAACTTGATAATCTGGAAAAGTTGAGAGAACCCAGAGATTATCAAGTGAATTCGCACCCTGGTAAAATAAATCTGAGGAATAAGTAATAGTCAAAAGGGGGATTTAAAAAAATGAGCTTGCTGAAAGAAGCTTTTGAAAAAGGTAATTTTGCAGTTACGGCCGAGATGGCACCTCCCAAGGGAACAGATCTCTCTCACCTGATCGAGTGTGCCAATAAGGTGAAGGGAAGGGTTCATGCGGTAAATGTTACAGATTTTCAATCTGCTACATTGAAAGCTACATCCCTTGCCACCTGTAAGATCCTAAAAGATGAAGGACTGGAGCCTGTGCTTCAGATAACGGGAAGAGACAGGAACAGGATAGCAATTCAGGGGGAACTCTTATCTGCAGGTATTTTTGGAATAGAAAATGTTTTGGCACTTACGGGAGATTACACCGGGGTGGGGGATCATCCTGGGGCAAAGCCGGTTTATGATCTTGACAGCGTTGGAATATTGCAGGTGGCTAGCACTTTAGCTGCAGGGAAGGACATGAGCGGAAATGGGTTAAGTGGAATCCCCAAATTCTATCTGGGAGCTTGTGTCACCCCCAAGTATGAGCCCTTAGAGCTTCAGATTATTAAAATGAGGAAGAAAATCAAAGCCGGAGCTAAATTTTTTCAAACTCAAGCTGTTTATGACATAGATACTTTAAAAGAATTCAAAGAGAAGACCAAAGATCTGGATGCAAAGATCATGATTGGCATAGTACCTTTGAAGTCTGCAGGCATGGCCAGATATATGAATAAAAATGTACCAGGCATATTTGTACCCGACGAACTTATTGACAGAATAAAAAATGCCGAGGACAAAACTAAAGAGGGAATAAAAATAGCCGGAGAATTTATAAGGATGATTAAGGAAGAAAGATTATTTGACGGAGTTCATATAATGGCCATTGGTGCAGAGGAAAATGTACCTTTGATATTGGACGAAGCAGGATTATAAAAAAAGGGGCGATTGTAATGAAATTAGTTGTGATTGGGGGAGGACCCGGCGGATATGTAGCTGCTGTTCAGGCTGCTATTTTGGGAGCAGATGTAACCGTAATTGAAGAAAAATGTGTGGGGGGCACCTGCCTGAATGTCGGATGTATCCCCACTAAGGCATTGCTTGCCTGCTCGGATGTGCTGGAAATGTCAAAGAATTCATCTAAATTTGGAATCAACCTTGGCGGAGAGGCAAAAGTCGATTTCGATTTTATCATGAAGAGAAAAAATAAGATTGTATCTCAACTAGTCAAGGGAATAGAGGCAATATTTAAATATAGGGGAGTAAAAATTATAAAAGGGAGTGGAAAACTTCTAAACAGCAGAAACATAGAAGTGACAAGGGAAGATGGATCCAAGGAAATTGTATGTGGAGATAAAATTGTACTTGCAGCCGGATCCGTGCCTGTTACACCCAAGTTTTTTAAATATGATGGTAAAAAAGTTATAACTTCTGATGAGGTGTTAAATTTAAATAAACTTCCTAAATCCATGATTTTAGTAGGAGGGGGACCAATAGGATGTGAAATTGGGTATTTCCTCCACAGTATGGGGACTGAAGTCAAAGTAGTTGAAATGTTGCCCCACCTGGCTCCTCTTGAAGATGAAGATGTGGCAAAGCAGCTGCAGAGATCTTTTAAACGGAACAAAATAAAATATTTTGTAGGAGACGGCATATCCAGTGTGGAAGTTAAAGAAAACGGGGTAACTGCTGAATTAAAAAGCGGAAAGATTTTGGAAGCAGAGACCATGTTGGTGGCTGTTGGCAGGAGGGCTTATACTGATAAATTGGGACTAGAAAATGTTGGAATTAAGACTGACAAAAAGGGCAGGGTAATTGTAAATGAATATCTGGAAACCAACATAGAGGGTATTTATGCTGTAGGTGACCTGATACCAAGCCCGGCTCTTGCACATGTAGCTTCCAGAGAAGGTGTAGTAGCTGTCTACAATGCTCTTTTGGATAAGAGGAAAAAGATGAGTTATAAAGCTGTACCAAGCTGTATATTTGTAGAACCCGAAATTGCGTCTGTAGGAATTAAAGAAAGTGAAGCAAAGAAAAGGGGAATGGACTACAAGGTTGGCAAATTTGATTTTAGAAGTCTTGGGAAAGCTCAGGCAATGGGCAAATTTCAGGGATTTGTAAAAGTGATAACAGATGAGAAGGATGTTATTGTGGGGGCTGCAATAGTAGGAGAGCGTGCCACGGATATGATTGGTGAACTTGCTGTAGCCTGTGAACTTGGGCTCACTGCAGAACAAGTGGGAGAGGTTATCCACCCTCATCCGACGCTTTCAGAGGGAATAATGGAGGCACTCCATGATGTCCATGGCCAGTGTATTAATGCCATTAAGTAAGTTGTAAATAATCTTTACCATAACGATATGAGGAGGTTGTACTATGGGATATAAAATAGCTGTAGCAGGTAAGGGAGGCACAGGTAAAACTACTTTGACGGGTCTTTTGATAGATTATTTGATAAGGAAGAATATGGGCTCCATTTTAGCTGTTGATGCCGATGCCAATTCCAATTTAAATGAAGTGCTCGGAACAGAAATCGAAGAAACTATAGGAGAAATAAAAGAAGATGTGAATCGCAAGTCACTTTCAGGAGACAGTTTCCCTGGAGGAATGAGAAAAGCAGATTATTTGAAGTACAAATTGAATACTTCAATAACTGAAGGTGACGGATATGATCTTATTGTTATGGGAAGATCCCAGGGCCCTGGATGTTATTGCTATGTTAACGGGATACTTAAAGCAGAAGTGGATCTGCTCTCAGGCAATTATGATTATATAGTGGTTGACAATGAGGCTGGAATGGAGCATTTGAGCAGAAAGCTCATAGATCCTATTGATGCCCTGCTTCTAATAAGTGACTGTTCGAGGAGGGGCATTCAGGCTGTGGGTAGAATAAAACGTCTGGCTCTTGAATTGAATTTGAAAGTTGGTCAGATTTTTCTCATAGTGAACAGGGCACCAGAGGGTAAGTTAAATTCCGGCATAAAAGAGGAAATAAAAAAACAGGAACTGAATTTGATAGGAGTTGTGCCTATGGATCAGATGGTATATGACTATGATTCAGATGGTAAAGCCCTGGTGGATTTGCCGGAGGATTCATCCTGCAGAAAGGCAATAAATGAAATATTATCGAAAATTGAATTTAAAAGTAACTAAGGAGGCAGCATTATGTTTAAAAAACCAATACAGAAATATACAGGGAAAATTGGTGAAGTTGAAATTGGCACTGGAGAGAAAGCTGTAAAACTTGGAGGAGAGTCGGTACTTCCATTTTATAGCTTTGACGGAAATACGGGAAATACACCCAAAATTGGTATGGAAATTTCAGATGTTTACCCGGAAGGCTGGACAAATACATTAAAGGAGTTATACAAAGACGTTTCAAATGATACTGTAAAATGGGCGCAGTTTGTTGAGAAAAAATATAGTCCGGATTTCATATGCCTGAGACTTGTAAGTGCGGATCCCAATGGTAAGGATTCGTCACCTGAAGATTGTGCAGAAAAGGTCAAAGCAGTGGTTGAAGCTATAAAGACTCCACTTTTGGTTGCGGGTACGGGAAATCACGAAAAAGATGCCAAGCTATTTGAAAAAATTGCCCAGGCTGCTGAAGGGCACAATGTACTTTTGATGTCAGCAGTAGAGGACAATTATAAAACCGTCGCTGCCGCTGGTGTTCTGGCTTATAATAACAAGGTTGTAGCTGAATCTTCAGTGGATATAAATTTGGCAAAACAGATCAATATTTTGATAAATCAGCTTGGAATAGGAAATGAAAATGTTGTAGATAATGTAGGATGTTCGGCAGGTGGATATGGTTATGAATATGTTATATCAACTTTGGACAGGGTGAAACTTGCAGCCTTGACTCAAAATGATAAAACCCTTCAGATTCCAATTATATCTCCGGTTTCTTCTGAAACATGGAAATCAAAAGAATCTGTGGAACCTGAAGAAGAAGCTCCGGAGTGGGGAAATCAGGAAGACAGGGGAATCTCCATGGAAGTTGCAGCCGCTGCAGGAGTACTGGCTTCCGGAAGTAATGCAATAATACTTCGCCATCCTAAATCCGTGGAAGTAATGAGAAGCTTTATCAGTGAACTGTTGGGATAATAAAAAATTATACTAGTATTTAAATTAAGGGGGATTCAAAATGGCTTTAACAGGATTAGGTATATTTAAATTAACACCGAAAAAAAATTGTAAGGACTGCGGATTTCCAACCTGCCTGGCTTTTTCAATGAAAGTGGCATCTGGAGCGGCGGAAATAAGCAAATGTCCTCATATGAGCAAGGAATCAATAGAAAAATTGTCAGAGGCTACAGCACCACTTATGAAGACAATAACTATAGGGAAAGGGGATACAGAATACAAACTAGGTGGTGAGACTGTTTTATTCAGGCAT